>WRNP01000009.1 GCA_009776515.1 Dehalococcoidia bacterium | reverse complement strand
ATATGTTCACTCGTATTTCCCATGCTTGCAGTATAGGTATACTGGCCTTACCGAGTCAACGCAGCAGAGCTGCGAGGTATCTACCCGACCTGGAATGAAGAACGCTAATCTATTCAACGCCCTTCAAAGCCCCATGTGGCCGCGGAGTCACTGGTACAATGGGGTTATTACTGCAGGATCAAGGCCTTGGTAGGCCTTGGTAGGCCTTGATGAATCGAGGGAAGTACAGCACGCCACTCCTTTTGAGAAAAACCGCCCTTCAGTGAGGAGGTCAAAAAAATGGGAACGAGCGCCTCGAATACCCCCGCGCACCACCAGCCTTAACCAAAAATTAGACACCCCGACTGCCAATGACAGTCGGGGTCACTGTAACCATATGTCCTTATGTCAAATATTAACCCGCCACGCGAGCCTTATGCAATGATCGCACTCTTTGGATCATAGGTGGCAGGCTATATCCCATAAATGGGTGGCCCTCATCCTTATCAGGGCTGCTTTAGTTCTTTTGTGATGTCATCAGCCATCCTGAGGAGCAGGCCTCTGATCTTCTTCATGACGGCATCCGCCGCGCTCTCTCCCGCCCAGCGGGCTTCTTCCGCCGCCTTGCGGGCATCCGCTGCGGCCGCCTCCGACTCTTGAATACTGATTCCGATATCATCAAGGATTTCGGGCAGCGGTTTTTGCAGGATTACATGCGATACCTTATCGGAGTGCTTCTCTTCGTTAGACATACCACCCTCCTTGTATTACTCAATGGGGGCACAACGCTGATAAGCATATGGTTTTTGCACGAATTGTGCAACCTGCGCAAGGTGATTTGGGGTGTTTGGCTAAGCAGGCTTCCAAAGTACAGGTAGCAGAAAAAATATTACAGGAGTTTTACGCTCCGCTGCTGTTTCGTTTTACCAAGAGAAAGGGAATTACCGATCACCATCAAGCAAAATACCGCTGATGGCGAGTGCGCCTATCTTGAAGTTGATTCGGGGATACAATGCGAGGATGTATACTGGTCATATCGCCACGATGGTTTTGCTCTGACTCATCGTGATTTTCCGAAGCGTGGATTGAATAACGCCTATGGCCAAACTGGTATAATACTTACGGATGGCACAAGCCGCGTAGGATCAGATTGATGATTACCCCCATTATAGAAACCGCCCGCCTGCTTTTGCGGCCGCTAAAAGTCGCAGATGCCACGCTTATTTATAATAACTGGGCCAGTGACCCCGAGGTTGCAAAATACATGAACTGGAGCCTGCATCAATCAATCGATGACACTATAGAATGGTTGTCCGCCGAGGAAAAGGATATCGCGGCGGAAACCAATTATACCTGGGGCTTTGTGCTTAAAGAAAACCAAGAACTATTTGGCTCTGGCGGAATTAGATATAACGCAGAATACGAAATGTACGAGCTCGGTTATAACATTATGAAAAAATATTGGAATTTGGGCCTGACCACCGAGGCGGCATGGGCGATGATTGATTTTGCCACCCAAGAACTGGGCATCTCCTCATTCTTGGGCAGGCATGCCACAGAAAACCCCGCCTCAGGCAGAATCATGGAAAAACTTGGTTTCAGTTTTCAGAGAGAAGGGCAATACACAAGTTTTGACGGGGCGCGTCTTTTTAATAGCCGAGAATATCTTTTATCGGTAAAGTCCACAAAATAGACATTACCCGCATACCGAGCCCAGTCGAGGGCCTCGTCCAGCGGTTATGTCACCGGAGTTGATCGGATCCATTTTAACCTGCGGCCCACTTCAGCACCAGGAGGCAAGGCAGCGAAGTACTTGAATTGCAGAGGCTCAACCGTCAAGATCGCCATTACGCAATGTCGTCATAAAATACATTCTGGACATCATGGCAGGGGCAACATGGTATATCCTGATTTGCATTTAAGTTGTGTGGCAATATTGGTAACATCAAGGATATAATCACCGTGGTATGGAGCAAGCGCCAGATCCAATTAGCTTAAATTAGCTCCGCAGATTGCAGAAGGGACTACCGCCGATCGGGAGGTATTTAAAGATTCAATCCAGGCTTACAGTTGTTACGGGAGCGAGCGGGCATGTCGGCAACAATCTGGTGCGCCTCCTATGCTCCCAGGGTCGGCGGGTGCGTGTTCTGGTACACCGCGACGCATTAGCGCTTTCTGGCCTAGAGGTTGAGCGAGTAATAGGCGATGTGCGTGACCCGGCTTCCCTTGAGAGGGCCTTTCAAGATGCGGAGACGGTATTTCACTTGGCTGCAGTCGTCTCCATTGATGACAACTGTCGTGATATAGCCTGGTCAGTCAATATCCGAGGCACAGAAAACGTGGTGGCAGCCTGCCTGACCGCCGGAGTAAAGCGTTTGGTACATTTCAGTTCCATCCACGCCATGCAGCAGCCACCATTCACCGCGCCGGTGGACGAGACACGTGAGTTGGTGGGTAATGGCGCCCATTACTATGACCGCTCCAAAGCAGCAAGTGAGGGCATTGTGCAAGAAGGCTTCATGCGAGGACTTAATGCCGTCATTCTGGCTCCTACGGGCATCATTGGTCCGCATGATTACCAGCCATCGCACGGCGGGCAGATGTTGCTGGCGATGGCCTGCGGCAAGTTGCCAGCACTCGTAGCGGGCGGTTTCGATTGGGTGGATGTGCGCGATGTGGCAACTGGGGCACTAGCCGCAGAGGCCAAGGCACCTCCGGGGGCAAAATACATCTTGTCCGGACGCTGGGCCTCTCTTACCGCACTCGCAGAGATGACGGCGCGCCTTACCGGCGGGCGCCCTCCTTCTTTCATATGCCCATTCTGGTTGGCGGGGATAGGCATCCCTTTTATAGGCGCTTATGACAAGTTACGCCACCGCCGCCCCCTCTATACCCGCGCCTCGCTAAGAGCGGTGCGCGCCAATCCGCAGATGAGTCACGCGCGAGCCACTGCCGAACTGGGGTATGAGCCACGCGCTCTTGACGATACGATACGGGATACGCTAGCCTGGTTTCAGTATCACGGCTCCCTGCCAAAGAGAATAGTATGAGTGAAGAGATTTTGGCCAATTGGCTGCTCCTAGGCTGGATCATAGTTGCCCTTGCCATCGGAGTGCTACTCTTTTTTGTGAACGCCCCCTACGGGCGCTATCTTCGCACGGGCTGGGGGCCCACATTCGGAGCGAGGCAGGGGTGGTTGGTCATGGAATCTGCGGCGGCACTGTGGTTGGTACTCTTCTTTGTTCTGGGCAGCGCGCACGGTCCGGTGTCATGGATATTTCTATTGATGTGGGAGGTGCATTATGTGCACCGCGCCTTTATCTATCCTTTCACCCTGCCCAGGACTGCTCGACAGATGCCTCTGAGCGTTGTGACCATGGGTCTGGCTTTCAACTCAGTCAATGCCTATCTTAACGGGCGCCACCTTTTCACCTTCTCCGCCGAATACACCAGCACCTGGCTGCATGATCCGCGCTTTATCTTAGGGCTCTTCCTCTTTGCCACAGGCTATATCATCAACCGCTGGGCCGACCACACTCTGCGCCGTCTGCGGCGGACAACAGACACCACTTACGCAGTCCCTCACGGCGGACTGTACCGCTGGGTATCTTGCCCTAACTACCTAGGCGAGATCATTATTTGGATTGGCTGGGCCATTGCCACCTGGTCGCTGCCGGGCTTGGCTTTTGCCATATGGACAATCGCCAACTTGGCACCCCGAGCTCGCGCCAACCATGATTGGTACCGGTCACACTTCCCAAATTATCCGCGTTCGCGCCGGGCTCTCTTACCCAGGATTTGGTAGCGTCGGCCCTAAAGGAAATCAAAAAAATAAAGGGAGCAGACCAACTCTGCCCCCTAAGGGTCTTAGCTTTGAGAAGCCTTAACTTGGCTTGACGGCACTGACGATTTCGGCGAATGCACCCGGATTCCGGACAGCTATATCAGCCAGCGTCTTGCGGTTCAAGGCAGACTCCCCATTCTTGAGTGCCGCCATGAACTGGCTGTAGCTCAAGCCATTGGCACGGCAGGCGGCGTTGATGCGGGTGATCCAGATACGGCGCATATCACCCTTGCGCTCGCGCCGATGGATATAGGCATAGTTCAGCGAATGCAACATGGCCTCGTGTGCCCGCTTGTACAAGGTGTGGCGCGTGGCGCGCTGGCCTTTGGTAATCTCCAATACTTTGTTGTGTCTGCGGCGCTTGGTCACGCCCATTTTAATTCTGGCCAAGGTATTCCTCCTCTAGTTAGCCACCATTGAAATTAGTCACCGGTTCCATTGGGAATAAGCCGACTGATGCGTTTTCGGTCAGCGGCATGCAACGGAATCATTTGATCAAAAAGCCTCTTAACGCGTTGCGGCTTGGTGCGGCGCAGATGGCTCTTCCCGCCCTTCATGCGCATAATCTTGCCGGTGCCGGTTATCTTGAACCGGGCCGCGGCACCCTTGTGAGTTTTAAGCTTTGGCATCTTGCAGTATCCCTACCTCTTCTTCGGCTATCTCCGCCTTGGTGATCTCGGTCGGTTTATTTTTTGGTGCCTGAGGAGCCAGGATGACATGCAAGCGGGCTCCTTCCCGCGTCGGCTCCTTCTCCAGCACCGAAATATCTTTCATGGTTTCTTTCATGCGCTCAATAAGCTTAAGCCCCAACTCCGGATGCGTATTCTCGCGCCCCCGAAACATGATGGTTACTTTTACCTTATCGCCTTCTCCTAGCAGTTTACGGGCGGTACGCGCCTTAGCGTCAAAGTCGTGCTCACCGATCTTTGGCCGTAGCCTGATCTCGCGCAGGAGCGACATCTTCTGGCCCTTGCGAGCCTCGCGCTCCTTTTTGGTTTGGGTATATTTAAATTTCCCATAATCCATCAGGCGGCAAACGGGCGGTACGGCCGTGGGAGCTACCTCTACAAGGTCAAGGCTGAAACGCTCGGCGACCTCTCTGGCCTGATAAAGCGGCATGACCCCAAGTTGCTCGCCCTTCTCCCCCACCAGGCGCACCTCTTTGCCCCGGATCATCTGGTTAACACGCAGTTCCTTAATTATGTTTTCTTATACCTCCCGTTTTGCTCGGTTGAAACAGATTACCCTGAAACGCCCAGTTTCAGGGTAGAGCCGTATTATAGATTAAAATCAGGCGTTTTGTCCACCACGGCTTGCATCATAGCCTCCAGCACCGCCGCTGGGGTCAAATCGTTAGCCTGTGCCCCAGAATGCAATCTAATCGATACTGTGGCATCGGTTACTTCCTTGTCGCCAAGTATCAGCATACAGGGAATATGCGCCGCTTGGGCTTGACGGATCTTGTTGCCCATGCGCTCAGCTCGCCCGTCCAGCTTCACCCGAATTCCCTTATCCTGCAAAAGACCCTCCACGATACCAGCGTACTCTAAGTGGCGGTCGGCAACAGGAATAATCACCGCCTGTACCGGAGCTAGCCAAAACGGGAAATCCCCGCCGTAGTGCTCAAGTAAAAAGCCCACGAAGCGCTCATGGGTGCTAAGCGGGGCGCGATGGATAATGAGGGGGCGCTCTTTGCCCCCATCTTCACCCGTAAACTCCAAATCAAAGCGCTCAGCCTGAGCAAAATCCACCTGGTTAGTGGCCAGGGTAAATTCGCGCCCAATAGCACTCTTAATCTGAACATCGATTTTTGGACCATAGAAAGCGGCCTCGTCTGGTATCTCAACGAAGGGAACGTCGTGGCGTAGCATAGCCTCCCGCACCATACTTTCCGTCTTCAGCCAGAGGGTGGGACTGTCGATATATTTCTTACCCAACCCCTCGGGGGCATGGGTACTGAGACGCATGCGATACTCTCGGATATTGAAGATCTTAAAGTATTCCAGGTAGAGCTCTATGACCGCCATGAACTCCTGTTCAAACTGCTTCTCCGTGCAGTAGATATGGGCATCGTTCATCTGCATGGAGCGCACCCGCATCAGCCCGAAGAGCTCGCCCGATTTCTCGTAGCGGTAACAGGTGCCGTATTCCGCTAGTCGCAGGGGTAGCTCGCGATAGCTACGGGGTTTGCTGGCATATATTTTGTGGTGCATCGGGCAGTTCATAGGCTTAATATAATAGCGAACGCCCTCAAGTTCCATAGGAGGATACATGCTCTCTGCGTAGTAAGGCAGGTGCCCGGAGTGGAGAAAGAGATCTTCCTTGGAGATATGCGGGGTCCTAACCCGCGCATATCCATGCCGGAACTCCAAATCCTTGGCCAAATCTTCCAGCTCCTCAATAATCACCGCTCCGTTTGGCAGCCACAGAGGCAACCCTGGCCCAATCTCATCGTCAAAGGAAAAAATCTCCAGTTCTCTGCCCAGTTTACGGTGATCGCGCTTCGCGGCCTCCTCTAGCTGGATTAGGTGGTCCGAGAGCTCCTGTGACGTATGGAAAGCTACTCCGTATACACGCTGCAGCATGGGGCGCTTCTCGCTGCCTCGCCAGTAGGCCCCAGCAATAGAGAGGAGCTTAAAAGCCTTCACTTGGCCAGTTGACGACACATGCGGACCTTTGCAAAGGTCGGTAAAGCCACCCTGTCGGTAGAGGGAGACGGTGTTGCCGGGAAGTTCATCAATAAGCTCCAGTTTAAACGACTGGCTGGCAAAAAGCCGGCGGGCTGCGTCCTTGGTAATCTCGCTCCGCTCGAACGGCAGATCCTGGCCGATGATGGCATTCATCTTTTCGGTAATCACCGACAGGTCTTCTGGAATGAGTGAGCGGGGCAGTTCGAAATCATAATAGAAGCCGTCCTCAATGGCTGGGCCGATGCCCAATTTGGCATCAGGGAACAGCTCAAGCACCGCCTGAGCCATGATATGTGAAGACGAGTGCCGCATAGCCTCCAGGTTGTCATCAGTCTTGGAGTTTAACGAAGACATATCCCTTGCTTCTTTCGCGCTTAAATAAAACGCCCCTCACCCCTAAAGGGCCAGGGACGCTGACCTTTGTGATGTCGAAGTGTTATTATATCAAGCGCCCCTCATACCTGCAAGGCACCCAATGCCAGTGCGATTATCCCCGGCGCGTCTCGGTTGCCAAGTTACGCTTTGCTAAATGATCTCTTCTCAAGCAAAAGATTACCATGCAGGCATGATCATGTTTTGAAATTGCCTTATGATGCCCAGCGCACCATAAGGCAATGTTGAGGTCTGGGGGCAAGGCTAAACCACAGCCTACCCAGGCGATGGTGAAATACCAAAGGCGAGCTGCCCCACATGGCTCTGCCGAGACCTGCCTGAGTATTTATCCCTGTTGGGCGAGAGTCACCGCTGCGGCAATGGCAGCGATGCGTCGATTATCATCAAAGATATCGGTAAGTTTGTCTTCCAGGGGCTCTTCTTGCTCCATGACACGCTTCATATCCTCTACAAGAGTGGTCTCGCGCTCCAGGAAACTGGTGGTAAGGTTACCCGAGATGAAGCGGGGATTGTTCATGACCGCCTTGTGGAACGGGATATTGGTCTTAACCCCCACAATGATGTATTCATAGAGCGCCCGGCGCATACGGGCAATGGCCTCTGCGCGATCGCGCCCCCAGGCGATGAGTTTAGATATCATGGGATCGTAGAAATAAGGAATGGTGTACCGGGTATGCACCCCGCTGTCAACCCGTATACCAATGCCGCCCGGCGAGCGATAGCCGCGGAGTTTGCCCGTGGAAGGAGCGAAATTGTTGAGAGGATCCTCCGCATTAATGCGGCACTCAATCGCCCAGCCGTTTAGATGAATGTCGGACTGCTTAAACGACAGCGGCATCCCCTGTGCAATGCGGATCTGCTCTTTTACAATATCAATACCAGTGACCATCTCGGTAACAGGATGCTCCACCTGGACGCGAGCATTGGCCTCCATAAAATAGAAGTTGCCGCCCGAGAAGATGAACTCAATGGTACCGGCATTTTCGTAGTTAACCCATTTCGCTGCCCGCACGGCGATTTCGCCCATACGCTCCCGCAATTCAGGGGTGATGGCGGGTGAGGGACTTTCTTCAATCAATTTCTGATAGCGGCGCTGGATGGAGCATTCACGCTCCCCCAAATAGACCATGTTGCCATGGCCGTCACCCATGACCTGAAATTCGATATGGCGAGGCTGGGGAATGAATTTTTCGATATAGACATCGGCTACCCCAAAAGCTTTGTCGGCCATGAGCTGCGCATCATTTAGCGCCTGTTCCAGTTCGGTTTCACAGGCAGCGACTTTCATGCCAATACCACCGCCTCCGCCGCACGGCTTAACAATCACAGGATAGCCTACTTGCCGGGCGACATCCTTGCCTTGGGCAAGGCTGTTCACCAGGTCGTTGCCCCCCGGCACCACGGGGACACCGGCTCTCTTCATCTCCTGTCTGGCGAGAATCTTGTTGCCCATTAGCTCCAGAGCCCGCGATGAGGGACCGATAAATTTCACTCCCGCCTGTTCACAGGCATAGGCCAGGCCGGGGTTTTCCGACAGGAAGCCGTATCCAGGATGAATGGCCTGTGCCCCACTCTCCTCAGCGGCAGCGATTATTTTCGGAATGCTCAGATAGCTCTGAGCTGCCTGGGCTGGACCGATGCAGTATGCCTCGTCCGCATACTTAGCAAAGAGAGCATTTTTGTCGGCCTCGGAATAGACCGCCACCGATTTTATGTTGAGCTCGCGGCAGGCCCGCATGATGCGAATGGCAATCTCGCCGCGATTAGCGACCAGGATCTTGGTTATTTCCATATCGCTACTCAATCACCATGAGCACGTCTTTAGCGTTGACCAGCTCGCCTTCATAAGTATAGACACCGGTGACGGTGCCGTCCTGGGGGGCACAAATCTCGCTGGCCATCTTCATAGCCTCAATGGTAGCCACAACGTCCCCCGCCTTGACTCGGTCTCCGGCCTTAGCACGAAGAGAGAGGATCATGCCATTCATGGGAGCAAGCACCGCCCCTTTTTGGTTCTGGTCTGGCTTAGTCGTTTTGGCCGCGGGAGTGCCCTTGGGTGTCTTGGACGTTACAGGCAACACCTTGACGGCAAAGACCTCACCGTCTACATCCACATTAAACTCGGCGGGGGCTCCTGATGCGGCAGGCGCTGTCACCGCTGTCGCTGCCGGCAGGGATGGCGCCAGGTTTTCCTCTTTCAGCTCGCCCCGTAAGAATTTGACCGTTATCTCAGGGTAAAGGGCATAGCTTAAAACATCCTCTTCCTGTCTAACGATGCCCAGCTTTTGGGCTTCCTCCTGAGCCTTGAGGAGCTCGGGGGGCAACAGATCGGCGGGGCGTCCGGATATAGGGGCCTCGTCGCCGATTATGGCGCGTCTTACCATGGGATCAATCTCCCCCGTTACCGCACCGTAGTAACCCAGTAGATAGTTCTTGGTCTCCTTGGTAACCTGTTTGTAGCGCTCGCCGGTCAGCACGTTTAACACCGCTTGGGTACCCACAACCTGGCTGGTGGGGGTCACGAGGGGGGGATAACCCAATTCTGCTCGCACCCTTGGCACCTCAGCCAGTACCTCTGGGAGCCGATCCAGCGCCTTTTGGTCGCGGAGTTGGCTCACCAAGTTTGAGATCATACCCCCCGGTATTTGGTGCAACAGAACGGCAATGCTAGGACGGGTAACTTCTTCCGTAAACAATATCCTGTATTTCCGGCTGATCTCGGCAAAGCGCTCGCCCAAGGCATTGAGCTTTTCCAAATCCAAGCCGGTGTCGTAGGGCGTATCTTTCAGGGCAGCCGCCATGCTTTCCGTAGGCGGCTGGGAGGTACCCCAGCCGAAAGGCGAAAAGGCGGTGTCCAGTATATCCACCCCCGCCCCTACGGCGGCGTAGTAAGACATGGGAGCCATGCCGCTGGTACAGTGCGAGTGCAGATCAAGCGGAATCTTAACTTTTTTCTTAATAGAGCCCACCAGGTCGGCAGCGGCCTCAGGCGAAATGAGCCCTGCCATGTCTTTGATGCAAAGCGAGTCGCAACCCAGCCTTTCCAGTTCAATAGCCATGTCTACAAACCGCTGGGTGGTATGCACGGGACTGGTCGTATAACAAATGGTGCCCTGGGCATGACCCCCACAGTCCTTAACCGCCTCAATGGAAACACGCATATTGCGAATGTCATTCAGGGCATCAAAAACGCGGAAGATGTCCATGCCATTCTTAGCCGAGAGGCGAACAAACTCACGCACCACATCGTCGGCATAGTGACGATAGCCGACCAGGTTCTGGCCGCGCAGGAGCATTTGGAGGCGGGTATTCTTAACCTCCTTGCGAATGATGCGCAATCGCTCCCATGGATCTTCGTTTAAAAAACGAATGCAGGAATCAAAGGTGGCTCCACCCCACATCTCCAACGAGAAAAACCCTACCTCATCAAGATCGTGCAAGATGTCCAGCATGTCGCGCGTACGCATACGAGTTGCAATCAGCGACTGGTGTGCATCACGCAGAGTGGTATCTGTTATGAATACAGCCATGTAGCACTCCTTGGTTAGACTGTCAGAAAGGTTACCGAGGCAGTCTCCTGGGAAAATGATGTGCTATTTTACGTTTTTCAGCCATAACAAGCAAATACAGCTTAATGCCCCAAGGCTCAAAGGATAATGATTTGATTTCCCGCTTATCTGTTCGCGTACTGTAGGGCTTTATCCATATAGGCATGCAGTATGAGAATATTGGTTCGGGGTCGTTAGAAGCACAGCGACCCTGTGCCGCGATCTCCTAAATCGGGGGAATGCCAGTTGGGCAACAGTCTCCAGCATCTCGCCAAAGAGAATATCTCGCTTATGGCTGAACTGTCCCGACTGGACAGGGTACGCGTAGCTGTGCATAAGATTGCTTTTATTGGCCTAGGCAGGCATAATACGCCTCGTGAATCTCAATGAGCCAACATCCTGCACCTCTTACGATACCGGACGACGCCTGCTCCCCATGATCTTCCTGGTCTTTTTCTTCTCCGGTGCCTGCGCCCTGGTCCTAGAAGTGGTTTGGCTTAAAATGCTAAGCCTGGTCTTCGGCGTGACGGCGCTTGCCGCCGCCACGACCCTGGCCTCGTTCATGGCAGGCATGGGACTCGGTAGCTACTACTTCGGCAATCTAGCCAGCAAGGTGCGCCGTCCGCTCAGGCTTTACGGGGCACTTGAGTTGGGCATTGCCATTTTCGCTTTTCTCATGCCAGTGTTTTTTGCCGGCCTGGACAACGTCTATATCTTTGTTTACCGCCATATTACGACCGATTATTTCCTGCTGAGCCTTATCAGGCTTGGCTTATCATTCATGATCCTTTTGGCCCCAACTTTCCTGATGGGAGGCACCCTGCCCGTCATCAGCCGCTTTCTGGTGCGGCGCTCCGGCGAACTAGGCAGACGCGTAAGCCAGCTCTATTTCATTAATACCCTGGGGGCTGCCGTGGGTACGGCCGCCGCCGGGTTCTTCCTAATTTACTTTCTAGGGGTAAGAGAGGCTGCCTATCTGGCTGGTGGACTGGGTATCATTATCGCCCTGAGCGTCTTTGTCTTGGATCAGCGAACAATGCCTCGGCATCAAGGCAAGGGCCCAGACGAGTCATCATTCACTGATGGCGAGCTTTCTTCTGCCGGCACGTCTTACTCTCCCAGGCACCAACACCTCATCATCTGGGCAATCGGCATCTCTGGTTTTTGCTCCCTCTCCCTGGAGGTGCTGTGGACCCGCGCTTTGGTCTACATTTTGGATAACACCGCGCAGGCCTTTACCACCATGCTTAGCACCTTTCTGTTAGGCATCGCCCTGGGCAGCCTGCTCGTCTCCCGCTGGCTGGACCGCGGGCGACATCTGCTGTTTATTTTTGGGGCTATTGAGCTGGCGGTCGGTTTCTTGGCCCTACTCTCCCTCCCTCTGTTTGCCAATCTGGGGGCAAGTATCGGTGCAGGAGCCGATGTCTATCCCACCGATAATCAGATGCTCTGGTCGCTGATACGCCTTGCTCGTTCTGCCGCCGTCATGCTGCTGCCTACCCTTCTCTTGGGCATGACCATCCCTTTGGCCGTACGTCTTTACGCCAGAAGCGCACAAACAGTAGGCAATACGGTAGGCAGAGTATATGCAGCAAATACCTTGGGCGGGGTCATCGGATCTTTGAGCGCAGGACTGGTCTTGTTGCCACTCTTGGGCATCTACGGCAGTGTCATGCTGGTGGCCACACTCAGTGCCTTAATAGGCTTGGTTCTCATCTTAGGAGAGCACTTCAATAATTATGTCAATAAAATCAAGGCGGCGGCCTCAGCCCTGCCATTTGTCATCGTCCTAGCCTTGCTCATTTCTCATAGTGGGGCTGTCTTTTCCTCGACGGTGGAACGTACCCTGCCGCACGGTATCCTATATTACCAAGAAAGTGCGGCAGCCACCGTAAAAGTGTATCAGACGATTTTTGGTGACCGCACCCTCAGCCTGGACGGCTTCCCTGTGGCCGGAACCACATTGCGCCACACGGATGCCCAGAAGAGCCTGGGGCACCTACCCTTACTTCTCAGTGGAGTGGATAATCCCCGCGTCGCCATCGTCGGCTTTGGAGCGGGCGGGTCTACCTGGGCAGCGACGCTGTACGATCCCGAGCGCCTTGACGTGGTGGAGCTAGTACCAGAGGTTGTTGAGGCCGCGCGCCTCATTCCCGAGGTTAACCATGGCGTCATGGACGACCCAACGGCAAACATTATCTCCGGCGACGGCCGCAACTACCTGCTGCTTACCGACCTGGTCTACGATGTTATTTCGGTTGATGCCACATCGCCTAAAAGCGCAGGTAGCGGCAGCCTCTACTCGGTCGAGTTTTACCAGGCCTGCCAAGAGCGTCTTTCCAGTGACGGGCTGCTGACAATATGGCTGCCCTACCATCTAATGTCCGAGGACGATGTGAAGATGGTGGTTCGCACGTTCCAAGAAGTCTTCCCCCACGCTACACTATGGTATTCGCTTACCCGGCATTATTATCTTCTGGTTGGCACACAGCAGCCGTTATCCATAGACCTGGAACGCCTGCAAGGGCGGATGTTGCGTCCGGAGATCAATCAGGAGCTTCAACCCATGGGGATGAACGATGCCTACGATATTCTGGCGTGCTTACTGCTGGGAGAAAGCGGCCTAAGAGTTTATGCCAGCGGCGGGCCCCTAAACACTGACAACCACCCGCGCCTGGAATACAGCCCTGCCACCGCCTACCTGAACGTGGCGGACTACACCCGAGAGAATTTGAACGCCACACGCCCCCTCAGGGAAAACGCCTGGTCCTATCTTCATACCCTAGGCGGTGTGACCGAACGAGATGTCCGGCTTGAGCTTGACGAACGGATGGCGGCAACACCTATTGAGCGCTTCTGGCCATTGTATTTTGAGTAGAACAATGTCGCTCATGAGCGCGATCACCAATCGCCTCAAATACAGAACGCTGCCTACAACGGTATTGTTTTTTACCACCATCAAGGCCAACCACCTTGTACAATGCAAAACTCCCTTAGACTAGATTTTCATTCTATGGCAATGTCGCCCTTACCCGCTTTGACGGTTGAGATAAGCCCGTCAACGACCAGCCTCTTGCCATCAAAGCTGGCGCTCCCCCAAGAACCCAGGTAGTCAGATATCATCTCCGTCTGTTCAGCGGGAACAACATTTACACTGAGATCAGATATCTGCTTGAGGATCCCTTGTCTCTGGTTGTCCAGCTCCTCAATTATGGAGTTGGCATAGTCAAAGCGCCACGAATTAACCCTTGATTCGGTGTATAATACCAGCAGTCCTTTATCCGAGAATTAACCAAGGCCAGGAAGGAGCAAATATGCAGATATTTCTTGACTCAGCAGATACACGCGAGATAGAAAAATGGCTCAATTCGGGCCTGATAGACGGGGTGACCACTAACCCCTCTATCATGTACCGGGACGGCTTGCTTGACCTAAGAGAGGGCACCCAGCAACTTGCCTCGCTCATCACCCCCCTGCCCCTAAGCATCGAGGTAGTGAGCAACGATCCCGAGGAAATGTACCTCCAAGGCCGAGAACTTGCCTCCTGGGGAGACAATATCGTCGTCAAGATCCCCCAGGTAAACATGGACGGCGTGCCTTGCTACGGAGTAATGCACCGGCTGGAGGAGGAGGGCATCAGAATCAATGCCACCGTAGCCCTCTCCCTTTCCCAGGTCATTCTTTCCGCCAAGGCCGGAGCAAGCTACATCAGCCTCTTTGCCGGGCGGATTGCCGATGAAGGCGGAAATGCGGGGGAGGTCGTTGCCGACGCAGTGGATTGGGTGGAGCGGTGGCAATACAAAAGCCGCCTTATCGTGGGGAGCATCCGCTCCGTGGGCGACGTTCTTCAGGCCGCCCTGGCCGGAGCACATATCGTCACCATTCCACCGCAATTCGTAGCCAAGATGGCCGATCATCAATACTCCCGAGAGACGGTAAAGCAGTTCCTGGATGATGCCAACAAGGCTGCAAAGGCCAGGCAGACTGGTTAGTCTGCCCAGAGTTACCATTGGACAACACAAAACTATCTGGGGAACAGCGCTTGGTAGGTAAATGAAACAGAAAATTGTTCTTTCGCTGTTATGTGTGGCCATCGTCGTCAGCGGTTTAATCATGTTGTGGCCACTGTCGTTCGCCGATGCCATCACAAGTGACGCCGCCATGCGCATAGACGTGACCGCACACCGGCTGGAAGGCAACCTTCTGACAGGAACCTCTGAAACCTATATCCTGCAACCGGATTCGGAGGAATTCTTGCAGATACAGCGGTTATTGGATGAGTATCCATATCATCGCTCTTTCCGGTCGTTTTCCCGCCATGCCTCGATAAGCAATGCTGGCAGCGTTTTGTGGATCTCCCAAGTCTTTGGCGATGGTGAATCAAGGCAGGTAGTACTGGCGGACAATGGCGAAGTCATTGTCAATGGTCACGTATACCGTATGGGCTATTGGGGCAATCAGCAGGCATTGGCAGTGATGGGTGAAATCGTCAGCATTTTAGAAAAATCCACCGAACCAGACGAGATAACCGCAAAAAGGGCTACGGAGATTGCCGAGGCCTACCTCGAGTCACATTATTCGCAAGAGACAATAGCAGCAATCACAAATTATGACTCCCCGCTGGTTGCAAAAAGTGACCTGCCCGAGATATGGTGGAGCGAGCATGGCAGTCAACCGACATGGAAAGTCACCTACACCACCACGCTTGACGGCCTGCTTGGGCCCATAGCATTTTACATTGATAGGCATACCGGTGCGGTGTCTGGCTACGACCTCCGGATGTGAATAACCACTCGGAACCGCAAAGCGAAGATCAAATCCCGCTAGTCTAATAGCCCCGTGATGGCTTCGATGGTGAGGCGTTTCTCGGCAAGGTTTATCTCTTTTACCACATCTTTCACGGCGGGGATGAGCGTTTCTTTGCCATCGTTGTCAACCACATAAACATCATTACTGCCGGTACTTAAAATCTCACTGACCCGGCCGATTAGTGCGCCCGTATTTGTGAAGACTTCGAGCCCGATGATGTCGTGGCGGTAATATCGTCCGGCGGGGAGTATCTTGCGCTCGCTCGCCGGAATTTCAAGGTATTTGCCGCGGAGTTGTTCGGCGGCCTCTGGGGTGTCTATTCCCGCAAGTCTCAAGATTACCATCTCTTGGGACGGCTGAGAGGTAACTACTAAGTATGGGCGACCTTCAATACAAAGCTGTGCCCCGCGCTCGAAACGCTCAGGGAATTCGGTCAGCATCCTCACGCGGGTAGCCCCATTGCGTCCGTGAGCCCCCAACACCTCGCCGACAATGATAAATTGATTTTGGTCTTCGTTCATGGCTGGATAAAACAAAACACTCCCCCACTCAAAACATATTGAGCTATGGGGGAGCGCTTAGGAGCCAAGGAAATGCCTAGAGGATTTCTAACGTGGCCTTAGTTTGAGCCTTGGCGGCCTTAACCCGAATAAGAGTGCGGATAGCTTGGGCAATGCGTCCCTGCTTTCCGATTACGCGACCCTTATCATCTTCGGCCACCTTAAGCTTCAGGACGATGCTGCCTTCCTCGTCTTGTTCCTCGGTCACCTCTACGGATTCTGGATCGTTGACCAGGGATCTGGCGATGTATTCGACGAGCTCTTTCATGACTTCTCCTTTGCGACCTCAAGCTTGTCCATAATTCCAGCTTTTTTTAGCAACCTTGCTACAGTCTCGGTGGGCTGGGCCCCCTTCTTTAGCCAGTCGAGAGTAGCCTGTTCTTCAATAGTGATTGTTTCCGGTTCTGTTAGGGGATTGTAATGACCGATGATGCTGATAAACGCCCCATCGCGGGGAGAATGGGAGTCGGCCACTACTACGCGGTAACAAGGTTTCTTGGGCGCACCCATACGGCGCAGTCTGATTTTTACCATGATGTAAACGAAGTTCCTTTCAAAGTAATTATGCATGATGATGGCTGAGCTGTCAATGCCCCGCATTACATCATAAATAGCACCCAAAATCTGTTCCCCGGGAAGAATATAAGCCGAAAGAACAGACGGCTGGAAAAGCAACCGTGGCTACCAGAAAAGAGGTCATCGCAGGACACAAATCCAGCGATGTTGGCTTAAGCTAAGCAACTACACTATTCCCTAGTAATTTTCCATCAGCAATTCGTAGTACGACTGGGCATGTCCGCAGGCAGGACAAACCCCCGGAGCCTCGGGTCCTTCGTGGATATAGCCACAATTGATGCAGTGCCATTTCACGACGGTGCTCTTTTTAAATACCTCGCCCGCATCAATATTGCGCGCAAGTTTACGGTAGCGTAGCTCATGAAAGGCCTCTGCCTCCGCGATCTCTTTAAAAGAGGTGGCAATGCTGGGAAATCCCTCTTCGCGGGCGGCACGCTCAAAATTCACGTAGATCTTGCTCCACTCGACCTTCTCGCCGTCTGCCGCAGCTTCCAGATTAGCTCTGGTATTCCCAACGATGCCCGCAGGATAAGCCGCCGTGATAGTCGCATCGCCGCCTTCCAGATATGAGAAAAACACCTCAGCGTGCTCCTTTTCGTTTGCCGCCGTATCTAAGAAGATATTGGCAATCTGCTCATAGCCTTCCTTGCGCGCCACGCTGGCAAAATAGGTATAGCGGTTGCGGGCCTGCGACTCCCCCGCAAAAGCAGCGAGCAGATTCTGCTCCGTCCGAGTGCCCTTGACCGATTTTTTCTCCAAGTTTTCCTCCCATATATTATTTCACCGCTCAGCTGACATGACCCGCGCCAGCCGCAGGACTCAAGTGAATGGCGCAATGCATAACACCGGCAGAGTTCAGGGATCACCCGCTCGTCTCGCCCGCAATAGGACACGAACGATTGCCGCGGGTTTCAGGGCTGCATTTATGCGAAAGAAAAGGGTGTTCGCCGGATTCTTTTCATTAAGAGAAAGCGCAATCACACCGTTTCTATTGACTAATCACCCCACGATCAATCCCACAACAAGCACACACCACTGTTATGCTGACGCAACAACCTCAGAAGGGGGATCCAGAATTCCTAAGCTACTCTAAATCGGCTTTTCGCGCCGCCGGCGCTGGGCAACTTTAAGACGAGCTAGGGCGCGTGCCAAGGCAGCTTCGGCCGCCATCTGTGCCTCAGCTCCAGCTGCAGTTGCTCCAACCTTAGCTTCCTCAGCACGTCGGCGTGCCTCTTCAGCGCGGGCAATATCTATTTCTTCGGCACGCTCGGCGGCATCTGCTAAGACGATAACCCTCTCGGGGCGAACCTCAATAAAGCCGCCCGACACCGCCATGTTCAGCTCATCGCTGCCCTTCTTCACAGTGATCATCCCGGGCATAAGTATGGTCATGAGCGGCGCGTGTTGCGGCATGATGCCCAATTCACCGCCGACACCAGGGGCAACGATCTCGTCCACCTCCTCAGAATATACGAGGCGCTCAGCGGTGACGATTTCCAGTTTGATCTTTGCCATATCTCATTTCCCCATTCTAAGCCCAGCTTTGCGCTAGGCTATAGAGAGGATTCAACGCCTTAAATTCTATAATTTCTTCGCCTGCTCGGCGGCCTCTTCAATGGCCCCTATCATGTAGAAAGAACCTTCGGGCAGGTGATCATGTTTGCCTTCCAGGATCTCCTTGAAGCCTCGCACCGTCTCAGAAATGGGTACATACTTACCAGGGCGGCCGGTGAAGACCTCCGAGACAAAGAAAGGCTGAGTAAGATAGCGTTGTATCTTACGAGCACGCGCCACCATTTGCTTGTCTTCTTCCGAAAGCTCTTCAATACCCAAAATGGCAATAACGTCCTGGAGGTCCTTGTAGCGCTGGAGCACCCGCTGCACCTCGCGCGCCACGCGGTAGTGCTCTTCGCCCACCACCAGAGGATCAAGAATGCGCGAATTGGAGGTCAGGGGATCCACCGCCGGGTAGAGTGCTTGCTCAGCCAGCGACCGCTCCAGCGAAATGACGGCATCCAAATGACCAAATGTTGCCACCACGCCGGGGTCGGTATAGTCATCGGCAGGCACATAGATGGCCTGGAACGAAGTTATAGAGCCCTGCCGCGTGGAAGTGATGCGCTCCTGGAGCTGGCCCATCTCGGTAGCCAGGGTAGGCTGGTAACCCACTGCTGAGGGCATGCGGCCAAGTAAGGCCGAAACCTCCATACCGGCTAGGGTGTAGCGGTAGATGTTGTCAATGAACATGAGTACATCTTGACGCTCCACGTCGCGGAAGTATTCCGCCATAGTAAGACCGGTGAGCGCAATGCGCAGACGCACTGCCGGCAGCTCATTCATCTGGCCAAAGACTAACGCCGTCTTTTCGATCACCCCAGATTCGGTCATTTCACGCCATAGATCATTGCCCTCGCGAGAGCGCTCGCCCACACCAGCGAAGACCGAAAAACCGCCGTGCTCGGTAGCGATATTTCTGATAAGCTCCTGGATGATGACCGTCTTGCCCACGCCGGCACCGCCATAAGCACCGATCTTGCCGCCCCGGGCAAAGGGAGTAATCAAATCAATAACCTTGATGCCTGTTTCCAGCATCTGGGTAGTGGTTTCTTGTTCCGCAAAAGCCGGCGGCTCACGGTGGATGGGCCATCTCTCGGCGGACTGCATTGACCCTTTGTCGTCCAGGGGCTCGCCCAACACGTTGAAGATGCGTCCCAGGGAAGGTCTCCCCACTGGTACGCTGATGGGCGCTCCGGTATCCACAGCATCCACACCGCGCGCTAGGCCATCGGTGGGCATAAGGGAAAGGCATCGCACCCAGTCCTTGCCGATGTGCGACTGCACCTCCATGACTAACTTATCACCGTGATCGCTCTTTATCTCAATAGCATTAAAGAGAGCCGGGAGCTCCTCCGGCGGGAACGCAATGTCCACCACGGAGCCGATAACCTGTACAACCTTGCCTGTGGCCACGTTTTACCTCCTGACTCCTGAGTTAGCACAAAACAAATCCAACCCGCCCGCGGCGGTGCTGGATACTGTAAAATTTACTGCGTCAGAGCTGCCGCGCCCCCGATGATATCCAAAAGCTCGGTGGTGATAGACTCTTGGCGAGCCTTGTTATACACCAAGGTAAGATCAGAAATGAGATCCTCGGCGTTATCGGTAGCATTACGCATGGCCATCATGCGCGCCGATTGCTCACTCGCAATGGACTCCAAAATGGCATGATAGACCTGCATCTCCACAAAACGCGGCAGGAGTGCCGAGAGCACCTCAGTAGCCCTCGGTTCAAAAAGATATTCGGCAACCAGCCCGGGCGTTGCCGGAGCCGGGGTAACCGGCAGTAACCTCTGGATGACCGGGGTTTGAACAGCGGTGGAGACAAAACGAGCATAAGCCAGATAAACAGCATCCACCTTGCCCGAGGTGAAGTCATCAATGACAATGCGTGAAATAGGAAGTGTCTGAAGCAAGCTTGGCTTGTCGCCCAGGTTGGTGAATTCGGCCACCACATCTTGCGACGTACGCCTCATAAACTCCAGGCCCTTGCGCCCCACCGCCACCACCGATGCGGGTAATCCCTCGCCCAAAATAAAACTCGCCGTCTTGCGGTTCATGCTGGAGACCAAGCCACCAGAAAGGCCTCGGTCGGGGGTAATGTGCACCACCGCAATGCGCTTGGGCTGCTCGCGCCCCGTAAGCAGAGAGTTGGTTCCCTGTTCCTGCGGCATGGCCGCCAGCGAGGCGATGACTTGGGTAATTTTCTCGCTGTAAGGGCGCCCCGCCAAACCTCTTTCCTGCGCTTTACGCATTTTAGAGGCGGCAATCATCTCCATCGCCCGAGTAATTTTGGCAATGCTACGAATGCCCCGGATACGGCGCCTGATAAGTCTGATGTTAGCCAATCATTAGCTCCCAAAGGTGCGCTTAAAACTGACGATGGCTTCCTTAAGTTTGCTTTCGGTCTCGTCCGACAATGCCTTGGAATTGGCAATATCCGCCACGATATCGCTATGCTGAGTTGCCATAAACTGCAGAAAACCGGTCTCAAAAGCCTGCACGCGATCCACCGCCACATCATCCAGATAACCATTAATCACTGCATAGAGGATAGCAACTTGTTCAGTCACCGTCATGGGACGATATTGGGGCTGTTTCAGAACCTCGGTAATGCGCTGACCACGGTCAATCTGCGCCTGCGTAGCTTTATCAAGCTCGGCAGTGCCGAACTGCGCAAAGGCCGCGAGCTCCCGGAACTGAGCCATGGCCAATTTGAGCTTGCCCGCCACCTTCTTCATCGCCTTAGTCTGGGCCGCCGAACCCACGCGGGAGACCGAGATACCAATGTTGAGGGCCGGGCGGATACCGGCGTTAAATAAATCCGACTCCAGGTATATTTGGCCATCGGTAATGGAAATGACGTTGGTGGGAATATAGGCCGACACATCGCCGGCCTGAGTCTCAATAACCGGCAAAGCCGTAAGCGAGCCGCCGCCATACTGAGGGGCAAGTTTCGCGGCGCGCTCCAGAAGACGACTGTGCAAATAGAAAACATCGCCGGGATAGGCTTCGCGTCCCGGCGGTCGGCGCAACAAGAGCGACATCTGCCGATAGGCCCAGCCATGCTTGGAGAGGTCGTCATAGACAATCAAGGCATCCTTCCCTGTTTCCATAAACTCCTCACCCATGGCACAGCCCGCAAAGGGGGCCAGGTATTGAAGGGCTACCGACTCGGAGGCGTTGGCCGCTACCACGATGGTATGAGCCATAGCGCCTTCCTCCTCTAGCCGGGCTACAACCTGGGCAACTTTAGAGGCTTTTTGGCCAATGGCCACATATATACAGATCAGGTCGCCGCCTTTTTGATTAATAATGGTATCCAAAGCAATAGCTGTTTTGCCGGTGGAGCGGTCGCCGATAATAAGTTCGCGCTGACCGCGCCCAATCGGAATCATAGCATCAACCGCCTTGATCCCCGTCTGCACTGGAGCATCAATCGATTTGCGGGTAACGACATTGGGAGCCACCCGCTCCACGGGGCGAGTGCGCTCGGTCTTAATGGGGCCCTTGCCGTCTAGGGGGCGGCCCAGGGGATCCACCACGCGCCCGATAAGAGCCGCACCGACTGGCACCTCGGCCACACGTCCGGTGGCTCGAACCTCATCGCCCTCTTTCAATCCGGAATCTTCGCCGAGGACGACAGCGCCCACGGCTTCTTCTTCCAAGTTGAGAGCAATGCCAATCACATCCCCGGGAAACTCCAGGAGCTCGTTATACTTAGCTCCCGAGAGGCCGCTGATGCGGGCGATGCCATCACCCACCCGGGTGATGGTGCCCACATTGACGACGCTGACGCCCAGGGCGTAACCTTCGACCTGTTTTTTCAAGGACGAGATGATGTCGCGGTTGTCATTTGTCATATGGCCAGCTCCTTGCTTAGTGTCTGCAACCGGCTGCGGATGCTACCGTCGATCAGTTTGTCGCCTATACGCACGATAATGCCTCCGATAACCGCTGGGTCTACGCTAGTCTTTATCACCACCGGTCGCTCCATGATCTCGGTGAGGCGCTTTCCCAAAGAAAGCTTAGCCTCTTCATCCAAAGCCATCGCCGTGGTGACCTCGGCCACCTCCGCACCTTCCACGCCATGATGGGCATCCAGCAACCGCTGATACTCGAGGGCGATATTATCTATCTCCGCCAGACGCCCCTTGTCGAACAGCGTAGCCACCAGTTTAGCTACTTCGGGTTCCAACTCGCCAGCCCGCCCCGAAAGCAACTTGAGCTTATCAGCTGCGGGAAGCTGGGCATCAGTCAGTGCCGCCGAGAGCGTTCCGTCCTTTAATAAATCGCTCACCCGACGCAGCTCCGCAAGGCACTGCACCGGCGCTTTCGCCGCCAAAGCCGCCCCAAAAAGCTCCTGAGCCCAACCCGTAGCTTCTGTTCCGCTTACCATGCTCTTCCTCTCAAAGCCCCGGGGTTACCCTTTCCCCAGTGACACCGCTTCTTTCATGACGTTGTCTATGAGAGCCTTCTGAGTGCTGGCATCCAGTGACTGGCTAATGGCCTTGCCGGCCACAGCCACCGCAAGATCTGCCACTTCCTTGCGTAACTCAGACATGGCTTCTTCTTTTTCGCGCTTGGTCTCTGCCCGAGCCTTTTCTATGATCGCCTCGGCCTCCTTGCGGGCATCGGACTCAACACGTCGACGCACTTCCTCAGCCGCCTTAGATGCCTGTTCCACAATCTTCTGCCCAGAAACGCTGGCTTCCTCTATTTTCAGGGCCACTTCTTGTTCTGCTGAGGCAGCTTCCAGCTTGGCACGCTCGCCCGCTTCCAGACTCTCCTTGATAAGCTGAGCGCGCCGATCCATGGTCTTGAGGAAACGCTTATAGCCTACCAAATAGAGCACCAGCAACAAGACGCAGAAATTCACGATCTGCATTATCAGAAAATTCAGATCAATGCCTAACGCACTTAACGGATTACCATCGCCCATAGCTACCCTCCGTGGTGTTGAACTACTTAAGCCGAGAAGAACCGGGCTACACCACCATGGCTAAGATGATGGCTACAATGAGCACATAGATACCGATGGCTTCGGTCAGGCCGGCCATCAGGATCATGTTAGTGAACATGCGCCCACTGGCCTCAGGGTTGCGGGCAATGCCCTGCATTGTGGCAAATCCGATGAGCCCCAAGCCCAAGCCGGGCCCCAGCATCCCCAAAGCGGCCGCCAGACCTGCACCCAAAAGTTTCGCTGCTTCAGCATCCATGGTTAGATAACCCCTTTCTTGATATTCGATCTATATTCGGTTGTATTGCAAACTTAATGCCCGTGCTCTTCAGATGAATGCGAGGCAACGGCCAGGGAAATATATACAATGGTAAGGCCGGCGAAGACTAGGGCTTGAATGAAACCCACCAGCACCTCAAGTCCATAGAAGACAATCGGCACCAAGAACGGCAAAAGATAAGCAATGCTGAGAAGCAGGATCTCGCCTGCCGTCATGTTGCCGAACAACCGGAAACTAAGGCTGACAATGCGGATAAACTCTCCGAGAAGTTCAATAATCCCCGTGAAGAAACTAATGAACCCAGATACAAACTCCATAGCCGCCTGGCCAATCTTGCCCTTGAAGAGTTTTTTCACGGCGCTTATCATGCCGCCGAAGATGAAGAATTTCTTTAAGTAGCCTAGGCGCATCCGCTTGAATCCCATAAACTCCGTCACACCGAATACGACCAAGGCTAGAGCCAGAGTGGTGTTAAGATCGGTGTTGGCTCCCCGGATAAGCTCAGCCTCGCCCTCATGGCCATGTATAAGAATACTGCCATAACCAGGCACCAAAGACAGCCAGGCGTTAAAGCCGACAAATAAGAAAACGGTCGCCACCAGCGGGAAGAAGCGACGCCCATCTTTCTCGCCGGCAATGCTGGTCACCAAGTTATAGACGAAGCCCAGCAGGGACTCGACGACTGACTGAATGCGGGTGGGAATAAGCCGAGAGCGGCTGAAAGCTGCCGCGAATAGAATAATGAGAACCGCCATAGTGATCCAGGTGGCGACGATGGTATTGGTTATCGGAAAACTAAAGATGTGGAAGACGGTCTCAGCGGGAAGCTGCGGATGCGGCTGGGACACCCCAAGAAAGCTTGGTAGCCCGGTGATGCCAAACGATTGGCCTATCGGCCCTGCGAGCATGCCGACAACGACAACTCCCACGACCAGAACCAAAATAATAATGGCTACCGGGAGCGAGCAACCTAAACAGCCCTTCTTCTTAGCCACAGACTATTCCCCTTTAAGCTGATTATTCACAATAGGCCTAAACGCCTGATAAGCACCGTAACCGGCCACAACCAGCCCTGAAAGAATGCCCACTATTAAAAACACCGGCTCCGTCTCAAGCTTGCCATCCAGCCACAACCCTCCTAATATTCCGCCCAAGATGGCAAGAGCCATATACCAGCCGATTCCCACAACCCGAAGAGCGATTTGCCACTGCTGCATAAACGCCCCCGCCGCCAAACTCTGTCGGGAAGAATACCAAAAAGAGCGCAATCAAGTCAAGGGCTTTTCGAGCCTTATGCCAAAAAATAAGCCCCGAAATAATCGAGGCTTATCATTTTCATCATAAAGCGCCTTAGGATTTGTATTTACCGAAGTCTTCCAGGTCAAGCCCTTCCAAAAACTCCCGGTAGGCCGAGAGCTTGCCGAGCTCCTCCTCGCTCACTTTGCGCGGTTTGCCCTCGGGCAACTTGCTGAGCTTGCCCTCGGCATCCAGCTGTTCGCCCTCCATGACCAACTCGTCGCCCTCATCTCGAGATAAGGAAATGCCGGCTTTTTCAAGCACTGCCTCGTCAGCATAGATAGGCACCTGACCCGCCGCCAGCGCCAAGGCAAAAGCATCGGAGGGACGCGAATCTATCTCTAGCTGACCATCGCTTGTATTCAGGACGATCTTGGCGTAAAAAGTGTCGTTTTTAAGATCGCTCACCAATATGAACGCGACAGATGCCCCCAAAGCATCAATGACCAGGCGCAGCAAATCATGGGTCAGCGGACGCGGCACACGCTCACCGCGCAACTTAAGGGCGATGGCATTAGCCTCGGCTGGCCCAATAAAAATGGGCAAATAGCGCTCTGCGGCCTTCTCTTTCAATAGTACAACGTAGGGGGTACCATGCTGAGTGGACTTGGGGTTCATAAGACCCACCCGCAGGCTATCAATAGACATTTCTACCATGATCTTGCTCCCATCCAGATCCAGGCTGATAACAGCCATATATCGTTTAATTCTACCTCTCAAAGCTAAAGAGTGTCAAACAAGGCATGACTTGTGGCAATTTCTCCCCCCGTTGACACGTCTGCTATAATCTAGGGAAATTCACGCGACCTCGGAAGGAGCTATTTCATGCAACAAAACCAGCAAGCTATCGTGTGGTTTGCAGACGTGGGCAAAGAGGACATCCCTCTGGTGGGCGGCAAGGGGGCCAACCTGGGAGAGATGACTCGCTCCCAAATTCCCGTCCCGCCCGGTTTCATCGTGACCGCCAATGCCTATTACGACTTCGTTGAAAAATCCGCCCTAGCACCCAACATCAGTGCCATCCTTCAAAACATAGACCCCGAGGACAGCAAAGTCTTACAGCAGGCCTCAAACCAGATCAAGCAGCTTATTATGGAAGCCACCATGCCAGAAGCCACGGCACAGGCCATCAGGGAAGCCTACCAAAAGATGGGGGATGGCTTGGTTGCCGTGCGTTCTTCAGCCACCGCTGAGGATCTGCCCGAAGCCTCTTTTGCCGGTCAGCAGAGCACTTTCCTTAACATAGTGGGAGCCGACCAGGTCGCCCGAGCCGTCCAAGAATGCTGGGCTTCTTTGTTTGAAGCCCGGGCAATCTACTACCGCGAGCAGCAGCATTTCGACCACTTCAAGGTCGGCATTGCCGTGCCCGTACAACGCATGGTCGCCTCTGAGAGCTCAGGTGTCATGTTCACCGTGGAACCCATCACCTCCGACACCAGCAAGATCGTCATTGAAGCCATCTACGGCCTGGGCGAAGGGCTTGTTTCTGGCGAAGTCACGCCGGATCTTTATATCATCGACAAAGCCGCCATGACCGTGCTCTCACGCAAGGTGAGCCTCCAGGAAAAGAAGCTTGCCCGCGCCCTGGCGGAAGGCACAGGCAACACCTGGCAGGCGATAGCAACCACGAGTCAGGAAAAGCCCAAAATCAGCGATGCCGATATTCTAGCCCTTGCCGAGATCGCCCGTCGCCTTGAAGATCATTATCAGACCCCCCAAGACATTGAGTGGGCTAAAGATGAGAACGGCCTGTATATCGTTCAGACCCGCCCCGTCACAACCATCAAGGAAGTATCCGAGGAAGAGTCCGAGATTGAGGCGGAGCCCCTACTCCACGGAGACGCAGCCTCTCCGGGCCTGGCTACTGGCCCGGCGAAGATACTGCTTGATCCGTCGCAGATAGATCTGGTGAAAGACGGCGATGTTTTGGTAGCCGAGATGACCACCCCGGACTTTGTCCCCGCCATGAAGCGGGCGGCAGCTATCGTCACCGACCGCGGCGGGCGCACCTCGCACGCCGCCATCGTCTCCCGAGAGTTGGGGGTCCCCTGCGTGGTAGGGACCGGCGAAGCGACTTCCATCCTGCACAATAGCCAGGTGGTCACCGTAGACGGTACTTACGGCAAGGTCTTCGACGGCAAGCTCACCCGCAATTCTCAAGGCTCAACGGCCACCTCCCTGATGCGCGAGCACCTCAAGACCCGCACTCGTGTTTATGTCAATCTAGCCCAACCTGAGCTAGCCGACCGCGTAGCCGCCCGCAATGTTGACGGCGTGGGACTACTGCGGGCTGAGTTCATCATCGGCCAGATCGGGAAACATCCCTTATATATGATCAAGACCGGCCGTGCTGAGGAATATATTGATAAGCTCGCCCAGGACTTAGGAACATTTGCCAAGGCTTTCCATCCCCGCCCCGTGGTCTACCGTACCACCGATTTCAAGACCAACGAGTATAGGGAGCTCGAAGGTGGAGCCGAGTTTGAAGACATGGAAGAAAACCCCATGCTGGGTTACCGCGGTGCCTCGCGCTATATCACCGACATTGAGTCTTTCAAGCTGGAAATTGAGGCCATCAAGCGCGTTCGGCAGGAGTTCAACAACCTCTGGGTGATGATCCCCTTCGTGCGCACCGTTAGCGAACTCATCAGCACCAAGCAAATCTTAGAGGACAGCGGTCTCAAGCGCTCGGCAGACTTCAAGCTCTGGATGATGGTTGAGGTCCCCTCCAACATCTTCCTCATGGAAAAATTCCTGGAAGTCGGGATCGACGGCATATCCATCGGCTCAAACGATCTCACTCAGCTCATTCTGGGCATCGATCGCGACTCATCCAAGCTCGCCAAGACCTTCGACGAACGCAACGAGGCCGTTCTCGCAGCCCTTGAGCGCGCTATCAAGGTATCCAAGGGCATGGGCGTGACCTCTTCCATCTGCGGCCAGGCTCCATCGGTATATCCCGAACTCACCGAAAAGCTGGTCGCCTGGGGCATCACCTCAATATCGGTCTCTCCCGACATGATCGGCACCACGCGCGCCATCATCGCTCGCGCCGAAGCCAAACTCCAGGCTAAGTAATGGCACAATACAGCGGCACCATTCTTGGTTTGATGCCAAGAATGGTGCCGCTGTTTCTCCTACAACGCAAACCATGGAAAACAGCGCGCAGACCACTGGGCTGATATCCCTCGGCATCCGCGAACGCACCGAGGCACGCGAAGAGGGACTATCACCTTACGCACAGCGGTGCGCACACTCGCGTGGGCGAGCAAGTCCTGAAGCCCCCGACCCCATACGCTCCATTTTTCAACGTGATCGCGACCGTATCATCCATACCAACGCCTTCCGGCGGCTTAAGCACAAAACTCAAGTCTTTATCGCCCCTCTCGGCGATCATTTCGTAACCCGCCTCACTCATACCTTGGAGGTGGCGCAGCTAGCCCGCACCATCGCCCGCGCCCTCAACCTAAATGAAGATTTGGTGGAGGCGATAAGTCTAGGGCACGACCTAGGACACACCCCCTTCGGTCATACCGGCGAGGAGGCACTGGAGGAGCTTTGCCAAGGAGGCTTCCGCCATAACGAGCAGAGCCTGCGCGTAGTGGACATCCTTGAGAAGAACGGATGCGGCCTCAACCTGTCATGGGAAGTGCGCGACGGCATCTTGAATCACTCCAAGAGCGAGGCTAGCATATTCGGACCAGGGTTAAGCGAAGCCGCCACCTATGAGGCCGAAGTGGTCAAAATCACCGATGCCATAGCCTATATCAATCACGACATTGGCGATGCCATCCGTGCCGGCATGCTAACTGAAAGCGATCTGCCGGAAGAAATCACTGCCGTCCTAGGATGTTCACCGTCCGCCCGGATCAACGCCATGGTAAGTGACATTATTGCCTATTCTTGGCCTGTATCAGGCCAGGCAAAAACAGATAGGCTACCCGTCATCGGGATGAGCCCAGTGGTGGGCGAAGCCACCGATGCCTTGCGGCACTTCATGTTCGCTCGGGTTTATAAGGTGCTGGCCGATACGGAAAGTTCCCGGCGGGCACGCATGGTGGTGCGTGGCCTGTACCATCGCCTGTTAGCCCACCGAGAGTTATTACCACCGGAGTACCCCGGCTATAACGATGAACCAACGCGCCGAGTGGTGGATTACATTGCCGGCATGACCGACCTCTACGCCCTCCGACTAGCCGAGCAGTTGGGCATCTGACCACCCGTCCGCCACGCCGATCCTCCGTCTTAACAACCTTGGCATCATAACGAATCAAAAAGCATGATTGCGTCATCCAGCTTTCCGCGGTGGTTATCTCCGTATCCTGACTAGCACTCGATCCCGTGATTTCTGCCAGCCTTGATCAAAAAAATAGATACCGAGTCTGTCCTCGGGATGGGGTACAGATCGCAATATTCTCACACGATAATCCAAGCAGGAAAGGCTTTTCATTTGCATAAGCATTCCATTTGACTGTTGCCACAAGCAAGAATATAATCCGTGGCATCGCACTGCGGCCAGAACTTGACAAATCCATGTTTAGCACAACACAGTCTTTAAGCAAGCAAGCAAGCAAGCAAGCAAGCAAGCAA
>WRNP01000008.1 GCA_009776515.1 Dehalococcoidia bacterium | reverse complement strand
AATCCCATCTTTGACAGTTTGACAGAGAAAAACCAAGGCTAGAGGTTACAAATTCGAGCCTGAAATTAGTGCTAAGAATACATACTATTTGTGAGTATTATTTCCTGCATTCTTGGTTAAGCTAATTATTTTTTTGATTTGTTTTGTGGTAACTATTTCGTAGTCTGTTCTGAAACCAAAAGCATCGTGTAATGCGTCAGTAATGTCCGTTCTGGTATAAGATGGCAGGAAGCCTTCCCCTTTGATTTTATGAAAATCCATGGTTCTTAGTGTTCTTATGATTTCAGTACAGGTATATCTGTTTTCCAGTCTGTTTTCCAATATTCTAAATACAATCAAGGCAATGAAACAAGTGAGGAAATGCGCCTTAATCCTGTCACCACGGCTTAGAAATACTGGCCTGGCTTTAAATTCATGCTTCATAATTCTAAAGCACTCTTCTATTTCCCACCTTCTTCGATTGATTGATACGACTCCTTGCGCATCATCCTCAATGTTCGTACATACTCCATAAAATCCATCATACATTACTTCTTCAGAGAGAAGTTCTTCGTTAAAGCCATACATCACGTTCTCAGCCACCTCTCCGTCATTTGTGATAGATGCCTGAGTTATAAAGCGTTTATAGTCATTCTGATTCGCTCTATTGATTGCTTTTGGTCTTTTACTAATCAGTTTTTCAGCACGCTCAATTTGTGAATTACGTACATTTCTTTGGTAATTACGATGCTTGAGAGAATAAGTAACTATCAGTCTCTGCTCCAATCCATTCTCATGAATCCATCTGTCCTTATAGAACATACTCTCAAAATGTTTCTCTTCATCTAATTCGGATATGTTGTAAGTCTTGCCGTTTTCCGAAAGCTTCCAGTTTTTTGGATCAAGAGCCCATTGCTTTAAGTGTTCCTTGAGCAATTTGATGGATTGAGTTGTTATAAATGAACGGTGCTGTAGATTATTGAATCTACGATTGGCATATGAAGATAATCCGGCATCTGTACAAACAATGAATCTTGAATGTTTGAAGTCAGATAGGATTTTCTTCTCTAGCGGGATAAGCGTGGTTTGCTCGTTAGTATTCCCGGCGTTGATTTCAAAAGCGAGAGGAATGCCATCTCCATCCATAAAAAGCCCCATTTGCACTAAGGGATTTGGGCGATGCTCCTTCGAAATACCATATTGCTTTAATCCATCTTCCTGCTCCATCTCGAAAAAATAATTCGTACAGTCATAGTAGAGAATCCTATCATTTCTCTTGGCAACATTTTTAAAGTTCTTATAAATCGTGGCTTGAATTAAATCGCTCTCTTTGGCTAATACTTCTAATGAACGGTACACATGCTGTATATCAAACTCAGAAGGTTCCAATAACGACTGAGAATAATGATGCGTTTCTAACTTAGACGATGGATGAAGTATTCTGGAGTATATTAGACATGCAAGCACTTCAGCAATATCAAAAGTGAATCGATGGCGTTTCTTCAAGTCATTACACAGAACCGAAATACCAAGCTCGTTGTAAATCTGCTGAAGAAAGAGGTATCCGCCATTAAACAAACGAGCTTCGTTTATTTGAATAGGCTTAATAGGCGAATACTTGACAAGGATTTCGCGTCGGCTTGTTTGCTCTTCCTTGGTTAATTTTCGAATGTATCCCTTAGCCCAATCGTAAGGATCAGAGTCGGGATGCCTTTTCTTAATATCAGCAGGTGAACCGAGCTTCTCGACAATTTTAGAAGAGTGCTTCTTATTAACATAGGTGGACTTAATCACATATAGGGTCTCGGAGTTTTTCGATTTAGAAATGCTAAGTCTCATAGCGCAAACCTCAATGAATAAAGTATGGGCTATTATAACACATTACGCAACATTACTCAATACAATAAGACGCTTTTTACCCTCTTTTTGAAAATATTTATTCGTGAGTTGACTGCCTTTTGGGATTTTCAGCTTCTCAAACTGTCAAAGACGGGAAATAGAACTATCTGATTGTGATATAATGCTAAGCGGGATCTACTTATGAAAAATCACAAGAAGCTTATCATCGGTGGGGCTATCATTATTGTTGCCGTTGCAGTACTGGGCTATATCGGTGTCATGGGCAGCGGTACCTACTATTATGAGGTTAGTGAATTCCTGGGCCAGAGCACACTCATGACGGACAAGATCACCAGTATAAACGGCGAGATCAGCACCGACCTTACAATGGACGACTTCGTTTTTCAATTCACCCTGCTGGACGCAACCGGGCTCCCCGTCGGCCTGCCTGTAGTCTATCAAGGCCAGGTACCCAATGCCTTTGAGCCAGGACGCTTAGCCGTGGTGAAGGGCAAGCTAGATGCGACCGGAGTCTTTCAGGCCACCAGCATCATAACCAAATGCACCTCCAAAGACTAGCCCACGGCCTTTCCCGCCATAGGGTTTTTTGTTTGCGGTGCGCGGTCAACCCATTCCAGGGGGACGGCGTAGTTCAGGTTGGAAACTTTTTTTAGGAGTAGCATATGTCATTTCTCGGCAATGCCCTGCTGATACTCACCATGGTGACGGCGCTTTTCGGCATCGCCGCTTTTCTACTGAGTGCCCGCCCCGGCCGAGAATCTCTTGCCCGCCAGGGGCGCCAAGCTACATTCCTTGTTGCCAGTTTTATGACGCTCGCCGTAGCCGTGCTGTTGCTAGCTCTCCTTTCCCATGATTTCTCCATGAGATATGTTTATCTCGAATCAACGCGTAGCACCCCCCTCATCTACCTGATTTCGGCGCTTTGGGCAGGCAACCCGGGCTCGCTATTATTTTGGGGCTGGCTGGTAGCCATCGTGGGCGCAGTGCTTTTATGGCGTGGAAAGGTATCAAAAAATGTCGCTGCTTATACCCTGACCATTGTCCTCTTCACCGAGATTTTCTTTCTGATCATCATCTTCCTCCAAAACCCTTTCGACAGCCTCTATCCCATACCAACTGACGGCCAAGGTATGAACCCACTGCTCCAAAATCCAGGCATGATCTTCCACCCACCAGCCCTACTCATAGGCTGGGCACTCGCCTTGGCCCCTTTCGCCATGACCATAGGCGCCCTCATCACCCGCCGCCTGGACAGCCAGTGGCTCATCTCCGCCCGCCGCTGGGCACTTGCCTCCTGGACATTCTTGGGAATAGGCAATCTGCTTGGCGCGTGGTGGGCCTATTACGAGCTTGGATGGGGCGGCTACTGGGCCTGGGATGCGGTAGAGAACGCTGGTCTAATGCCTTGGCTACTGGTCACTGCTTTTCTCCATGCCACTATGATGTGGCGGCGGCGCGGTCTTAATAAGATCTGGAGCATGGCTTTTATTATTTTTGCTTTCTTTCTGACTATCTTTGGGGCATACCTCACCCGAAGCGATATTCTCAGTTCGGTACACACTTTCGGCGGGACCCCGGCCGAGCCGGTATTCGTAGCATTCATGGCCATTGTGTTGTTTGGAGCGCTTGCCTTGGTCATCAAGCGCTGGCAGGACCTCAAAGACGAGCCGGGCGACAATGCCATAATCTCTGGGGAGACGACTTTTTTCGTCAACAATCTGCTTTTCGCGCTTGCCACCATAGCTATCTTCATCGGCACCATGTACCCTTTCTTCAGCCACTTCACCGGTCCTCAGGTTGAACAAGAGGCTCATTTCTTCAACGGCACGGCCGTACCAGTATTCCTTGCGGCCATCCTGCTCTCTGGGTTATGTGTGCTGGTAGGTTTTAAGAAGCCCAGGCTTGCCCATTTCGGACGCGCTCTCATTTGGCCTACAGCCGGGGCACTGGTGGTCACATTGGTCATCTTCATCTTCTTCGGCACCGGCCCTACCGGTAAATGGCATGTCATGGTATCTTGGTTCATTTTGGCTTTTGCTCTTTTCGCCACCATCACCAAATGGGCACGCGATATCACCCAGTACCGCGTCGGTAAGAAAGGGGGCCTATTCCGAGCATGCCATCACCTCTTCTCGGCCAACCGCGCCCGTTACGGTGGCTATATTGTCCATATCGCCATCGTCATCATCGCCGTGGGCATTACAGGCTCATCGGCATACAGTGTTCACCTTGACGATCTCGTTTTATCCGCCGGCCAGCCAGTCCAAGCGCAAGCCTATACCCTGACCTACAACGGTTACACCACCTCCTCCACCGATACCCCCACGATCGTGACCGCAGATTTCGAACTTAGGAGAGGGGATAAGCTCCTCGGCACCATTAGCCCCTCGCTTAATTATTACGCTACCAGCGATCTCCTCACTTATGAAGCCTCCGTACGCTCAACTCTAGCCGACGATGTGTATATCAGCCTCTGGCACATAGATATGTCCCAAGATGTCGTTGGTGTCAGTATCAAAATATATCCCATGGTGGCATGGATTTGGATCGGTAGTATTGTTTTGTTCATAGGTGGGTTGTGGGCTTTCTCCGCCCCGGCGAAAAAGGCTACTGGTAACGAAGACGACTAGTGTCTAATTGCATGAGTAAGAGATAGCAAGCTTTGTATTCAGTGATTGCGTCCATACTATCGTGCCATTATGCCATTAGCAGTAGCCAAGGTCATACCCATGAATAGTTTATCCTCACCCGCTATTGAAGCTCGAGGTTTGGTTAAGTCTTTTGGCAACACGAAAGTACTGCGCGGGCTGAATTTCAGGGTAGGGAAAGGTGTCACCCTGGCTATCTTTGGCCCCAACGGTGCTGGTAAGACCACTCTCATCAAGACCTTGGCTAGCGTCATGCGCCCTACCTCCGGACAGGTGTTCATAGACGGCTTGGATCTTAAAGAGCACGCCCAGGAGGCACGTGGGCATCTCGGATTGGTATCACACCAGAGCTATCTATATGGGGCACTCTCCGCCGAGGAAAACCTCGTTTTTTACGGGCGTATGTACGGAGTAGCAGAGCCCAGAGAGCGAACCAGAGAGATCCTTTCTCTGGTAGGGCTCACTGCCCGCCGCCATGACCGTGCGGCAACCTTTTCTCGCGGTATGCTCCAGCGTTTATCGTTGGGACGAGCTCTGATCCACAAACCTTCCATCTTAATGCTGGACGAGCCGGAGACGGGACTTGACCCGCAAGCCCTTGCGTCCATGTGGGACATACTGCGGCATGATGCCCCAAGCCGCACCATTATCTTTACCAGCCACAACTTCGAGCGGGCGCTTGCCGTGGCAAACGAGGCAATCGTGCTGGGAAGGGGCAAGATCGCCTGGAGTGCACAGGGCGATGTGCTTACCCTCACTAGCCTCAGTGAGGCCTATGTACACACGACAGGAGAGCATCCATGAGTTTTTGGCGACAGGCCTTGGCCGTCGCCCACAAGGATGTGGTAGCTGAGCTCCGTTCCCGCGAGATCATCACCTCTGTGTTGGTCTTCGCCGTACTAGTACTCGTCATCTTCAATTTTGCTTTCACGGCAGATGTGGCAACCATGACCTTGATCGCGCCGGGGGTATTGTGGGTGGCTTTCGCATTCGCTGGGGTGTTAGCCCTGAACCGCACATTCATACCCGAGAAAGAGGAGGGCTGTCTGGAAGGATTGCTGGCTTGCCCCGCCGAGCGGGAGGCAATTTATCTGGGCAAGATGTTGGGTACCCTGTTTTTTTTGCTGCTGGTGGAAGCGGTGGTCCTGCCCATTTTTGCCCTGCTATTCAACATCAATGTCTTCCAAATTGAGATCCTGGCGGTAACCGCTTTGGGAACGATAGGCTTTACCGCCATAGGCACCGTCTTTGCCGCCCTCGCCGTTAATACCCGCGCGAGAGAGATGGTATTGCCCATTCTCTTCCTGCCCATAGTGAGCCCGGTCATCATCGCCGTGGTAGAGTCTTCAGCTTTGGCACTGGACGGGGGAGGCTTCAGCGACATGGCCGTATGGCTTATCATCCTTATCTCCTTTGATGTTATTTTCCTGACGGTGCCATTTCTGGTATTCTCTTATGTGATCGAAGAGTAAGCGCTAATGACCTATCGTAAGGAGCGATTGTGCGCACTAAAATTCTGCTCTTGTTAAGCGCCGTACTGGTGACGGCGGCCATTCTTATGAACTTTTTGCTCATCCCCTCCAAAACGGGTAGCACCGCCATGCAGCACAACCCCGTCTTCTATCTCCACATTCCAGTAGCCTGGATCGCCCTGGCGGGTTTCCTGGTTGTGTTCATCGCGGGCATCGCCTACCTCAAAACACGGCGCATCTACTGGGACATGGTGAGTTCTGCGGCAGCGGAGCTAGGGTTGCTCTTTACCACCCTCTTCCTGCTAACCGGCTCTATTTGGGGCAAGGCCGAATGGGGTGTGTGGTGGACTTGGGAAGCGCGCCTCACCAGCTCGCTTGTGCTGTGGATTATCTATGTGGGCTACTTCCTGTTACGCGCCTACATCGCCGGGGCAGAGCAAAAGGCACGGTTTGCCGCAGTCTTCGGCATCATCGGCTTCGTTGACGTACCTATTGTCATCCTCACCCTCTTCGTTTCCCGACGGGTACACCCTGGAGGCGTAGCTTTCGAACTGAACGAGCCGGGAATGGTCCTGACGTTGGTGACGGGGGTTGTCGCTTTCAGCCTGCTCTTCACAGCACTCATGCTCTTCCGCTTTCATCTTAAAGATGATGAATGGACGATTGCTAAACTGAAAGAATTGCAAGGAGAAGAATAAATGTTTACCAACGCAAACTACATCGCGGCGGCGTTCGCTGTCGTTTGGGTCGGGGTTTTTATCTACGTCTTCGCGCTCATGCAAAAAGAGCGAAATCTCCGGCGCAACCTGGAAAGCTTGAAAGAAGAGCTGAAAAACAGACGATAACAACCTCTCTCCTGGGATCTGCCGGGTTTGATCGTTGCATTATCCTAATACCGGCGTTGCCTGAAGAAGTATCCTGCCACCACACCAAAAAGGAGCCCTCCTAGATGCGCTTGCCAAGCGATGCCTCTAAAAAACGAGAGTATCGCAAAGCCACCCAGGACCGCCACCCACAGTGGCAGGGGAACAGGGATAGGAAAAACTACCACTCGCATTTGTGGGCGTAGTACGGCCAGCACCCCACCCAAGGCGAAAACTGCCCCCGATGCCCCAATGGCCGAGACATACCGAGTGCCAGTCAGAGATGAGAGGGCAACAAAGAACAGACTGCCCATGACCCCGCCTACGAGATATATGATCCAGAAGCGGCGCGTGCCCAATAGCTGCATCACTGCCGTGCCAAAGAAATAGAGGGTGAACATATTGGCGAAGATGTGGAAGATTTCCCTATGGGTAAAGGCACTGGTGATAAGTTGCCAAGGATGGCTCCAGACCTCAGCCGGAGTTAGCGCCAGAGAGTTCAACAGATCAGGGCGTACGTTGACCGAGAGAAAGATAAACAGATTAACCGCGATGATAATTAGAATAGACTCCAAGGCCTCTCCCCGCTTCTAGGGTAATCGGAACCCAAAACAACACTTTAATACATTTGCAAAATCATAGCAGGCCGAAGAGGATTGGGGCAAATAGCGAAACCGATGGAAGCTTGGCAGCCAGGGCATCCTCTCTCAAGGCCTGGTTGGATGCCAGAGTCGGCAAAGACCATGGGCCATATGCTCCCCCGAACATAGCCCGCATTTTTCGGCACTGGAATGCGGCGCCCCTAAACCACCGTAAAAACTAAGAATGCCCCGTTCTGACAATAGATAGTCAGCGTATGGTTAAACACCCTAAAACTCTCCGCCTTGCCCAGTAAGTCAATGAAGTTGTTTTCTTGACTCCATAAACCGGGTGGGTCGTCACTAAACATCATGGTACATATGATACCAGAAACTTTGATCTCAGCGTCATCAATATAGCATTCTCCGCTATAGCCGTTCACGCCACACATGCCGGAAACCCGGGCGGTATCCTCACTGAAGAACAGGGTGATACTAGTGCCAATTATGACAGAACTTACCACTTCGCCTGCACCGAAAGAGTCGAGTTTCCAGTTGGTACTCGCCAGATTGGCAAGAGGCACCGCAGAGATGTTGTTATCCCTGTTATAGACCAATACCTCGCCACCCACACAAGTAGTGGTGAGTATATCCCCCACTACATCCCAAGACCGTACCTGGCTGAGCAGAGCAAGGTAGACAGCTTCTTGCGCCATGACTTCCGGATTAATGCTAGCCATCTCCGTATGATAGATACCGCCGATCGTGATCAAGGCGCCCTGAATGCTAGCTGCCCCGCCATACGTGTTGCAACTAGCATTGCCCCTCACAGCATCCGCATTCTCGTTCCACCTGAGAGTGATGCGGGTGCCATCTAAGACCGCCGTAAGCGCAACGAGGTCGCCATATCTATCCAGCACCCAGGATGTACCCGCCAAGCCCGAGAGCTCAGCAAGCTTCTTCTGACCGTCATCGGCCTTAATAGCCGCGGTAGCGCACCCCGCCATGGACTGGATCAATGTCAGCGTGAGAAGCAATGCCAGAATTGGTGATTTACTCATTGTTGACTCCTAGCTGTTGTCGATCATGAATGGCCTCATGCCATATCGCCATTACATACAACGCCAGAAAGTCAGTAAGGTTATGATCCTGTTGAGCGGATGGCGGTACCACAGCCAGGGCAGGCAGTAGCCCCGTGCGGTACTAGACGCTGACACCTGGGACAGGCATGATTGGTGTTCCCTACCAAATATAGCTTAACGCGAGGCCAAGAGATCTCTATGCCCTCCGTATCAAAGGCCTGCTTGATGCGGCGGCGAAACTCTCCGGCCACTTCCCACTGGCTGCCAGGCGCAGTGTCCCCGACAACTTTGATTTCAATGCCAGAGTCCGCAAAATTGTTAACGCGTAGCGCCTTGGGAGGCGAGATAATGGACTTGCCGAAGCGGCTGTCTTTCGCCAACTCCTCGCCTACGCGGTTGATGATGTCCATGGCGCGGTCCAAATCAGTACCATAATCCACGGGCAGATCCAGGTTAATGCGCGAGAGATCACGCGTGTAGTTGCTAGTTAAGGTGATGGCGCTGTTGGGAATGGTGTGGAGGGTCCCGCTTGTATCGCGCAACACTGTACGGCGGAAACCAATCTCCTCCACCATGCCGGTCACCCCAGCCACCTCCACCACGTCGCCTCGGTTATACTGGTCTTCCGCTAAGATAAAGATCCCCGATATCAGATCTTTCACTAAGCTCTGCGCCCCCAACCCAACCGCCACCCCCGCGATACCAGCACCCGTCAAGAGGGGCGCGATGGGGACATTCAACTTATCCAATATCGTCATCAGGGCAATCAAAGCGATGGCAACACCTGCCGTGTTCACCAGGAGATTGCTCAGGGTGTGTGTTCGCCGAGCGATATGGTCGCGCGCTCGCTTATTTTTACCACTGAAGTGCATTGAGCGCTCCACAACCCGGGGAACAGCGACTCGCACCGCCCAAAACAAAATTAGAGCAACGGCGGCAATGCTTAATATGGGAAGCGCTTGGTTCATAAACCATCCCCATCCGGTACCACCAGACAGGGCTTCGCCCCCGTCTATCGGCACGATCACCTCTGTTTGCCAAGCCACCATTCGGACAGCGGGTAAGGAAAGATAGGCAACCACGTTGGCATTATAACAAAGCCGCTCACTACGGGGAAGTACCCGCTTGGTATTACCCATTTGTATCCTTGTTAGCCATTGCCCCAGCGCTGGCAGTCAGATCCGATAGCAGGATTCTACAAAAACCTACTCATAATCACCACGCCTGTGTGAACAAAATTGCACCCCTTTTCTCACCTTGCTAGAATTAGGTACAGGAAAGATCGTGCTCTTGCGACCGAGGTAAAACGATGATTGACAAGTATATCCCTGCCGAAATTGAGCCTAGATGGCAGGCGCGCTGGGAGGCCGACCGCCTTTACGAGATGCGCAGTGACGACTCGCGTCCAAAGTGGTATGCCCTCACCATGTTCCCCTACACTTCAGGAGATCTTCACATCGGCCACTGGTACGCCATGGCCCCGTCGGACGTTTTTGCGCGCTTCAAACGCATGCAAGGCTTCAACGTGTTACACCCCATGGGATTTGACGCTTTCGGTCTGCCTGCCGAAAACGCAGCCATCAAGCATGGCGTCCACCCTTACACCTGGACTATGAAAAACGTAGAGAACATGCGCCGCCAACTTAAAAGCATCGGTGCCGTTTATGACTGGAGCCGCGAGGTGGTGACTTGTCTGCCTGAGTACTATAAATGGACGCAGTGGTTCTTCATAAAACTCTGGGAAGCAGGGCTGGCCTACCGCGCCAAGGCTCCGGTTAACTGGTGTCCCGCCTGCAAGGCAGTTCTCGCCAATGAGCAAGTGGTAGACGGCTCATGCTGGCGTTGCGAGGCTCCGGTCGCACGGCGTGACCTGGAGCAATGGTTCTTTCGCATCACGCGCTACGCCGATGAACTCATGCGGCATGACCATTTGGACTGGCCGGAACGCATCAAGACCATGCAGGCCAATTGGGTGGGGCGGAGCGAGGGCACAGAGATTGCGTTCGCCCTCGAAAGCGGAGATAGCAACACATCGGGCAACCCTGGGGAAATAAAGGTTTTCACCACCCGCCCCGACACCGCCTATGGTGTGACTTTCATGGTACTCGCCCCAGAACACCCACTCGTAGCGAGCATTACTGCCCCCGATCGCCGTACTGCCATAGACGAGTACATTCGCCAGGTGCGCATGCGAACGGAGATTGAACGACTCTCCGTCGATAAGGAAAAGGACGGCGTTTTCACCGGTGCCTACGCCACCAATCGCTTGAACGACGAGCGCGTGCCCGTGTTCATCGCCGACTATGTGCTACTATCCTACGGTACAGGCGCGGTCATGGGGGTACCCGCCCATGATGAGCGCGACTTCGCTTTCGCCAAACGTTACAACTTGCCCATGAAAGTGGTGATCGCCCCACCAAACTGGCAGGAGGAAGAAGCGCTCTCCGGAGCCTACACCGGCCCTGGCCGGATGGTAAACTCCGGCATGTTCAATGGCACGATTAATACCGACGGAGCCAGGGATATCACGAAACACCTAGAAGCTCAGGGCTGGGGGTGTCCCTCCATAAGCTATAAACTGCGCGATTGGCTCATCTCCCGCCAGCGCTATTGGGGTGCGCCCATCCCTATGATCTATTGCAAGCAGTGCGGCCTTCAGCCCGTGCCAGAGAGAGATTTACCGGTCCTCCTGCCAGAGGATGCCGAATTCCGTCCCGGCGGAGACTCGCCCCTCACCTACCATAAAGTCTTCCTTAAGACCACCTGCCCCAACTGCGGCGGGCAAGCCCAGCGCGAGACGGACACCATGGACACTTTCATGTGTTCGTCATGGTATTTCCTGCGCTACTGCTCCCCGCACTGCTCAGAGGCAGCCTATGACTCAAGGCAGGTGCAACAATGGATGCCGATAGATATCTATACCGGCGGGGCCGATCATGCCGTGATGCACCTCTTCTATGCCCGTTTCTTCGTCAAAGCCCTGCGCGATATGGGGCTTCTTTCTTTTAATGAGCCTTTCCTTCGCCTCTTCAATCAGGGGGTCATCACATGCCAGCATCAGAAGATGTCGAAGTCTAAGGGTAACGTGGTCAATCCTGATGATTATGTACAGATGCTAGGCGCGGATACGGTGCGCGCCTACATCATGTTCGTTGGACCATGGGAGCAAGGCGGCGACTGGGATGACTCAGGCATCTCGGGACTGTCGCGCTTCCTTAATCGCGTCTGGACGTTAGCACTGGAACCATACAAGATAAAAAATTGGGATGAGGCGGCGGAGCGTGCGCTGCAGCGCACCACTCACCAGACCATAAGACGCGTCTCGGGCGATATGGAGAGGCTCCACTTCAATACCATGCTCGCGGCACTCATGGAGTACGCCAGCCAACTCAACAAGGCGAGGGAGACGGGCGGCATCAGTGAGCACCTTTGGAATGAGTCTGTGCAGGCGCTCCTGTTAATGATCGCCCCCACCGCACCACACCTCGCCGAGGAGCTATGGGCACGCCGAGGCTTACCATACAGCATCCACAGTCAGAGCTGGCCCAAATGGGATGAAGTGCTCGCCCAGGCGGAAACTATACCTCTGCTCATCCAAGTAAGCGGCAAATTGCGCGACAAGCTATTGGTCGCTCCAGATATAGCCGAGGATGAGGCGCGCACCATGGCCATGGCCAGTGCCAAAGTTCAAGCACACACGTCCGGAAAAGAGATCGTCCAGTGTATCTACGTGCCAGGCCGGCTGATCAACTTGGTGGTGAGACCGTGAAAGTCGCCTTAATCGGCGGTGGCAATATGGGCGAGGCAATCCTATCCGCCCTTATCACTCACAGACTCGTCCGCCCAGATGATGTCGTTGTTGCCGACACCAAGTCTGAGCGGCAGGCGTACCTTAAGCAAAAGTACGGGGTCTTTACTACGCGCTATAACCCGGAAGCTGCCGTGCGGGGAGACGTGGTCATTCTCGCCGTAAAACCTCAACATGTGGACGAAGTGGCTCGCGAACTTAAGGGAAGTCTCCGTAGCAACCAACTCGTCATCTCGATTATTGCTGGCAAGAAATTAGCCACTCTCTGCCAAGGATTGGAGCATGAGAACATCGTACGCGCCATGCCCAACACCCCAGCACAGATAGGCAAGGGCATGACAGTATGGACGGCAACCGAGAATACCCTTGCCGCAGACCGTGCAACTGCCGAGGTCATCCTTAAGATGATGGGGCAAGCTGTCTATACGCCAGACGAGGCCGTGCTAGATATGGCCACAGCCGTCTCAGGCTCTGGCCCAGCCTACGTATTCCTGTTCCTGGAAGCACTTCTAAAGGCAGGTGAGAACATAGGGCTCACTCCAGAACTTGCCCGCCTCTTCGCACTCGAGACGGTGCTTGGGGCAACGGAATACGTCCAAAGGTCCGGCCAAGATCTGACAGAGCTAAGAAGCAACGTCACTTCGCCCGGAGGTACCACCGCCGCAGCACTCAAAGTGTTTGAGGAAGGCAAATTCGCCGATCTCATCGGACGGGCAGTAGTTGCAGCTTACAAAAGAGCACAGGAACTGGGAGGGTAAGGAGATCTTGCAAGGAGGATTATGAACTGGCTTGATATTTTAATCACCATCTCGCTTGTCGCTTCGCTCATCGGTGGGCTCGCTATGGGTTTCATCCGTGGCTTCATCGCCCTTATCGGGCTGGTCGCGGGCATAATCGTTGCCGGGAAATTTTACGATGGCCTAGCCGCACACCTAGGTTTCATCCACCACGAGAACACTGCTGGCATCATCGCCTTTGCCATCATCTTCATCGCCACCATGTTTCTTGCCGCCATCATCGCCCAAATTTTGCACAAGGTCATCACGCGCATCATGCTGGGCTGGCTAGACCACCTGCTAGGAGGCCTCACCGGCCTGCTTGCTGGCGCTCTTTCCTGGGGGCTTCTTCTTGCCCTATGGGCTAAATTCTTCGGCGGAGCCACCCTAGAAAGTTCTCTCTTTGCACCTTTCATGGCGGCTAAATTCCCTCTGGTGCTGACCCTGCTACCACCGGAATTCGACAGCGTAAGGGAGTTCTTCCGCTAACCCATACTCTGTCCCTATAAGATCTGCCGTAAAAACTGAGCCCCTCGCGTGCGATGATTTGATGAAATAACGCGCCGCTACAGCCTATGTCGTCTTAGGCATTTCCCCGGGGTGCAGTATGCGCCAGCGCGCAAGTAACTCCTCGCGCGATTCGCGGTAAGTCTCATCTAAGGCAATGGCAGAAACAGGGCAAGTCTGCACACATTGCGGCTCAGTATGAGAGCCAACACACTCAGTGCAACGCTCAGAGTTGATCGCATATGAAGTAGGACCCTCGCTGATGGCCCTGTTGGGGCATTCGGCCTCACAGGCACCGCAGGAGATACATTCCTCGGAAATCTTAACAACCACTTGTGTGCTCCTTTTCTTAGGAATAAGCCATTATATCCCATCCGCACGAAAAGCCAAAAATAACGCGTCCTCGCAGCCAAGCTATTGGGCAGCCTACTTTCTGAGTAGGATCCAAACCCCGCCCTCTTCCAAGATACGGGCTTTCTTATCCAGCCCAACTGAAATCAGTAACTTCTCAAGTTCACCTATGTTCACACGCCGCCGCCCCAGACGATCATTTAGGACACGAGATTCCTCAGCGATCTCGGCTATCACCTCTGTCGGCACATCTTTGCCATAGCCACCGCCAACAAAAGCCAAGGCACCAGGCTTAAGGACGCGATTGATCTCCGTGAGGATGTCAGGGCGTGTCATGATGAAGAAAAAAGCGCCGCGCATGATAGCGAAGTCAAAAGACCCATCCGGGAAAGCGAGTCGGGTAAGACTGGTATCCACCAATTGTACACGTCTGGAGAGAGATCGCCGGAAAAGCTCACTGCGCAGGTACTGGATATAGGCCAAGTTTTCATCGACAATGGTTAAGCGGAGGCCAGGGTACACCCCAGCCAGTTCGAAAGTGATACCCCCAGCAAATGAGCCCAATTCAAGTACAGTCCCCTCGCAACGCGCATAATAAGACATAGCATGGGCAGCAGTGTAGGGATAGACCATCCGCCAAAGACGATTAACACTGATAAGGTCTTGGGTGTTGATGGCTCTGCCTCCCACCCCTTAAATCTCAAATTAGCCCGATGATCGCGGGCCGCAGGGGATCATATAGTTCTGCCAACTTTCGTTTTTACCGCCTCCGCCACCTCCGCCGGCACCCAGTCATCCACGTTGCCACCAAGCCGCGCCACCTCTTTCAAGAGGGAAGCGCTCAAGAACTGGTATTGTGGACTAGCCATAAGGCAAAGCATTTCCAGATCAGGCGAGAGCTTGTGCGTCATCATTGCGAGGTCAAATTCGAATTCGAAATCAGCGGACACCCGAAGCCCACGCACGATGATCTGTGCTGTAGCTGCACGGGCAAGTTCCACCGTCAGCCCAGAGTAAGGCCGCACCTCAATGTTTGAGAAAGCAGAGACGGCCGCGCGGGCAAGCGCCACACGCTCATCTAGATCAAACAAGAGCTTCTTTTCTGGAGTAGCATAAACGCCAATAACCAATCGATCAAAGAGTCGTGCCGCCCGCCTGGCCACATCCAAGTGGCCATTGGTAAATGGATCAAAACTACCGGGATAGACCGCTATCATCATCTTCCTCCCAAAGAGTAATCAGAGTTATGTTATGATAGAATATAGAACTATCATTGAGCCTGATCTCATACCATAACCAGTCACCTTGAATACCCCGCATCTGCTACCTAGGCACCGCCAGGCTCCGCAGGCGGGGCATCACCAGCATGTTTCCGATACACAGCAATCACGCTATCGCCATGACGAAGCTCACGCCGAATGGCAAGCGAACCATACTTGTTCTCTAGTTTGAAGCGTGCCGAATGAGTGATGACCACGACCGTCTCGGCACCTACGATCTTTGAGCTTGCCAACGCCGTGATGACACCACCAATAGCCCGATTGGCATAAGGCGGATCCATAAGTACAATGCCATAGCCGCCATCCGCGCCCCCCCAGCTCTCTGCCAGGATACACAGGGCCTTTGAGACATCCTGACAGTATATCCTTGCCCGCTCAGCCAAGCGTGCCCGCATTAGGTTTTCTCGGATTATAGCATAGGCACGGCGGTCACGGTCAACGAAGTCAACAAAACCCGCACCCCGAGAGAGCGCCTCAATGCCGAGCGACCCCGAGCCAGAGAAGAGGTCCAGCACCCGTGACCAATCGGCATCAGACGCTTCCAGCATGGAGAAAATAGCCCCTCGCACTAATTCGGTGGCTGGTCTAGTCGGAGCCCCCTTGGGATACTTGATGGGCATCCCCTTTGCCGTGCCTGCAATCACACGCATCATCACCACATTATAGCCGATGCCACCAGGTTATTCCGCCCTCCGTTTATCCGCCATTGCCCCAACTTTAGGACTTTGAGAGAAAATCAGTCCTCTAATCATACGGCTGTCAGTTTTATCGTTGTCCTCTAGGCTCCTGTTGTGCAGTGACGATCTTCTTTAAGAATCTGTTGAAGTACAACCAACAGGCCTTTGTTGCAACAGTTGGTTATACATAATCCCTCAATAATCTTCCCGGAGACAACCCGATATCGGTGGGAAGGCAACGGTGCCTGCATGCATCGCTAAACCGCCATGACGCGCTCTTTCCTGATTTGTCCGACTTCGTGAAATATCAACGATATTGTCTTTGCGCCTGTGTCCGTTTGACAGCAGCTCTCCTGCCTGGTATATTTCAGGAGTTCTGCACAGATGAGTGTACATTTCATTGCATTACGGTATTAGCACAGTGCTTGAGCCAACACCCCAGGGCACACAGAGGGTTATATAGTGATAGAAGCTGTTCCCATCACCGAAGCCCGTCAAAACTTTTTGCCCCTGCTCGCTCGCGTTGAAAGCGAGGCGTATAGCTTCAGCGTAACCCGCCACGGTCGACCCGTCGCTGTAGTGTTGAGTTATGAGGACTATCGGCGCATGAGCGAGACCCTAAAGCTCATGAAAGACCATGTTTTATCAGCGCGCCAAATCCAGGGATTGGATGAGGCCCAGCGCGGTGAGTTTTTCGATATCAATGAGATCTACCATGGCTAAGCTACTCCTCACTATCCAGGCCTCGACCGAGCTTGATTTATTGCCTCCCCTTGAGTGTACGCACATTCGTAGCACGCTCATACGCTTAGTCAAGCACAGAACATCCGGTATCAAGCTTTGGGGACAAGATGAGATCTATACTATGGAAACCCCCTGGGGAACGCGCGTTCTGTATCGTTTATTCGAAGATGATGTCCAAGTGCTTGATATAGAGCCAAGCCGGCAAATGAATAACCCTCTGGCGCGCCTTAAACTCGCTGCCGTTGTACTCGCCGGCGGACAGAGCGCTCACCCCGAGGCTATCCCTTTCAGGACGCTTGCTGACAGCTTCCTTGCCGCCGGCATCAACGATGTGGTGGTGGTAGTTAGCCATTCCTACGGAAACGCATTCAAGGAACTTCAATACCACGACGTGACCCTGGTAACAATCGATGAGCATGCAGGCTGCCTTTCGCACAGCCTACGTTGCGGACTCCGCTTTCTTGCACCTAATACCCAAGCCGTGCTCTTGTCATTGGGCAACCGACCATTTGTCACCCAGGATATTGTCACCCGTGTCATCCGCGCTTTTAAAACACATGCAACGCCCATCGTGGTGCCTATTATTGACAAAACGCGCGGACATCCCGTGCTCTTCGATACCTGCCTACTGCCAGAACTGATGAAAGCACGCGGTGACGTAGGTGGGCGAGCCGTGCTAAAACATCATAATAAAGAGCTAACTCAAATTGAGGTCACCGATACTGGAATAATGGAGAGAGCATGGGTTAATTAAGCTTTCGCATCTGCCTGACAGGCCTTGCTGGAATCAATGTGCCGAGAATTAACCCACCCCTGCGCGGTAAGCTCTAGCTGTAATCCGGCTGACATCAGGAAAACTAGATCGTAGTATCGTGAGGCTAGCCGGATTCTAGTGTGAAAACCGTAATCGATTGGTGGCAGATCCTGTCGGAATGTGTTAATAACCTAGGGCCGCACTAAACATCAAGAATGGTTTTTAAAAATGCCTAATGACTATCTCTCGCCCTTGTTGATTTCGTTCCGGACCGTACTTATTGGAACTATCATCACTTTTTTCTTAGGCATTGCCGCCGCCCGATGGTTGGCACGTTATCAGGGACGCCTAAAAAACATCCTGGACAGTCTATTCATCCTGCCTATGGTGCTGCCGCCCACCGTGGTTGGATATAGCCTCTTATTGCTTTTTGGCGCGAACGGCCCTATCGGCAAGATACTACTCTACCTAGGCACCTCAGTTGTCTTTTCATGGCCAGCCACCGTCATCGCAGCTGTAGTAGTCTCCTTCCCATTGATGTACCTCACCGCGCGAGGTGCGTTTGAGCAGGTGGATCCTAACATTGAAGATGCTGCCCGCACCCTGGGGGCATCGGAATGGCGCGTCTTCTGGACAGTAACATTGCCCCTGGCTTGGCCTGGGGTGGCCTCGGCTACCGTACTCGCGCTGGGGCGTGCACTAGGTGAATTTGGGGCCACTTTGATGCTGGCCGGCAATATTCCGGGGCGCACCACCACCATCCCTGTAGCCATCTACTTCGCCATCCAGGCAGGCGACAACGTCCGAGCGCTTGTCCTCTCCGCCATTGTGTTAATCTTTGCCTTTCTGTCACTGCTCGCCATTGCTCGCTGGAAAGGGCGGCTACCAAAACGGAGGATTGTGTCGCAATAACTCGCACCATGGCGGGTCAAACGCCCGTCAACCTACCGGCCTAAGCTCCGCATATTTTTTATCAAGGATTCTGAAAGCCAATATTTATGCTCAAAGCAATAATCAAGCGCTCTTTGCCAGGCTTCAAACTTGACGTGGAACTTTCCACCAACCGCGACCTCCTGGTCGTGCTCGGGCCTTCAGGTTCAGGCAAGACTATGACGCTCCAATGCATTGCGGGGCTATGCCGTCCTGACGAAGGCTACATTGAGCTCAACAACCGAGTGCTTTTTGATTCAGCGAAAGGAGTCAACATTCCACCGGGAAAGCGCAAAGTGGGTTTCGTCTTTCAGAATTACGCCCTCTTCCCACATCTTAGCGTAGTGGACAACATTGCCTATGGTATCCGCAATTTGCCGACAACCGAGGCCACAGAAAAAATTAAGAATCTCCTCGCGCTTTTACACCTAGAACAGCTTGGGGACAGACTCCCCCGCCAGCTCTCTGCCGGACAGCAACAGCGTGTGGCCATTGCCCGAGCGCTTGCCCCAGAACCGGAGATAATCCTTTTGGACGAGCCTTTTTCCGCTCTGGACACCCAGCTCCGAGAGAGGCTTGAGCTCGAGCTCTTAACGCTCTACGACGGCTTCAATGGTAGCATGGTCCTCGTAACACATGACTTGACCGAAGGCTATCGCCTGGGTTCTCGAGTCGCAGTCTTCCAGTCGGGTAATATCATCCAACACGATTCAAAGGAAGCAATTTTCGGCGAGCCGGTCAACCGTACCGTGGCACGCCTTACCGGCGTGCGCAACCAAATGGATGGGGTGGTAAAGAGTGCAACAAACGGCAACGCAGAGATTTACGTACCAGCATGGGATGCTTATCTTACGGTCACCGTACGTCGCCTGCCTGTCATCCCCGGCCAAAGGATCGTGCTCGGCATCCGCCCAGAGTTTATTGAGCTTGCCCAGAAAGCGGGAGAGAATGTATTCTCAGTCACCGTCCTTCAGGCAGTGGAAAGCATCGCCGTCACGAGCTGTCGCTTCCGCTTAAGGCAAGACACTCAAGGGCGACACCCTCTGAGCGCTACCCTTGCCAAGAGCCAAATCCGGGATCTCCGGGATGGCGAGGAGTGTCTGATCTATCTCCCGCCAAAGCAGCTAATAATTATGAACGAATAATCCGGCTAGGTTAGGGTCTACCGGAAATTTATGATAGGATTTTATAGATCCGGTAGGTTATACTTAGTTCGTAGAAAGGCAGAATAATCCTTGGCTATATCTAATCTTAAAATCCTTATCCGCGGCGGCGGCGAACTTGCTTCGGCAACAGCTTGTCGCCTGGCTGAGAGCCATTTCCGTGTGGTCATGACTGAGACCGCCCGCCCTGAGGCGGTTAGGCGCAAGGTCTCTTTCTGCGAGGCTATCTATGACAAAATGAAATGCATCGAGGGCAAGACATGCCACCTTGTAGCCAATATGCCCGCTGTATTTGGCTGCTGGGCAAAAGGGGATCTTGCCCTTATTGTGGACCCAGCGGCAAGTATCATAGAGACACTTCAGCCTGATGTGGTGATAGATGCCATCATCGCCAAGCGTAATATCGGCACCCGTATTAGCGATGCCCCGCTCGTTATCGGACTAGGCATTGGCTTCGTAGCAGGGAAAGATGTCCACGTAGTCATTGAAACCAATCGCGGCCACGACCTGGGCAGAGTCATTCGGGAAGGTATGGCCGAACCCGATACAGGCCACCCCGGGATCATTGCGGGCTATGGCAAGGAAAGGGTCTTCCGCGCCCCAAAGGACGGTGTTTTCTGCACAGCGAAAAACATCGGTGACATGGTCACAGCAGGCGATGTTGTCGCCTGCGTAGATAGTGAGCCGGTCACAGCGCTTATCCCCGGCATCATCCGCGGACTCCTAAGAGACGGCACGCCAGTAACAAAAGGCGTAAAAGCCGGTGATATTGACCCGCGGGCTAATCCTAACTATTGCGAAAGCATCTCAGACAAGGGTCGCGCCATTGCGGGTGGGGTATTGGAAGCAATCCTCGCCCGATACAATAAAGAATAGCCGGGGGCAGGCCCTGCCAGAAACCACTGTTACGGTGGTTGGGTGATTGATATTTTAACATTACTGCCCGTGACCGCTGGTATTTGTGCTTTGGTAAAAAACCTATGCTCACTGGTCTTTCTCTTACCCACACCACAGACCTTGCAGTAGCTCTTGGCCTCAGGTCAGGCGATGTTGTATGCTTAGTCGGCGGTGGCGGCAAGACGAGCCTCATGTTCCGCTTGGCGCACGAGCTTGCGGTAGCCGGGGAACATATCATCAGTACCACCACCACTCGCATCATGTCGCCCGCACCTGAAGAATCGGAATGCATCATTTTGGAAGAAGACGCAAAGACTCTCGTCATCCGCGCCAGAGATGCCCTCCTGCGCTACCGCCACATAACCCTAGCCCACCCCCAGCCTGATGCCGACAAGCTCAAAGGGCTCCTGCCCGAAATGGTAGATCACCTTCACCGCCTGGGACTTGCAAACTATATCGTGAACGAGGCTGACGGGGCAGCTTGCCTGCCGCTCAAAGCGCCTAATCTCACCGAGCCGGTCATTCCCTCCAGCACTTCTTTGGTCATAGCCATGGTGGGCATAGAGGCTATAGGCCGCCCTCTCCTCCCTGAGAATGCTTTCCGCGTTGATAATATTTCCCGTCTTACTGGGCTCAAAGAGGGCGAGCCTATTACCTTAGAGGCAGTGTCATTACTAATCACCCACCCGCAAGGTATCATCCAACACGCAATGGGAGCACGCATCATCCCTTTCATCAATAAGGTTGGGGAGGACCAAGTAACACGGGCTGAAGCTCTAGCCGTCAAAATCCTTTGCCGCCGCCATCCACGGATCGAGAAAGTGGTCTATGGAGAAGTCAGGCGTCCAGCCTATCCCCTAACCATAGCATCGCTTAAAACAGACGAATCGGATGGCAAGCATTAACGCATCCGAGTTTAAAACCATCAAGGGTGGCACATGCACTGCGATATCTACCGCGAGATAGTCCGCTTAGCCGAAGCCAGTGAAGATGCCTCTTAAGCTACCATAATCTCCGCTGAGGGCTTCACCCCCTCGCAAGGAGGGAGTCCAGGCGCTGGTCTATAGTAACAAGCGCATCATAGGTACCATTGGCGGCGACAATATTGAGAAACATGTCATCCAAGAGGCCTTAAGGAGCATAGATACCGTAAAGGCCAATAAGATAGCGCATCATCTCAACCCACAGGGCAAGCTGGGTATGATCTGCGACTGCGATACCGAGATCTTTATCGAACCGATCATGCGCGCCGCGCCTCTTTATCTTCGGCGCAGGCCATCGGTATACCCCTCGCTAGAATGGCCGCCCTTACCGACCTCAGAGTGGTTGTTGATATTCGCCCAGAATATGCTACCGCCGCGCACTTCCCTGAGGCAACAGTGGTGATCGTCTCCGACTTTGAGACTGCTTTTGACAAGCTAAAAGTATCAACGGGGAGTATCGTCGTCATCATCTCCACGAACACAGAGGGCAATGAGGTGGCGCTGGAAAGCGCCCTCAAGATGCCCGCCAACTACACAGACATGATTGGCAGCAAGGACAAAAACGACACCGTCTTTAGCCACCTCACGGCAAAAGCTTCTTCGCCCAAGACGATCTTGCTCGCGTACACGCCTCTATCGGACTCCACACCCGTGCCCAGACGCCAGAGGAAATCGCCGCCAGCATCTCCAGCGAGATGATCCGTGTCCGCAGCTCGCCACCGCATGAGCAACGTCCATAGGCAACCATCTGCAATGCCCAGTCTATGGTTTGCCATGCAAGTAACGACATCCATAACGAGGTTATAGTACCTTGTCATTCCATCGTTATGTATAGACTATCTACAGTGCACTGAGCATTGAGTTGCAAATCCCTCGACGATAAATATAATTTAAAGGGATGGTTGCACTCCGCAACCCAGTTAAACCATTACAGGAGGAACATCGTTTATGGCTAGCACCTGGCAAGGCTCATTCGCCCATCTTAAGGAATTCATCAAGGACAACCCTGCGATCGAAATCTCGGGGAACTGTATTTCTATCCCGGGGGATGTACGTCCGGAGTTCTACCGCCGATTCGACAATGTGCGCACAGACTTTCTCAAGGACAATTTCCCGTCCTCGCTGGAGAAAGGCTACGAACTCTCAAGGGAGTTTGCCCAAGTTTACAAAGAGGCCATCGCTGCAAGTGGCTTGGAGGCCATCAACGTCCGCGCCGCCGTCAACTGGTTCTTGCAAGATCCGATCAACGGCCTCATGCGCTCCCTCTTTGACCCCGTCTTCAATCTAATCCGTGGGAAGCTCAGTGAGCAGACTTTCGTTGAGAACACCATCCGACTTATTGATGATGTCTTTAGGGACTATTTCCGCCACGGCTACGAGTGTTGGACAGTGCTTGGGCTATTAGCTCACTTGCAACCGGACAAAAATTATCTCTCCAAGTCCCGTGACTTCCACACCGACAGCGAGGTTGGCGGAAACTCTGTCACCCCCGGCATGCACGAAGAGTTGGTAGATACAGTCACGGAATCTAAGAGCATTGCTTTTGATGGTAGCTCCATCACAAACTTCATCACCCCTCGCACCCTCTTCCATGCCCAGCGCTTAGGACGCTACGTGGCTATTCATACCGACTTTGCTGAAGCTTGGTGGCGTGCTCGGGGCAGGAGCGAGCGTATGGAGTGGTTCAACATCAAATCCTTGGTTGCAGAGTTCGGCCGTGCACGGCTCTGGCCAGATCTTCTGGTTTATGCCGCAGACGATGTTGCCGATCTTAATCTGGTGGCTGATTACGCCTGGGTAGCACGCCCCGATCTCATTGTAGAAATTGAAGAGGCCGACGGTTGGTATGAGAAAGGAGGGCTAGAGCTTGCGCAACGTCACGTCGCCGCGCTGAAACCGCGTTTGGGATGCTACATCATTTGCCGTACCGCACCACCCGCCGAAGCATACAACGAAATCATGCCCAAGTCGCCGGTAACCACCCCCCAAGAAACGCCTGTAGGTATCATCGCTGGTGACGACGCTCTGGCCGCGCCGCAAACCATCCAGGAACAAGTACCGCCATCAAATCCTGAACCGTGTATCCACATCATCCATGCGGGCTATGATTTCAAGATGCTCGATTCTATCGTGGAGGCGCTGGCAGGACAAAAGCCCACCACGGGTGACAAATAAGCCAGGTTTCAAGCGATCTAAAAGTTGCGGTCATCTCTCAAGAAGGAGGGGTTATCCGAGTGTACTATCTGGTCAAATCGGATGCCTCTTTTTCTTTAGAGAACCCCTGATAACTCACGCCGCAGTCGGGGTAGGCGTAGGATTCAGTAAAATTTGGCATGAATCAGACCCTACCCTTTCTGCCAAACAGAGGTTTTTGGTGATTCCCTTAAGTTAGTACCCTACCCCCAATCGGTAGGTACGCGGGGTAATCATTTTGCCCCGGTAGATAAAACTTGCGCGGCTACCAATCACCAGCAGGGTATTGGCCTTAATATCCCTGCTATTCAACATAGCGAGAGGTGATACGCTGACCTTTTCCCGGAGGCTGGCCGCATCTGTTACCAGCCCGACCGGCGTCTCCCCGGGGCGTACAAGAAGGGCCAGCGTGATTACGTGCTGGAGACGGCTAGCCCCCAGCTTACCTCGCGGGTTGTAAATGACGATAACTAAATCTGCTACAAGCGCTGCTACGAGCCTCGCTTTGATATCCCTCCAATGGCCAGCCCGATCAGCCAGAGATATTACGGCATGGTCAGCTCCCAATGGTGAGCCCAGCTTAGCAGCAACGTAGTCCCCAAGTGTCAAGCCTGGTACAACGACCACTGGGATATCCAGGCCATTTTCCTTGAGATAGCTGAAGAAAGTACTGGCGATGGCATAGATGCCAGGGTGACCCAAGCTTACGATAGCCACATTGTGCCCCTCGCCAGCCCGAGTCGCAGCTAAACAAGCGCGCTCCAACGGGTTGCGTTCCAGAGCATGTATCTCTTTGTCACGAACAAGGCGACCCACTTGCCTCAGGTTGCTTGCGTGGCCGATAACAACATCGACCCCTTTCAGGCTGTTACGCGCCTCAGGTGTAAGATAAGCAACGCCCCCTGGCCCAAGGCCAATTAGATAGACAGTGCCTGTCATAATGGCCTTAGGATAGCGCTAGGAAATGCATGCGTCAACAACCGCTGACCTAGCCGATACCCAGGCACCGCCCGCAGGTAGTTTGACAGAAAGACCATTGCCTATTACAATTTGGCGCTAACATAAAGCAAGGCTGTTTTCAGGAGAGAAAAATGAACATCACCCTGTTCGAAAGCTTCCGGGTAGCCTCCACTTTTGAGAAAGTGGCCATCATCGGCGTCATCGCCATTGCTATCATTGGACTCATCTATGCATGGCTACTCACCCGGCAAATCCTTCGTGAGCCGGAGGGCACGGAGAAGATGAAGCACATCGCAGGTGCTATCCGAAAGGGCGGCAACGCCTATCTCCTGCGCCAGTTTCGCACTATTCTTTTACTTATCATCATTCTCACCATTTTCGTCTTCGCCACCGGCTGGTTTGCCGGTGACACTTCGGCCTACGGCAACCCCGCTTGGTTAATCGGCCTGGGGCGTGCAGCCGGATTCCTCATGGGCGCGCTCTTCTCGGCGCTCGTAGGTTTCATCGGCATGAACATGGCACTCCGCGGCAACATCCGCGTAGCGCAAGCAGCGCGCACAAGTTTCGCCAAGGCTCTCCAAATTGCCTATCGCACCGGCACTATCACCGGCATGCTAACCGATGGCCTTGGCCTCCTTGGCGGCACCTTAATATTCCTCATCTTCTTCAAAGACGCTCCCCTCGTGCTAGTGGGCTTCGGCTTCGGCGGCACTCTAATCGCCCTTTTCATGCGCGTGGGCGGTGGCATCTACACCAAAGCCGCTGACGTGGGCGCTGATCTGGTAGGCAAGATCGAGAAGGGCATCCCCGAAGATGACCCGCGCAACGCTGCTGTTGTTGCTGATTTGGTTGGCGACAACGTGGGCGACTGCGCCGGCATGGCTGCTGATATCTTTGAGTCATATGAGGTGACCATCGTCTCCGCCATGATCCTAGGTGTATTGATAACCAATATTAGAGGTGGTGAGCTCTATTGGATTATCTTCCCCCTGCTCGTGCGCGCCGCCGGGGTATTTTCGTCTATCATCTCCACATACTCAGTGCGTGCCCTGCGTGACGGCGAGAACGCCATGAAAGCTATACATCGCGGCTACTGGCTGGCCGCCGTCATGTCGGTGGCCTCTTTTGCCCTATTCTCCTATTTCTATTGCCACGACTGGCGTTTCTTCTTGGCAACCTCTGTGGGCGTGCTACTCGCCATAGCCATCAATTACATCACCGACTACTATACTGGTACCGATAAGAAGCCCGTGAAAGAGGTCGCCCAGAATACCAAGACCGGTGCAGCCACAACTATCCTCTCTGGTTTAGGCTTTGGCTATGAATCATCGGTGGTTTCCATTGTTGTTATCGCACTTTCCATCATCGCCTCGGCCATCATCTGGAGCGGCGATGATGGTAACACTATTCTTTACATCTTCTACGGCGTAGCCCTTTGCGGTATCGGACAACTCACCCTCACGGGCAACAATATCTCCATGGATGCTTTCGGCCCTGTCTCCGATAACGCCAATGGCATCGGCGAAATGGCCGGACTTGAACCCAAAGCCCGCCAGACCCTCGCTGACTTAGATGCGGTGGGGAATACCACCAAGGCCATCACCAAGGGCATCGCTATAGCCTCGGCCGTGCTCGCAGCGGTAGCTCTCTTTGCCGCTTTCTACGCAGACTTCAAGCTTGAGACTATCAATCTCATCCAATGGAAAGTTTTCGTATGCTTTCTTATTGGCGGAGCCATACCCATGCTCTTCTCATCCCTCACCATCAACGCCGTTGGGCGTGCCGCGTACTATATTGTGAACGAAGTGCGCTACCAGTTTAAACACGTCAAGGGTATCTGGGAAGGCACCGCCGACCCTGACTACGGACGCGTGGTGGATATCTGCACCAGCGCAGCACAGAAAGAGCTCCTCACTCCTGCCTTGTTGGCCATTATTTCGCCCATTGTCGTTGGCTTTCTCTTCGGCCTAGAAGCCCTAGCCGGCTTCCTGGCAGGTGTCATTCTGGTCGGACAACTGCTCGCCGTCTTTATGTCGAATGCAGGCGGAGCCTGGGACAATGCCAAAAAGACCATTGAGGATGGGCTATATGGCGGCAAAGGCAGTGATGCCCACAAGGCCAGTGTTGTAGGCGACACAGTGGGCGATCCCCTGAAAGACACCGCCGGCCCAGCCCTAAACCCACTGATCAAAGTCATCAACTTAGTCTCGGTGTTGGCGGCCTCGCTCATGGTAGTCTCTGTAGGTGGTCAGTTTGAGGACCGTGGCTTTGATGCCCTGTCCATCACCGTAATCGTGGTGGGCATGCTCATCATCATCGCCTCTCTGTGGTACTCCCGCCGCCAAACTACTTTCGGACGCAATGACAGCGACGAGGGATAAAAAGCTTAATAATCACGACTACAAGTGCATTCTATGAGAGGGAGCTTCCTCCAGACTCCCTCTTCTCTTTTTCGTGATCGCGACTTGCGAACACTCTTGTTCCAAGGTATACTTCCGCAAGACAAATAGGTAGCGCCACCGAGTAACAAAAGTGAAATATCGGGCAAGCGGGGCATGGCTACTAAAAGGGTCGCGGGGATTTTCTCTGAAAATCATAGCGGCCTGATGATCGCCCCAATAACTATGAGCGATATCGGTTAGGCAACATCGTGAGCATTTTGATTTGCTCTAAGCCAACGAATACCGAAAAGCATACCCAGCCAAAGGTGGGTTTTATTGTAACCTTTAGACCTAGTTCATCGGCCAGAACTCGTTGACGGCGGTAGCTTCAGTCAGAAGCCAGTGCAGTTATGGAAAGATAAACCAATCTGTAGAATGAGTAGACAACAGACTCGCAGGAGGTCGTTTTGAACGAAGTATTGATTGCGCTCCTATGCGGAGGAGGGGGACTGATAGTTGCCGCTCTGCTTGCGGCCTATGTCCTCAAACAATCAGAGGGACAAGCTAAGATACGCGAAATTTCCGCTGGCATTAGAGCGGGGGCACTCGCTTTTCTGGGACGCGAGTACCGCGTATTGGGCATCTTTGTAGCCATAGTCTCCATTGTATTGGGGGTAATTCCAGCGCTGGGCTGGGCAGTTGCTGCCACTTTCCTCTTCGGCGCGCTAACCTCAGCACTTGCCGGCTTCATTGGCATGACTATCGCCACCCGTGCTAATTCGCGTACCGCAACAGCAGCCGAGAAAAGCCTCAACCAAAGCCTCAGGGTTTCATTCCGTGCCGGAGCTGTTATGGGGCTCTCAGCGGTCAGTATCGGCGTTGTAGGCCTATGCATCATCTTCTTTGCCTTTCAAGATAACTCTGATTTTCTTAAAATCATCCCTGCTTTCGGCTTTGGTGCTTCGGGGGTGGCTGTCTTCGCCCGCGTTGGCGGTGGTATCTACACTAAGGCTGCCGATGTGGGTGCTGACTTGGTGGGAAAGGTAGAGAAAGGCATCCCCGAGGATGATCCACGCAACGCCGCCGTGATTGCTGATTTTGTGGGCGACAACGTAGGTGACGTGGCTGGCATGGGCGCTGACCTCTACGAGTCCTATGTGGATGCTATTATCGCCACCGTCACCTTGGGTGCCATCGCTGTTTTCTCGCCATCCCTAGGCAAGCTCCTTGTGCCAGACATGCACGCCGCATGGATGATCCCACTGCTCATCGCTGCCTCCGGCATAATTGCCTCAATCATAGGCATCTTCTTGGTACGCGTGGGTGAGAAACTAGAAATGAAGGCTCTTCTGAACGCCCTTCGCCGCGGCACTTGGATAGCCGCCATCCTTGCTGCCGCATCCGCTTTACTCATCGTAAAACTGCTACATGCCGACCTCGGCATCTTCTGGGCTATATTAGCCGGGCTAATAGCCGGCGTGCTTATCGGCGAAAGCACCAATTACTTCACCTCTTACGCTTACAAACCCGTATTGGGCATTGCCAAGGCCTCAGAAACAGGTGCCGCCACCAACATCATCAGCGGCTTTGCCTCCGGACTCTTGAGTACCCTACCGCCAGTCATTATCATAGCCATTGCAATCATCCTGGCCTACAAATTCGCCGATGTATACGGCGTAGCTGTAGCTGGCATAGGTATGCTTGCCACCTTGGGCATTCAAAACGCCACCGATGCCTATGGTCCCGTTGCTGACAACGCTGGGGGCTTGGCAGAAATGTCTGGCTTGCCGCATGATGTACGCAACCGCACCGATGCGCTGGACGCGCTAGGTAATACCACTGCAGCCACAGGCAAGGGCTTCGCCATAGGCTCAGCTGCCCTCACTGCCCTTGCCTTACTGCTCTCCTACGCCAATGCAGTAGNTATTTCAGCCGCGGATCTCTCGCTCCTTGATGCCCGCGTCATCGTCGGTTTTATCTTGGGAGCGGCATTGCCAGCNGTATTTTCCTCTCTCACCCTCAGCGCTGTAGGCAAGGCAGCCCACGCCATCGTCAACGAGGTACGCCGCCAATTCAAAGAGATCAAGGGTCTCATGGAGGGCACTGGCCAACCAGACTACACTCGTTGCGTAGACATTTGTACCCGGGATGCCATCGGTCAGATGATTGCTCCCGGCCTCATCACCGTGCTGTCACCAGTGGTCATCGGCTGGCTCATCGGACCAGCGGGTTTGGGCGGATTCTTGGCCGGGGCCACCATTACAGGGTTCATCTTGGCAGTAGCTTTCTCCAATGCGGGCGGTGCTTGGGATAACGCCAAGAAGTGGATTGAGACTGGTGCTCTAGGAGGCAAGGGATCAGACCCCCACCGAGCTGCTGTCATTGGCGATACCGTAGGCGATCCCATGAAAGATACAGCTGGGCCCTCACTCAACATTATGATCAAACTAGCATCCATCATTGCGCTCGTATTGGCACCCGTTATCGCGAATTTCACGGGAATTATTTAGGCCAAGCGGCAACAGGGAAACAGTGCAACCCCAACAACTACGCCCGGTACATACCGGGCGTAGTTGTTGGGCGAAAGTCATGTCAATGACATAACGACACTCCGACTGCGAGAAGATCAGTGCTTCAATAGGCCATCTAGAAAACCTGCTATAATCCCGCTATATCATGACCATGCCTGAAACGTTCCCCTCGCTAGTACCACAAAAGCGCGTGTGGGGCTTTTGGCCCACCATCGGCCTTTCTGTGGCTATTCTCGTCATCCATACTGCCACGCAAGCGCTCGTCTCGCTCATCGCCTTCGTTACCAAGTGGTATACAAGCGGGCTGGATTTCCAGGAATCCCTAGATATGCTTGCCACCGATGGTCTCGCTTTCTCCCTCGCTATCATCACCGCGGCACTGCTGGGGTTGTTACTAATGGTCATCTTCATAAAAATCCGAGGAAACATTCCAGTTGGCGACTATTTAGGATTCAAATCAATTAGCTGGAGGACCATCCTCTTGCTAACATTGCTTGTTAGTACCATACTCGCAACCATACTCATCATCGGCAACTGTTTAGGAGACAATGGCGATGCAGATTTTAGTGCCGAGATTTACCGCAACAGTGGCTTCCTACCACTTTTATGGCTAGCAACTATCTTTTTTGCTCCAATATTTGAGGAGCTCTTCTTCCGTGGCTTTCTATTCGTAGGACTGCGCGCCTCCCGGCTAGGGCCTACCGCCACGGTCGTCCTTACCTCGCTCCTCTGGGCAGCCCTACACATCCAATATAGCCTCTTTGGCATTATCCAGATACTCGCTATGGGCCTCGTCTTAGGTACAGTACGCCACAAGACAGATTCCATTTGGAGCCCGCTCCTCATCCACATCCTCTGGAACAGTGCTGCTATACTCTCAACAGCGCTCTATGTTAGCTCAAGTGGATAAGTTGTAGCCTTGATACATAACTGATACGCCGGGAGGAAACCAGGGGCAGTTCAAGCTACACCAATTTTAACATTACGAGAATACGCCCCGCTTTGCTTTAGAGATAATAGCAAGCCTGTTTTCATTTTTACAAGCACTGAGTTTGATAGTTTTTATAGAGGTGACTATGTCTACTCATGCATACAGCGCCCACTTTAGACACCATGCGTCGCTACTGTTTGACAGCCGGGGCGCTATAATTTGACAGTTGGAGCGCCTGCATTTGACACCCTGTTTAA
>WRNP01000007.1 GCA_009776515.1 Dehalococcoidia bacterium | reverse complement strand
AAGACTAGTTGCTTAGCATGGCTACTATATCCTGGCTCTTTAACAGAATGGCGGCCAATTGTCTTGGCCGCCATTCTGTTAAAGAGCCACCCCAGGCTTATTATTTAGCTGGCCCCTTCGGCTCAGGCTTGGACAATATCTCATCGATCAGTCCATACTCTATCGCCTGCTCGGGGTTGAGGTAGAAGTCACGATCGGTATCGTGGACAATTTTCTCCATTGCCTGACCAGTGTGCTTAACCAGGATATTGCGGATGATATCCTGCATGCGCATGATCTCGCGGGCGGCAATGGCGATATCGGAGGCTTGGCCCTGCGCCCCACCAATGGCCTGATGCATGTGAATAGTGCTGTGGGGTAATGAGTAGCGCTTGCCCTTGGCTCCAGCACAAAGCAGTACCGTGCCCATGCTAGCCGCCATGCCAAGACAGATTGTAGACACCTGTGGGCGGATGAGCTGCATGGTATCATAAATGGCTAGCCCCGAAGCGATGACCCCCCCTGGGGAGTTGACGTATAAGCTTATGTCCTTGTCTGGATCCTCCCGATCCAAGAAAAGGAGCTGGGCAATGATGCTGTTCGCCACCTGATCGTTGACGGCCGAACCCAAGATAACGATGCGCTCTTTGAGAAGCAACGAATAGATGTCATAAGCACGTTCACCGCGGGCACCTGTTTCAATAACCATGGGGATGACATTGTTGATATCCATAGTAACCTCCTTTATCTGCTTGTAGCCAGAAAGACTTGGCATAACCCAACCCTTTCCCTAGCTCATCATTATTACTCAGCCTGTACTTTTTCCACTAGATGGTTGACGGTCTTGCGGGTAACAATCCAATCGCGGATGCCTGCCTTGCTATCCTCAGTGTTCAGATTGCGCCGCTGTTCTTCACCTTGCGCACCTGCGCTAGCCGCGAAGGCCTCAATTTGCTCATTAACCTCCTCGTCACTCGCCGTAAACCCCTGCTGCTCGGACGTTTTGGCCAGAACCAGGGTGCGCTTGATCTGTTGAATAGCACGCGGGCGGTAGCTCTGTCTGAGTTTCTCTTCATTAGTTAAGCTGAGGATAGACTTAAGCTCTTCATCCGTACGCACCGAACGGCGCAGGCGAGCTACATACTGACGCACCATGCGCTCGACCTCAATGTCAATAAGCATCGGCGGAAATTCAATTTGGCTGATATCCACCAGCGCATCCACCACTTTATCTTCAAAGACCAATCTTTTTCGCTCTTTGTCACGAGCTGCTAAGTCCTCTTTGATTTTCGCAAGCACCGCTGCCATATCTTCAAACTCCGGGGAGAGCATTTTCGCAAAAGCGGTATCCATCTCCGGCAACTTCTCTTGCTTAACCTCATGCAAACTTATCTTGAAATGCACCGTTTTTCCAGCAAAGGCCTTGTCACGATAGTCTTCGGTAAGAGTTAGCTGGAACTCTTTCTCATCCCCTGCTTTCATGTCGACCAGTTGATCGTTAAAACCCGGTGCCGGGTAAGCCATGTCGGGTAATAGTTGATAATTTGAAGCCTTTTCGTTGATAAAAGGCGCCCCTTCTGCTTGGCTCTCAATATCAAAAACCATCATATCAAACATCTGCGCAGGTCTATCGACCGTCTCCCAAGTAGCACACTGCTTACGCAGGCGTTCAATAACGCTGTTTATCTCTTCATCCTTGATATCAACCGGCTCAGGCTGCATTTTGACTGCACTGAAGTCACCCAGCGTCACTTCGGGAGGTTGGGGAATCACCGCCTCAAATATCAAGGGCTCCCTATCCACGACCCTTACCTGGGGGTTAGCATAGACGGGAATGTTGTTGTCTTTCACCAAGGCATAGCACGCCTGACCCAGGAAGCTATCCATCGCCTCGTCAAACAAGGCTTCTTTCCCCACCTGGCGCTCCAAGACATCACGCGGGGCCTTGCCCTTGCGAAAGCCTGGCACCTCCACCTTGTTAACCAAGCGCTGATAGGCCTTTTCCAGCGCCTCCTCAACCTCACTGGGCTCGGCTTCTGCGGTAAGATGTACCTGGTGTTCCTCGGTCTTTTGTTCGAGTAGCTTCACGAAATCTCCTTCACGGGGGCCCCGTCATGCGGGAAAGCCCGCCTTAATCATCCATCGGGCGAATATGTAAATCCTTCAGCTGTCCCGGCTCCACCCCTGCCGGGGCATCAAAAAGCATGTCCATAGCCTGCTGGTTTTTAGGAAAAGCAATGACCTCGCGAATGCTTTCCTCCCCGGCAAAGAGCATGGCCACCCGGTCAATGCCGAGGGCAATACCGCCGTGGGGAGGTGCACCGTAGCTAAAAGCCGTCAGCAGGTGGCCAAAACGTTCATTTATTTGGTCATCGGTATAGCCCATCAGGCGAAACATTTTACGCTGCAAATCCGCCTGATGAATACGTATGCTACCACCGCCAGCCTCATAACCGTTCAGGACGATATCATAAGCCCGCGAGCGGGCTTGTCCCGGAGCACTATCCAAGAGCGAGATATCCTCTTCCACAGGCGAGGTGAAAGGGTGGTGTACAGCCTCCCAGCGCCCCAACTCCTGGCTCCACGCCAACAGAGGAAAATCCACAATAAAACAATATGCGAAGAGGCGGGGATCGGCGAGGCCCAGCTTTACGCCCAGTTCACCCCTCAGCCTACCCAGAACTCGACACGCAACGGCACTTTCATCCGCTACCAGCAGGATGAGATCCCCAGGCTTAGCCCCAATGTGAACGCTTATCTGTTTAATCTGATCTAGAGTGAGATATTTGGCGGCAACCGATTTTACCATCTCCATATTGAGGTGATCTAGTACCCCATCCCCCATCAGCGCCATACTGAGAAGCCCTTTAGCCCCGAAACTCTGGGCTAAACCGGTAAGTTCAGCGAGCTCGCTACGCGAGATGTCGGCACGGCCGGGTAAGGCCAGTCCGCGCACTACTCCACCCGCGGCCACCGTCTGGCGGAAAACCGCAAAGTCCGAATCCGCCACGATTTCCGTTACATCCCCAATTTCCATCCCGAAGCGGAGGTCTGGCTTATCGCAGCCGTATTTTGCCATTGCTTCGCGGTATGGGATACGCGGGAATGGGGTAATGACCCGCATATCCGGTCGAAGAGCTTGGGTAAGCATGGTAAAGAGCTCCTCGGTCAGACTTAGGACATCCTCCTCAGTGACAAAGCTCATCTCCACATCAAGCTGAGTAAACTCCGGTTGGCGGTCAGCGCGGGTATCCTCATCGCGAAAGCACCTGGCGATCTGATAATACCGTTCCAACCCACCCACCATGAGCAATTGCTTCATCTGCTGAGGTGACTGGGGAAGTGCATAAAACTTGCCTGCATGTACCCGCGAAGGCACCAAATAGTCGCGCGCCCCCTCCGGAGTACTCTTCCCCAAAATAGGCGTCTCTATATCTACGAAGCCGCGCTCATCAAAGTAATTCCGTATCGCTCTGACCAAGGCGTGGCGCAGAATGATGTTGCGCTTAAGACGCGCCCGGCGCATATCCATATAGCGATAAACAAGACGCAGATTCTCGTCCACCTCCACGTCTTCGTTAATATAGAATGGGGGCGTTTCCGAGGTATTGAGCACCTTTAGGTCTTTTACCAGAACCTCAATCTCACCCGTAGGCAATTTCGGATTCTCAGTGCCCGCCGGACGAAGAGCCACCTCGCCCATAACCTGGATGACATACTCGCTCCTCAGATCGCCCGCCAAGGCATGGCTTGTCGGTGAGTGCTCTGGGTTGAAGACCACTTGGGCAACGCCGGAGCGATCGCGCAGGTCGATAAAAATAAGCCCGCCGTGGTCACGGCGGCGATCCACCCACCCAGCGAGGGTTACCAAGGAACCTAATATGTTTTTTCCCAGCTCAGCGGCACTATGTGTGCGTAACATTACCACCTCGTGAATGCACTAAAGGTAGATTATAGCCGAGACGACACATAGCTTCAAATTTTGAGAGTGCCCACACTTTAGCTATAATGAGGGTGATTTTTGGGATATATTCCTCTATCCGAATAAATGCCAGCGGAGAGCATGATGACCGACAAGATTAGATCGGCACAAAAAAGGCAGAGACCGACAAAGAAAGGTAGCAAAATTATTCTTGGCGTCAGGACAGAAAGTGCTGATATACTGTCGCATATTCAGAAACTTGAGCAGAAACTGAATAGCATAGAGGATAGTATTAATGAGTCGAGCAGGGCTGGTACTTTTTTCCAACGTCTGTCTCTTGGTATCACAGTCTTTACTATTGGTTTCACGTTATTCGGCATGAGTTTGTCCCTCAGGCAGATTCCTGAATTATCAATTTACATACCTAGATATATAGCGCCTTGGTTATAATCTTCGTTGGGTGTTTAATAATGGCTGTTAGTTGGTTCGTGAATATAAATCATAAGAAATAGATCCCGGGACACCTCCAGTAATGTAGAATTCTCTGTGATTTTACGTTGCCCTTGGTGAAGGTCGCTGGATTTAACATGTTTAGACTACCCATGAACCTTTATCTGTTGCAATGGCAAATGGATGTTTTTCATTCTGCTATTTCCAGCAGCAAGCAAGCCCGCATGGCATGATCGGAAGTATTAATCCACCACTTATGTCTTAAGCAAATGAACGGCTGAACAAAAACATCGTAGCTAATTTCTGGATATTTGACGAAGAACTGAGATTTTCCGCAAATGGGAGCAGGTGCATGAAACTGGCAATAAGCGGTAAAGGCGGAGTAGGCAAGACACTGCTCTCGGCGTTGCTGGCACAGGCATTTGCCCGCACCAGCTATATGGTAACAGCCATCGATGCTGATCCCGATGCCAATTTGGGGCTTACTCTCGGCTTCCCTAACCACAGCAAGATCGTACCGATCGCCGAGATGACAGAGTTCATCCAGGAACGCACCGAGACTCGTCCCGATGAGGCCAACCCATACTTCAGGATGAGTCCCCACGTTGACGATATCCCCATTCGGTACGCCGAGCGGCACAACGGCGTGCGTCTACTCGTTATGGGACGGCCGCGCCCAGGCGGTGCAGGTTGCTATTGCCCAGAGAACGCTCTTTTGGCAGCTCTCGTGGCCCATTTGCTACTTTCTCCCAAAGAAGTGATCATCATGGACATGGCCGCTGGCATTGAACACTTAAACCGCGGTACCGCCCGGGCAGTGGATAGACTCCTTATCATAGTCGAGCCAGGCCAGGCAAGCATGGAGACAGCACAGCGCATTATTACTTTAAGCACCGACCTGGGGCTAAAAGATATTGAGTTCATAGGCAATAAAATACGCTCATCCGCCGAAGAAGATTTTATCCGCACTACCTTTCCCGGTTATAATGTCTTGGGATTCGTGCCCTATGACGAGTCTCTGGTTCGCGCAGAGCTTGTGGGCGCATCAAAATTAGATGCCTGTTTCGCCATGCGCTCTGCTACGGAGGAAATCCTAAATAAACTTTTAGCAACAAAAAAGCAGGATCCATCAGATGACTAATTTTAACATAAGCGCGCTTGACCCAACCAAAATGGCTAGCTGGCAGATTGCTGAGGAGGCTGAAAAACACCTAAGGCCCACGTCTGAGATGGCTGAGGCCTGGGGCATACTCCCAGAAGAGTTCCTGCCACACGGCCGTTACCTAGGCAAAATAGATTTTATCAGCCTTCTTAAGCGTCTCTCTGGCCAGCATAACGGTAATTACATCGATGTGACAGCCATCACGCCTACCCCTCTAGGCGAAGGCAAGAGTACCACCACTATGGGGTTGGTGCAAGGACTAGGCAAGCGCGGCAAGAAAGCCTCTGGTGCCATCCGCCAGCCATCAAGCGGGCCGACTTTTAATGTCAAGGGCTCCGCTGCTGGCGGAGGCCTTGCACAATGCATACCGCTCGTTCCATTTTCGCTGGGGCTCACGGGGGATATAGACCGTGTAACCAACGCCCATAACCTGGCCATGGTTGCCTTGCAGGCTAGGATGCAACATGAGCTCATCAACACCGATGAGTTCCTTTCCAAACGCCAATTGAAACGCCTGAATATTAACCCCCGCCGCGTGGAGATGCGCTGGGCGATGGATTTTTGCGCCCAGTCACTGCGCGAGATCATCATGGGGCTGGGCAATACCGATCTAGATGGCATCACTATGTCGTCAGGCTTTGCCATCTCAGTAAGTTCTGAGGTCATGGCCATCCTAGCGGTCTTTAAAGACCTAGCGGATATACGCGCGCGCTTGAGTAGAATCGTGGTTGCCTATGACCGGCAGGGCAATCCCGTCACCACTCGTGACCTAGAGGTGGACGGAGCCATGACCGCAATAATGGTGCAAGCCGCCAACCCCAACCTCCTCCAAACCCTAGAGGGACAACCGGTGCTGGTGCACGCCGGACCATTCGCCAACATTGCCGTCGGCCAATCGTCGATTGTAGCCGACCGAGTAGCTCTCAAACTCTCCGACTATCATGTAACCGAGTCAGGCTTCGGAGCCGACATAGGTTTTGAGAAGTTCTGGAATATAAAATGTCGCCTGTCGGGCCTCACTCCTAACTGCGCCGTGGTGGTGGCAACCGCCCGCGCCCTCAAGATGCACGGCGGAGGTCCAAATGTCACCCCGGGCCGAGCACTTGACGAGGCTTATACCCAACCCAACCCTGCCCTGGTGGAGCGTGGCTGCCACAACCTCTTAGCCCATCTTGAGACTGTCAAAAAAGCTGGCATCAGCCCCGTGGTCTGCATCAACAAGTTCTATACCGACAGTGAGGACGAGGTCAGGGTCATCAGGCATGCCGCCGAGGAAGCGGGTGCCAGAGTTGCCGTCTCCGACCACTGGCTTAAGGGCAGTGAAGGGGCACTGGAGCTCACCGATGCCGTAATCGATGCTTGCCATGAACCTGGGCATTTCGAGTTCCTCTACCATCTTGATACCCCACTCCGAACGCGTATTGAGACCATCGCCCGGGATGTCTACGGGGCGGCAGGGGTAAGCTATACCACTGAGGCCAAGGCCAAGGCCGAACGATTAGAAAAAGATCCAGAGGCAGCGAATATGCTAACCTGCATGGTAAAAACCCACCTCAGCCTTTCCCACGACCCAAATCTCAAGGGACGCCCACAGGACTGGGTACTGCCCATACGCGATATCTTGACCTACAAGGGCGCAGGTTTCGTCGTCCCCGTTGCAGGGGATATCAAACTCATGCCGGGCACCTCATCCGACCCTGCTTTCCGGCGCATCGACGTGGATGTAGAAACCGGAAAAGTACAAGGGTTGTTTTAAGGTGCAAAGCGAGACAAAGGTCAGAAAGCTTTTCGCTGAGCTTAAGGATGCCTACGCCCAAGCTGTATCCCCGGCACCAAAAGAGCATAAATCCGCCCATGTCATCGCCCTCGGGCGCATGATACGCGACGAAATAGATATGTTGGAGTGGGTGTTGGGGGAGAAATAACCCTCAAATATATATTATGATACGCAACCCCATCTACCAGGTCCGCTTTGAACCAAGTGGCGTAACCACCGCCGCAGAGGCAGGAACCAAGCTCTCGGAAGCCGCTATTGCTGCCGGAGTTCACATCAATGCGGCCTGCGGCGGGATGGGCAGCTGCGGTGCTTGCCTCGTATTAATCAAAGATGGGCAGGTGAGCAGCCTGCACACCAGCAAGATAAGTGGAGTTGATTTTGCCCGTGGGGTTCGCCAAGCCTGCCAAAGCTGGATCACGACCGACCTGGTGGTCGAAATTCCTCAAGCTTCGCACCTGGAGAAAACCGCACTTACCCAGCAGACAGTCCACACCGATGCGCCGCTCATCGCCAAAGGCTGGACGCTCGAACCAATGGTAAGCACGATCCATCTCAAGCTCAGCGCGCCCTCCCCTGATGACAATCGTAGCGATCTAGACCGCCTGCGTAGCGGGCTTAAAGCGGCATCCTGTCCTGAGCCCATAGAGGTTCCGCTTGAGATAATGCGTGGACTCGGCACCATATTACGCAATGCGGATTGGGAGGTCAACGCCACCATGTTTTGGGACGAGGGCCTGAGCCGCCTGATCAGACTTGAGGCGGGGAACCTCCACCCTCCCAACCTAGCGCTCGCCTTTGATATCGGCACTACCGCCGTGCGCGCCGATCTCCTGGACCTGGAGCATGGCAAGATATTAACCAGCGCCATAGACTACAACGGCCAGATAAGCTACGGGGCAGATGTCATCAGCCGCATCATACAATGCCAAAAGCCCGGCGGGTTGGATAGGCTCCAGCAAGCGGTAGTAGCCACCCTGAACAAACTCTCCCGTGAGATGCTCAACCAAGCCACCTCCAGTATTGAACAGGTAAACCACATCATGGTGGCCGCCAATACCGCCATGGTACACCTCCTGCTAGGAATTAATCCGCAGTATCTGCGCCTCTCGCCATATATACCTACGATAAGTGCGATGTCCCCTATCAAGGGCAGGACGCTTGGGCTGGAGGTCGCCCCTCACGCTTATGTCAGCTTCTTACCATCCGTAGCGAGCTATGTAGGCGGCGACATCATCTCCGGCATCACCGGAACAGGCATCTACCAGCAGGACATAATCACCCTTTACATTGATATTGGCACCAACGGCGAGCTTGTAGCTGGCAACTGTGATGGGATGGTAACCGCCGCCGCCTCTGCGGGCCCAACCTTTGAGGGCGGAGGCATCCGGCATGGCATGTTGGCCATCAACGGTGCGATTGAGGGTTTCGAGCTTCAGCAGGCAACCGATGAACCGACCGCGACCACCATCGGCGAGGAAAGGCCGCGAGGCATCTGCGGATCAGGCCTTATCAATATTGCCGCAGCCATGTTGCGTACCGGTCTCATCAGCCAGAATGGCAAATTCAATCTGGACCAAAAAGCATCGCGGCTACGCGCAAGCGAGGGGGTTTGGGAATACGTTTTGGCCTGGAGTCGCGATAGCGCAACCGGCAGGGACATCGTGCTCACCGAGATAGACCTTGCCAATCTCATACGCTCCAAAGCAGCTATCTTTGCCGGCTGCCAGACGCTGATAAAGAGCCTTGGGGCAGACTTTAGCGACCTAGGCCGCGTGGTGATTGCTGGCACTTTCGGTTGCCGCTTAAACATTGAGAATGCCATCACCCTCGGCCTCCTGCCCGACCTGCCTCGGGAAAGGTTTATCTTTGTTGGCAACGGCTCTCTCTTAGGGGCACGCCTGTGCTCTTTGTCCGCCACTCTCTACCACGATGCCGGACGTGTAGCTCGGCTCATGACCAACATTGAACTTTCAGAAAACACTGATTTTATGACAAACTATGTGGCCGCCATGTTTTTACCCCACACCGACATGACCTCCCTCTTCCCCTCGGTGAAGCTCAGAGCCTCATCATGAGCTATACCGTAGCCATCGCCGGTAAGGGCGGCTCCGGCAAGACCACCACCGCCGCACTCATCATCCGCTACTTTTTGCGGCGCGGCCTTCGGCCCGTGCTAGCCATCGATGCCGATGGTAACGCCAACCTTCACGAAAGTCTGGGGCTTGATCTTGGTGCCACCATCGGTGCCACCGTGGCGGGATTCAACGAGGAAAAGATCGACCTCCCGTCCGGCCTGGACAAGACCGTCTATTTGGAAATGATGCTCAGTCAAGCTCTGGTCGAAAGTGCGGGGATGGACCTAATCTCAATGGGGCGGGGAGCTGGCGATGGTTGTTATTGTTACCCCAACACTGTGCTAAAGCAGTTTATCGACCGACTTAAGCCCAACTACCCCTATCTGGTCATGGACAACGAGGCCGGCCTGGAACACCTTTCGCGGCGCACCACTGAAAATATCAACGACCTGCTCATCATCTCCGACCATTCGGTCAAAGGAGTACGCACCATGGAGCGCATTCGTTCCCTAGTCAGCGAGTTAAAGCTCGACATCCAGCGAGTCGCAACTATCGTGGCACGGGTGCCTGGAGGAGATATTAACGCCCAGATAAAGAATGAACTTGAGGCACTCGGGGTTTGCCCCATAGCCGTCATCCCCAACGATGAAGCGGTCATACAGGCCGACCTGGAGAGGCGCTCCCTCCTTGAGCTACCTGATACCTCAGAGGCCGTGTGCGCTGTGGCCGCCCTGATGGACAAACTCGCCCCAGAAAGCATGGCCTGATTCCCTTCTTCATGTGATGGTCAATTTTGGTTATTGGGAAACAGCCCACGGCGAAATACTCTATGCGTAAGTTATTAAGAATCGGAGGTCTTGTTCTCGTGCTGACGGCACTGGCATCCTGCAGTTCAGAGCCATCGACGGCGGTGATTGCCCCTACGCCGGCTACCAAGTCTCCGCCTATGGTCCCAACACTAAGTGTCACAGCATTTCCGGTGCCTGCCGCTCCCAATACTCCTTTTATACCCCCGGATATCCCAACACTGGCTCCAGAGGTTGCACCATTTAATCCGACTACTGCAATCAGTATGCTGCCTGGCATTTCAATCACCGCGTCCGCACCGCCGACTACACCGCCATCATATGCCAGATTGCAGTTTTCAGCAGAGAACAACACCGAATGGTCGATGATAGCCATTGTGCTAGGCAAGCCAAATACTGATTATGTGTTCACATCGTGCACCGTCAATGATTACATTCAACGGATTACCGTAACCTCCGATGCGAATGGATATGCAGGATACTCCATGCTCAATACGCACTCCGAGACGAAAACCAAGGCAAGTGACCATCGAGAGCAGCAAGGAGATCGTCTCCTATTATTTCAATTTTCTATAAGAGGAGGGTGCCGTGAAGTACGCCATTGAATTTGGAAAATCAGCTTCACCGGTATTCGCTGAAGCTCTACGGATAGCCCAGTCATTCCCCGGGTATCAGCTTGTCAATGAAAGCGGACGCGAAAAGCACCGCGTGGTTTTTGATAATCTCTCTGAGTCTATGCGGTTGGCGCAGATAGTGCGGGGGTGGAAAACAACAAAGTTCATTGCGGACAACAAAGAGATTGACTCACTGGACTACCACAAGATGGCCAGGATTCACGATTGCTATACAAGCAAGCAGGGATATATAAACAAAGATCTGTTCTGCACCACCGACATGTATGGAAGAAAACTACTGCTGCCGTGCCGCATCATAGATATGCGCGGGTATGATGTCGGGAGCGGGAAATACGGGGCGATCTACGGCGAAGAATTAATTGTCAGTCACAAACGGATTAAGTTCATCGTGGAGCAAAGTATCAGGCAAAACATGGCGCACTGCTGCCCTGATATGCAGGTCGAAAAGATTCTAAGCCTCGTCGACAGAATCCCAGGGACTATAAGAATAAACACCGGGATGATGGGGATTAGGTATCTTGAATCACTGGGATTCGATATAGATAAATTATCCGAAGAAGGCATGCTAGACAATTTGCTCCGCGACATAAATCTTGGCGAATAATGCCTGAATTCAAATATTTGGCCCGCGGCACATGTTATAATCCGAGGAATAAACTCACCAAAGGAGTCACTGCATGAGCGCCAGAATCATCAGCGGGACGGAGACCGCCAAGCAGATCAGCGAGGAGCTGAAAAACGAGGTGGCCGAGCTTAAGGCCACCCGGAACATCGTACCGGGACTGGCCACGGTCATAGTCGGCTGTGATGGCCCATCTCTGACCTATGTCGGCAACAAGGTCACTATGTGTGAGAAACTGAATATGCGCCCTGAGCGCCACGATCTGCCGGCAGATATCTCCGAGAAAGAATTGCTGGCGCTCATCGCCTGCCTTAACGCCGACCCTGCGGTCCACGGCCTGCTGGTACAGCTCCCTCTTCCCAAACACATCTGCGAGACGCGAGTACTTATGGCCATCAGCCCCCTTAAAGACGTTGATGGGTTGCACCCCGTCAACGTAGGTAAAGTGATGATTGGCGAAGACGGATTCCTGCCCTGCACCCCCGCCGGGATACACGAGCTCCTCCTGCGCGCCGAGGTTGCCATGGAGGGGGCAGAAGTGGTGGTAGTGGGGCGCTCCAACATCGTGGGCAAGCCCCTCGCCAGTCTCCTGATGCAAAAGAGACCCGGAGCCAACGCTACGGTGACCATCTGCCACAGCCAAACGCGCGACCTTAAGCAACACACCTTGCGTGCAGACGTTTTGATCGCTGCCATCGGCCGGCCTAGGTGCATCACCGCCGATATGGTCAGGGAGGGCACCGTAGTGATTGATGTAGGCACCAACGAAGTCGGCAAGACAGCAGAGGGCAAGCGCATTCTGGTAGGCGATGTGGATTTTGAGGCGGTAAAGGAAAAGGCCGCTGTCATCACCCCTGTGCCCGGCGGCGTCGGCCCCATGACGATTATCATGCTTATGAAGAACACTCTCAAAGCAGCCAAACTCGCACTTGGCGCATAGGCAGAATGCCCACAGCAGAGGAAGACAATGACCATTGAGTTGCCCAAAATCAGCTATACCGGCCGAATCAAAGAAATCGCTCTCGGTAAGAACATGGCCATAGGCGGCGAAAGCTGCTACCCTTTCCATGACTTTGAGGGACGGATGCCCAACCCGCCACGCATTGCCATGGAGGTCTGGGATAGTACACCTACCGATTGGGCAGCGGGGGCGCTGGCACCTTTCGCTGATGTTGCGCTAAGTCCCTCCGCCTGGGCTCAAAAGTGCGTGGACCAGTACGGGGCGGAGATGATATGTTTGCAACTTGCCAGCACCGATCCCAACGGACAGAACCTCAGTGCCGAGGAGGCCGTCACCGTGGTAAAAAGCGTCGCCGCCGTCATAAGCGTGCCGCTGATTGTCTGGGGCACGGCAAGCCCTGAAAAGGACGCCGAGGTCTTAAAACTGGCCTGCGAAGCTATTGCGGATAAGAGGCTCATCGTCGGACCAGTGGAGACTGAGAATTACAAAAGGATCGCAGCCGCCGCCTTAGGTTATGGCCACATTGTGGCCGCTTCAAGCCCCATCGACGTGAATCTAGCCAAACAGCTTAACATTCTTATCGGCAATCTAGGCCTTCCGAATGACTGTTTGATCATTGATCCCACCGTCAGCTCCCTCGGATACGGCCTGGAATACTGCTACTCCGTCATGGAACGGCTCCGTATCGCCGCCCTCTCGCAGAACGACGAGAGGCTCCAGTCGCCCATCATATGTAACATCGCCCGCGAGACATGGAAGACCAAGGAAGCCAAACTGCCCAACGATCCTCTGATGGGCGACGCCGAAAAGCGGGGTATCATGATGGAGGCGCTCTCCGCCGCGACATTACTGCTCGCCGGGGGCGACATCGTCGTTATGCGCCATCCGGAGGCGATCAAGCTGGTACAACAATGGATCGCTGAGATGAAAGGGTAGGGCTAAAATCCGGCTGACGACCTGCGTCTGTCCGTCGCTGCCACCCGCAGACTCTGACAGTTTATGTCTGATGTACCGAGGGCTTCTGGCAAAAGAGAATATATGAACGATGATATCAACGAGGTAACCGCAGACAGCGCCTCCGGCGAGATGCTCGCTCGGGCTCGCACCGCCGGCATTGACACCATCTTCGACCGGGCAGAAAGGATGAAGCCCTGCCCTATCGGGGTCGAGGGAAGCTGTTGCCGCATGTGCGGCATGGGTCCTTGTCGCGTACCGTTGCCCAAAAGTGCGCTGGAAACCACAGAGGAAAAAGGGCAGCGCCGCGGATTATGTGGCGCAACCGCCGAAACCATCACCGCACGCAACTTCGCCCGCATGATAGCCGCCGGTTCCGCCGCTCACAGCGACCACGCACGCAAGGTAACGGAGGCTTTCTTGCTGACCGCCGAAGGTAAGGCTGCGGGCTTTACCATAAAAGACGAGACAAAGCTACGGACTCTGGCCTTAGACTTCGGCGTGGAGACCAGCAATCGCTCCGCCACCGAGATCGCCCAAGATGTCGGCCAAAAAGCGCTAATCGAATTCGGCCGCCAGAAAGGCGAACTCTCGCTCCTCGTTCGCGCCCCCCAAAAGCGGCGTGAACTATGGTGCACGCAGGGGGTCACCCCACGCGGCATTGACCGCGAGGTGGTAGAAACGCTGCACCGCACCCACATGGGCGTAGACCAGGACTATGAGAGTCTGCTCCGGCAGGCCATGCGCGTAGCCCTCGCCGATGGCTGGGGCGGTAGCATGCTGGCCACCGAGCTCCAGGATGTTATGTTCGGCACACCTGCTCCCATACTCTCAGAAATCAACTTAGGGGTGCTCAGGGCAGATATGGTTAACGTGATCATCCACGGACATGAGCCTCAGCTCGCTGAGGTGATGGCCACTGCCGCCCAAGACCCCACCCTTATCGCATATGCCAAGGAGCAGGGGGCCTCCGGCCTCAACCTAGCCGGCATGTGCTGCACCGCTAACGAAATCCTTATGCGCCGCGGAGTGCCTATCGCCGGTAATTTCCTCCAGCAAGAGCTGGCAGTAATCACCGGAGCCGTCGAGGCCATGGTCGTGGACGTCCAGTGTATTATGCAGGGGCTGACAGACATAGCCGGCTGTTTCCATACCAAGGTCATTACTACCGACCCACGCGCCCGTATCCAAGGTGCCATCCACATTGAATATGACGACACCCGCGCACTTGAGGTAGCCCAAGAGATCCTGAGGGTAGCTATCGGCAACTACCCCAACCGTCCTGCGGGTGCGCTTATCCCCCCAGAGAAGACCGCCCTCATCGCCGGCTTCAGTCACGAAACCCTGAACTATCTCCAGGGAGGAATGTTTCGAGCCTCTTATCAGCCACTCAATGAAAACATTATAAGCGGGCGTATTCGGGGCGTAGCCGGGGTGGTGGGTTGCAACAATGCCCGCGTCACCCACGACAGCATCCATGTGCAACTTGTGAAAGAGCTTATCGGCCACGACGTATTGGTACTCCAGACTGGTTGTGCCGCCATGGCCTCGGCTAAGGCGGGTCTCATGGTGCCCGAGGCAGCAGCTTTGGCCGGGCCGGGGCTGCGTTCGGTATGCGAGGCCCTTGGTATTCCCCCCGTGCTGCACCTGGGTTCATGCGTAGACAACGCCCGCATCCTCATGGCCGCCACCGCTATGGTAAAAAGCGGCGGACTGGGCAGCGACATCTCAGACCTGCCCGCCGCCGGAGCAGCCCCCGAGTGGATGAGCGAAAAAGCCCTGGCTATCGGTCAGTATTTCGCAGGCTCGGGCATCTTTACTGTCTTCGGCGTGAGTTGGCCTACTACCGGTAGCCGCCTGGTCACAGAGCATCTTTTCAAGGGCTACGAAAAGCTTTACGGCGGCAGCTGGGCTTTTGAGAGCAACCCGGTAAAAATGGCAGAACTCATGCTGGCACGCATTGAAGCCAAGCGCCAGGCGCTGGGCCTTGATCAAGGATCGGGGCGAGTATTATATGACATGGATATGCGGCGCGGATTGGACGGTTGCTGCGGGGGGCGGAGAAAGGACATGCATGTCTAAAATCATCGCCTCTGCCGCAATCAATGGGGCCTACAAAATAGTTGAGCGCGCCGAGAGCTCCTGGCACGCCGCCATGGAGTGCCACGGCGCCCTAACTGCGGTAGGCTTTCCCAACACTGCCTACTACCTGCCGATTATCTACGCCTTGACAGGCCTCAAAGTGGAAACGCTGGATGATATGAGTGCCGTGCTTCAGCGTTGCCGCTCCCTGCTGCCGGCCCCCGTGCGCGAGGTTCACCCTCTGCCCTATCTTGCCCCAGCTCTGGACGCAGGTATGGCCGCCCTCTTCGCCGAGGAGATTATTGAAGCCCTGCGCTATCTGGAGCAGCCCAGCTTCTATATTGGCACCGAAGACCTCCCAGAAGACCGTCTCTGGCTCGGGGCAGCTAACGATGTGATCCTCAGAAAGCGCGGGGTGGAGTTTGTGGACGGCACTGCTCCCGGTTTTGCTGCCGTTTTGGGGGCTGCCCCCTCCCCAGAGATCGCCGTGCGGATAGCCAGTGAACTCCAACAGAAGAATCTGTACGTTTTTATGTCCGCCGAGAGCCATGGCCAGCGCTTTGCTGAGCAGCTCGTGGCAGCAGGAGTACAAATTGGCTGGCCCACACGCCTGATACCCTTCGGACCAGACATTAGCGCTACTGTCTTCGCCCTAGGCTTCGCCGTCCGGGCGGCCATGTCATTCGGCCGCATCAAACCCGGTGATTACCGTCAAAACCTTCTCTACAACAAGGATCGTATCTTCGCCTTTGTGCTGCCGCTGGGGTTCGTTTCAGACGAATGGTATGCCAATGCCGCCGGAGCCCTGAGCTTCGGCTTTCCCGTGATCGCCGATACCCCTATCCCTGAAGTATTGCCATCCGGCATCTGCACCTACGAGCATGTGGTTTCAGGCGTGCCGCACGATAAAATCATTGCCCGAGCCCTGGAGGTGCGAGGCCTCAAGATAACAGTTACCAAGATCCCTGTCCCTGTGGCCTACAGCCCAGCATATGAGGGAGAGCGAGTGCGAGGCGACGAAATCTACCTGGAGGCAGGTGGTGGGCGCACATCTATGGTTGAATGGACAACCTCCAGGTCTCTAGACGAAGTCGAAGACGGCCTGGTAGAGGTCATCGGCCCCGAGATCACCGACATCGCTGTCGGGGATAAACTGCCCCTAGCCATCGTCATAGAGGCAGCGGGAAGGAAGATGCAGGAGGATTACGAGCCCATCATCGAGCGCCAGATGCACCATCTCTTAAACTACGCCCAAGGTATCATGCATATCGGTCAACGCGACATCGCCTGGCTCAGAGTGAGCAAGCGGGCGGTAGAGAAAGGCTTTAAACTCAGCCACCTGGGCGTCATCCTACATGCCAAGCTACACCAGGATTTTGGACGCATCGTTGACAAATTACAGGTGAAGATATACAGCAGCGAAGGCAAAGTGAAAGATGTCATCGTCCGGGCCAGAGCAGCCTACGCCCGGCGCGATGCCCGCATTGAAGGCATGACCGACGAGGGCATTGATACCTACTATTCATGCACTCTCTGCCAATCTTTCGCGCCCAACCACGTGTGCATAATCTCTCCCGAGCGAACCGGCCTCTGCGGCTCCTACAATTGGATGGACTGCAAGGCCGCCTACGAGATCAATCCCTCCGGCCCCAACCAGCCCGTTGCCAAGGGAGAGACCGTGGATGCCCATCTGGGACAATGGCAAGGGGTGAACGACTTTCTCCTCAAGGCCTCACGAGGTAAGCTTGCACGCTACAATCTCTACAGCATCATCAACGATCCCACCACCGCCTGCGGCTGTATGGAGTGCATCGCTGCGGTGCTGCCGCTGTGCAACGGCTTCATGACGGTCAACCGCGAGTTTGCGGGCATGACTCCCAGCGGCATGAGGTTCACCACCCTCGCCGGAACCATCGGCGGCGGGGTGAGTACCCCCGGCTTTGTGGGGCACGGCAAATATAACATCACTCAGCGTAAATTCCTTGCGGCCGAAGGCGGTCTAAAGCGGTTGGTCTGGATGCCTAAAATGCTCAAAGAAGAGCTTCGCGCGCGCCTTACGGCACGTGCGGCAGCCATTGGCCTCCCCGATCTCCTGGAGCGCATCGCCGACGATACCATCGGCACCACCGAGGAGGATATCTTGCCTTTCCTAGCAGAGAGACAGCACCCGGCGCTTACCATGGAACCAATTATGTAAATAATCAGGACTCAAATTACGTAATAGCCATTCAGCGATACACAAGGAGAAAGCGATGCCTCTTACCGGAATTGAGATTTTCAAACTTTTGCCCAAGACCAACTGCGGCCAATGCGGCGTGCCAACCTGTCTGGCTTTTGCCATGAGCTTGGCTGCAGGCAAAGCCGAGTTTGCAGCCTGCCCCACCATCTCCCCCGAAGCCCGCCTCAAACTGGAGGAGGCCGCCACCCCGCCTATCCGCTCAGTTGTCATCGGCACCGATGCCAGAGCCGTCAAAATCGGCGGCGAGACTGTCCTCTTCCGCCACGAAAAGCGCTTTGAAAACCCGCCCGGCTTCGCCATGCTCATCAGCGATACCATGCCCGCCGCCGAGATAGACTCCCGCATTGCACGTTTCAGTATTATCTTCTACGAACGAGTGGGGCTTAAGCTCCGCCCGGAGATGCTCGCTCTCCAGTGTGACTCGGGAAAGGCTGAAGTTTTTATCGACCTGGTCAACAAAGTGCTATCCAAAAGCGATGCCGCCCTCATCCTCATATGCGAAGATCCGGAGGTAGCCGCAGCGGCCGCCGCCGTAGCCGCCACCAGAAAGCCCCTCCTCTATGCCGCAACCGAGGTTAATGCCGAGCAGATGGCAACCATCGCCATACAGTACGGCTTACCACTTGCGGTCAGAGCCTCCGGGCTAAACGCGCTCTCAGCGCTTACCGAAAAACTCACCGGGCTCGGAATTAAAAACCTCGTACTCGACACCGGGGCCAGAAAACTCCGGCAGGCCTTTGCCGACCAGGTCATGCTTAGGAGACTTGCCATCCAGCAAAAGTTCCGCGCCCTTGGCTTTCCGACTATCATCCCCGCACACGAGATGGCCAGCGAGCCCCTGTCCGAAGCCATGATTGCCGGCACGTTCATTGCCAAGTACGGCGGCATCGTCATCCTGTCGGACTTCCAGGGCGAGACCCTCTTCCCCCTCTTGGTGTTGAGGCTCAATCTCTACAGTGACCCCCAGCGCCCGCTCGCCACCGCCGAGGGCATCTATGAAATCGGCGGCCCAGACGAGAATGCCCCGGTGCTGATAACCTCCAATTTCTCCCTCACCTATTTCATCGTCTCCAGCGAAATAGAAAACAGCCGCGTCCCCGGATACTTACTGGTAAAAGATACCGAGGGGCTTTCAGTTATGACCGCCTGGGCAGCGGGCAAGTTCGGGGCGGATAACATCGCCTCGCTCGTGAGAAAAAGCGGCATCGCCGACCGGATAAAGCACCGCGATCTTATTATCCCAGGTTATATCGCTATTGAGAGCGGCGCCCTAGAAGAGAGTCTGCCCGGCTGGCGCATTACCGTTGGACCGCGCGAGGGGGCCCATATCCCGCCTTTTTTAAGAAATTGGCAGGTAGCATGTTAAGTTTCACGCACCTGTATAAGAGCGTTAGACGCGCACCAGATGAGTATCGGTTAACGCATCCGATATTGCTAAACCATACGCCGCCAGATAGAGTATAATGGTGCGGTGTTACACAGACTATTCGATGGCCTCGGTATCTGCCAAATATACCGCGGTGTCATCGTAGGCACACAATAAGAGGTTCCACATGGATGTCGCCCCCATCGCCTCCGAACAATTGCCCAAATTAAACGCGGGCGGTATAAACAAGATTTTCATCGGCTCTTTGTTCGTGTTTTTTTCCTTTCGTTTTAATGGTTTTGACATTTTTCCCACTTTCATCGGATATCTGTTTATTATATTTGGCCTAGGCAGTCTGTCTGTCTATTCTGGGTTATTCAAAAAGGCAATGGCACTTGCTTTCATTTTGTGTTTACTTAGTTTTGGCGATATTTATCAAGTCAGCTATGGGGTTAATACGGTACCCCAATGGTTGCTATATTACGCACCTGCGGCCGGGTTATTGTCATTGATACTCTGCGTCAGTTTGTACTATTGTATTACCTATGGAATAGCCAACATGGCCGAGGGCATCGGGAGAAAGGAGACAGCTTACAACGGAAAGAGGGCTTTCGGGCTTTTACTGGTTGCAAACTTATTTTCCTACGCGCTGACCATAGTCACTCTACTCACCGCTGAAATCATCTTTGATTCCAGCGTATTTATTATTCTGGGCCTCCTGCTCTCACTTCTCATCCAAATATCGTATCTGGTCTTTTTAAGGCAATCCTATAAACTCTTAAATAATGCTAGCATTATTTACGCAGATGCAGTCACTCACAGATTTAATCTGGTGCCCGTCTTTTTATCGTACTTACTGACCTTGTCATTAATCTGTGCCTCATGTCTTTTTTATATAAACAAAAATTATCTGTTTAACGCCCTGGACGCGCCGCGCACTCTAGAGAAGCAGGCAGGTCTAAATATCAAACTATTGAGGAAGCCCTTGGAGGTCCTCATCTATGTGGATTTTACTTGGTCAGAAGTAGAAGGTAACGCTGACGAAATAGCACTAGAGCTTCTTAAAAAATTGGACACCATGCTAACAAGGGCTATCGACTTTGATCCCAATAGAGATGGCGTATTGCAAGGGCCAGCTTTCCATGTAAACATATCATCATCGGAACGGACCGTGGCGCTCTTAAGCATAATGGCCAGCGATAGCAACGTGATACAATTTAACAGTGGCTGGTTTCTTATTTTACCTGACGATGACTATCAAGAGTTAATTGACTACATCAACAGCATAGGGCTTCGTTCCCCGTAGGCAGCGTCAATTGCAATGTGCAAATTAAGGATATCCTAGACATTTTTCCCAGCCATGTTGCAGCGCCAGCCCAACCAATGTCGCACCTGTCCCTCGCCCCATCTCAATATCATGAGGAGCATACAAAATGATCATCGTCGGTGAAAATATCAATATCATGTCCGCTACTCTCGGCTCTGCTATGCGGGAGTATCGAGCCGAGCCAGTCAGGGCTATATCTGTCGCCTTGGACCGGGCTGGCGTAGATTATCTGGAACTCAACATCGGCCCGGCCAAAAAAGCCGGTGCCGAGCTCATGCCTTGGTTGATAAACATCGTGCAAGGAGTTACCTCCCGCCCCATCTCACTTGACACCACTAATCCTGAGGCTATCGAAGCCGGCCTCAAGCTCGTCAAGGGGCGTGCCCTAATTAATTCCGTCTCACTCCAACCAGAACGTCTTGAGCGCATTCTGCCTTTGGTCACCAGGTACGACACCAAAATGATCGGGTTGCTTTGGGGAATAGAAGGTATGCCCCGCGACACCAGCGAGCGCTGCCTGCTGGCTGTAGATCTGGCTTATAAAGCTAACGAGCTCGGCATCAAGAGCGAGGACATCTGGATGGATCCCATCGCCACCCCCGTCAGCGGCGATATCAGCCAAGTAGTAGCCGTCGGTGAATTCTTGCAGATGCTGCCAGAGATCTGCCCCGGCTGCAAGTCAATCGTAGGCCTCTCCAATGTCTCCAACGGCACTCCGACCCATCTTAGACCATATCTCAACCGCACCTATCTCGTCATGCTTGAGCGCTATGGACTCTATGCCGCCATTGCCGATGCCTTGGATAACGAATTGCTCGCCATCGCCCGCGGGGATCGCCCAAGCATTGTAAACCTCATCCACCTCGCCATGGACAGCGAGTATATAGATTTGGACGCACTCAGCGACGAAGAGGCAAAGTACGTTAAGACAGTGCGCGTCTTAAACGGCACTGCTCTTTATTCTCACGCCTGGCTGGAAGCCTAGCAAGTTCGCCAAACCCGACCCCCGGGAGCAATCTCGCCCCCAGTCAGCGCCCCCGGGCCGATCCAAGCCCCACCTCCAATAACCGTACCCGGGTTGATGCAGGTATTTATGCCCGTCTGCACTCCGTCCCCCATCACCACCCCCAGTTTACGGCGGCCGGTATCTATGCCCCGCACCGTAATCTCGTCTCCGTCCAAGCGCACATTGGCAACCTTGGTCCCTGCCCCCAAATTGCAGTTTTCCCCGATGATGCTGTCACCGGCATAGCTTAGGTGAGATATCTTGGTGCCATTCATAATAAGGGAGTTTTTAATCTCGACCCCCGCCCCGATGCGGCACTCATCACCGATGACCGTCGAGGCACGTATATAACAATTAGGACCAAGCTCGCAATCCCGCCCGATGATGACCGGCCCACTGATATAGGTACCGGCTCGTAACTGACTGCCCACACCGACCCGCACCATCCCATTGATGCTCACCCCCTCCTCAATCACGCCTTCGTTTAAGCTTGTCATCCCCGCCATCAGCTCTTCATTTGCGGAGAGAAGATCCCAAGGATAAGTCAGTTCCCGCCAGGTATCCAAGCGACAAGCGCCCACACGGACCCCACGTTCAATAAGAATGGTTATAGCCGCAGGGAGCTCATACTCACCGCGCACCGAAAGCCGGATGGCGTTAGTCGCCTCAAAAATCTCCGGGGTGAAAAGGTACAGCCCGGTACTAACCAAGTTGGATGGAGGACTGGACGATTTCTCATGAATCCGCACAATCCTCTCTCCATCAAGTTCCACCGCACCGAACTGCTCAGGGCACCCCACCTCTTTTATACCAAGCTGGTTGCCGTCCAAACCCATCAGATGAGCAATGTCAGCGCTAGCAATCAGACCGTCTCCGTACGCCGTTAGGAAAGAACCAGTGACAGTTTGTCGAGCTAATTCCAAAGCCGCCGCTGTGCCAGCGGCATCCTCTTGGTAGCAATATTCAATACTTACGCCCAGGCGTTCGCCGCAGCCGAAGTGGTCTCTGATCCGCCCACCTTGTCTACCAACGATGAAAACGAATTCGCGGATGCCCGCCGCCACTGCCTCAGTTAGCAGGTGCTCTGCGATAGGCTTGCCAGCCACAGGCAACATCGCCTTAGGCATCATCCGGGTAATAGGGTACATGCGATGGGCTTCTCCGGCCGCCAAGATTATCATTTTCATATTCGTCTCTAGTCCGCCTTTCTCAAGAAAGATGCCAAGGCCACCTGAGCCATTTCATTCTATGCCCCCTTCAGCCTAAGTACTGCCTCTCTGCCCTATGGAGCACGAGCTAAAAGAATCTTATCGAGTGATTACGCGGGTTGCCGTGAACGCCCATGCGGTCTAATTGGTTACTGATTTACCAAGTTGGCAATGGCATTATCGTATTTGAACGTACGGGAACGCACAGTGATTTGTGTTAGCTGTTATGCCATCTTCCCAAAGGTAGCCACCAGATTGCTCAGCCATTTCTTGGCCACCTCTTTCAGTCTGACCATGATAAGCCGCTTATACTACATAATTAACACTGCCTATGCATTTCCGCATTTTCCACTTCTCATGATATCATCTCTTTAACAACATCGTATCCTGACAAGCACTAGATTGCGGGCAAATTGGCTCCATGAAAAAGATGCGTATCATTCGCCCTTACACCTTTGGCGAGGAGGTGGGTCACGCTGTCACCCACGGCACGATGGCACTCATCACATTGGGGGGCATCGCCCCTGTGGCCATCCACGCCTATCTGCAACGCGGTACATTGGCTACCATCGGCACGTCAATATTCATGTGCTCGCTCTTTTTGATGTTCCTGTCTTCCACGCTATATCACAGCATGGCCGCCGATACGCGGCACAAGCAGATACTGCAAATTCTTGACCATATCTGTATATATATCGCCATAGCCGGAACATATACGCCCATCGCGTTATCCGTAATTGGGGGATGGCTGGGGATAGTCATCGCCTCGCTCCAGTGGATTATGGTACTGTTTGGCATATTGTATAAATCCCTGGCTAAGCGCACCATCCCCAAGGTATCACTGACTATCTACCTCGTCATGGGTTGGTCAGCTTTGTTCATTGCACCCATGTTTATCCGCAACACAACCATCGGCATGCAACTTTTAATTCTCGGCGGCGGCATATTTTACTCGGTGGGCACTTTTTTTTATGCGAAGAAGGGAATTCGGTTTTTTCATGTGGCCTGGCATCTCTTCGTGAATTTCGGTGCGTTATGCCATTTCCTAGGTATTCTGCTATTTTTGTGATTCATAAAAGCCTCACTTCATGAAGAATGCGCCCTGCCCTTGACCCACAAAATGTCCATGCCATAAGGCATGAGATGGCTTGCTCAATCGGTATGGCCCCCACTCCCGCCATCTTGACACCTCAAGCCATAGCCTATACCATGATGCAATATTGCAAAGTAAGGAGAACCCCCGCATGGTAAACGAAGTAACAGACCAAACTTTTGATTCCGAAGTATTGAAATCAACCCAGCCCGTGCTGGTTGACATGTGGGCTCCATGGTGCGGACCATGCCGCCAAGTCAGACCCATTTTGGAAAAACTTTCTGTCAAGTACCAAGGCAAAGTCAAATTTTGCGCCTTGAACGTAGATGATAATCCGCGCACCCCTGCCCAGTACCGCGTCATGTCCATCCCCAATATGCTTTTCATCAAAGACGGCAAGGTGGTCGACACCGTCATCGGTTCCGTTCCCGAGAGTGCTCTTACTACGAAGATAGAGGCTATGGTCAATAGCGGCTAGCACACCGGCCCCGTAGATACCGAGGCGCTTACGAGCACCATACCGATACGGCACTCAGGTGTTTTTATGCAGTCGACTGCATAATTTGCTGGAATACGGCCTGTTTATGCAACCGGGAGCGCAGGCTGTGTTATTCGGGGACAAAACACCTATGTCCAGTTCCCGTCGGCGCTACAAGGAATACTAGAAAACAGGCAGGGAGGGCACTATCTTGAAGGCAGCCCCTCCCTGCCTGTTTTCTCTCTGCAACACATCAGCCGCACCGGCAAAACTACATCAGTCTTTCTTTTGCTGCCCTCCCCGACTGCGGCAGCACGGCAGGCAACCCATCAATGCAGTGCACGACGCTGCCCGCCCCATAGACGGCACGGATATTTTTCTGAGTAACCACCTCCGCCGGCGTGCCGTAGGCCACCGCCTGACCGCCATGAAGCAACAGAAGACGATCGCAGTATCGTGCGGCCAGGTTCAAATCATGCAGCACCATGCCTATCGTTGCCCCCTGTTCGCAGAGCTCTCGCATGAGCTCCAACACCTCAATCTGGCGCCCGATATCCAGATTAGCCGTTGGCTCATCAAGCAGGATGACTCCTGTCTCCTGCGCCAATACTCGGGCGATGACCACACCCTGGATCTCGCCGCCAGAGAGCTCACCAATGCGCCGCTCGGCTAGATGGTCGGTGCGCGTCGCTTGCATAGACGAAAGTGCGATCCGCATATCGTTCTCGCTCTCGTAGCGTAAAAGCCCCAGATGGGGATTGCGCCCCATAAGAACCACCTCAAAACCCGTAAAGGTACTGGGCAGTAGCGGCACCTGCGGCACCACCCCCACCAGGCGCGCCAATTCCTTGTGCGCAATATCGGCAATATCCCGCCCATTCACCAGCACCCTCCCTGATTGAGGGCGAAGCACCCGACTCAAGGCCTTGATGATGGTCGATTTGCCGCATCCGTTGGGCCCCACGATGCCCGTAATCTGCCCCGAGGGCAAGCTGAAGTTCAATCCGGACACCACCGTGGTTTGCCCATAACCCAACATCAAATCTTCTGTCTGCAGGGAAAACATCAGAAGAGCATCCTTGCCCGCCGGCGCAGAATATACAAGAAAAATGGCGCCCCGGCCAACGCCGTGATGATGCCAATGGATATCTCTGCGGGGGCAATCAGGGTACGCGCCAAAAGATCGGCCAGAATGAGAACGATTGCCCCGCAGACCATAGACAGGGGCAGCAGAAAGCGATAGTCAGGCCCCCAAATCAAGCGTACGGCATGCGGCACGATGATGCCCACAAAGCCAATGATGCCCGCAAAAGATACTGCTGCAGCCGTGACGAGGGTTGCCACCGCCAGGAGTATGATCTTCAGGGCCTCCACATTCACCCCAAGCTGCTGTGCCTGCTCCTCATCAAGTTGCATAATGTTAAGGGGACGGCTGAAGAGAAACAGGATTACGCCTGATACCAAGACAATGGGTGCCACTATCCACACCTCGCGCCACTGGCTTGCTGCCAGACTCCCCGAAAGCCAAAAGAGTATGCTGCGTACCATCTGACCAGAGGCCAAAGTCAAATATGACACGATTGCTCCTAGGAGTGATCCCAATGCTACCCCTGCTAGGATTAGAGTTGAGATCGGCAAGGAACGGCCGATACGCGCCAGAGCGTACACAATAGCCACGCTGCCAAGAGCCCCCAGAAAGGCCATGATGGGCACCAGGCCAAGAGCGGTCGCCCCCGCCACCGGCAAAAGAAAACCTATCACCGCCCCAAGGGCTGCCCCTTGGGAGACACCAATTAGGTATGGATCGGCCAAGGGATTGCGGAAAAGTCCTTGATAGGTTGCCCCGGCCACCGAAAGCGCCGCGCCTACCAATCCAGCCAGGAGAACACGCGGCAATCTAAGATCCCAGATGATGACCGCCTGACTGCCGCTCCAGCTCGCGGAAAAGTTGATAAACGGCAGGCGATCCAGATACAGTTTATGTAAAACTATTTTCCCCGCTGTACCGATGGGGACGCCCACGCTGCCAATAGCCGTAGCCAACAAGATAACGGCCACCAGCACCAAGCTCATGAGCACGAGCCACCCCAGCCGGCGCCGCCAGCCCCGGCGCACCGCCTCGGGTGCTGTTATAGTAGGCATCATATCTAACCTGCCTCCGCAGATACCAGAATCACCCGGGGCGTCAGTTTAATCTGCCCCCATACTCTTCGACAAACTCCGGAAAAAGCTCTGGGTGGATAAGGGCCGCCATCCACTCAAGGCCTTCAATGATGCGAGGCACAGGGCGATTGGTGAGCGAGGCATCTATGCCGTAGACCCTGCCCTCTGCCACTGCCCGCACCGTCCCTAAGCGAGGCTCATCCAGTATCCCTTGAAGCGGAATGTCACCGCCATACTCATCAACATTGGCGATGATAATCTCCGGGCTTGCCGCGACCACCTCCTCCAGCGACAGTGTCGGCCACCCTGTAGCATCCCTGACGATGCTTACGCCGCCAGCGAAGGAGATCATGTCATGTATTGGCGTATTCACGCCGACTGACATGACCGGTGGATACCAGACGACATACATAACGCTTGGCCGCCCCTCATCATGGAGGACGCCTGTTTTATCCGTAACATATTGGAGGCGAATTCGCATGTCCGAGGCGATTTCCAGCGCCTTGGCATCGGCTCCCGTAAGGCGCCCGACAGCCAAAATTGAGCTAATGATTTCTTCCAGGGTATAAGGCCTCGGCACATAACAAGTGATGCCCAGGCGCTCCAAGGCAGGGATGACTTCCGCCTTATGCGTATCCTCTGCCAGCACCAGATCGGGGTTTAAGCTCACGATTTTTTCCAAATCTGGCATGTTAAAATCACCGACTTTCTCCTTAGAGGCAGCTTCAAACGGATAGTCGCATTGGTTGGTCACTCCCACCAGTTTATCGGCGAGCCCCAGGGCGTAGATGATCTCCGTATTGCTGGGAGCAAGGGAAATGATACGCTGGGGCTCTTGTGTCAAGGTGACCGTGCGCCCCAGATCATCGACCATGGTGACCGGAAACGCTGTACCCGAGGGAACGTTTATTGTTGAACCAGGCTGCCCACCACACGCCCCCGGCATCGCCAAGATGACCAGTGCTGTCAGTAAGGCCAGTCCATGTTTCAGCACATTTATACTTTTACGTTTAAACACCTTTTCTCCTTAGGCTTTTTTACGGCGCCAATTATTCTATGCCATGAGTACTGCAGGAAAATGCCCGCGCGGCAAGCGTTCTGTCCGCCAACGGATTACTCATTGCTAAGCTAACACCGCTATTTTCACCGATTACCTCGGCATCAGCGGTTAGTCACTGCTCGCCAGATCATTACCAACAGATACCCCCCTCAAACAAAAAACCCTTGCCTCGACGGCAAGGGACCAACGCCTCATGTTATGTTAACATGCGCGCACCTCCTCATCCGCGGAGACATCACCTGGGCATCTGGCGTTCTGACTTTTCGCCACTGGCGAATCACAGCAGGCGGTACTGTGCCGGACTTGCACCGGCTTGCTTTCCAGATTTAGCCCGCTAAGCGGGCTGCCCAGACTGCCTTTATTAAATTTGACCAAAGACTACTATGCCGCGCTCCTGCCTGTCAAGCCGAAGGTGGTTTTTCGCGCCTTTTTTGTTATAATCAAATCACTATGGATATTGTGTCTTTTTGGGCCGCCCTTGGTGCCGGGATCGCTTCGTTCATCTCTCCCTGTATTCTGCCCATGGTGCCGGTATATCTGGCCACCCTGGCCGGACCGCAGATACTTGATGATGAGGATGAACGGCGCTTTCGCCTCCCTCTTTTTCTTCATGCTCTGTGCTTCGTGTTGGGCTTTACCGTCATCTTCACCCTGCTGGGAGCTATCACGGGGCTGGCGGGGTGGACCATCAACTCCTACTCACCCCTCGCCCGCTGGATATCAGGCGGGATACTTGTTATCATGGGGCTTTTGATGCTGGCTTCACAGTATATCCCTTTCTTCGGGCGCGAAATGCGCTATATGCCAAAGTTAGGGCAAACAACGAGTTATCTCCGCTCTTTCCTTGTCGGCGGAGCCTTCACCATAGCTTGGACACCATGCCTCTCGCCCATCTTGGGCTCCGTGCTAACCCTCGCCATGGCCTCTGAAACCGCTTGGCATGGGGCTTTTCTGTTGACAGTCTATTCGCTAGGCATGGGCATCCCTTTCCTGCTCATCGGGGCTTTCTTCGGTGCTCTAACACCACTCCTGCGCAGGCTGGAGCGAGCCAGTCTCATCATCTACCATATCGGAGCCGCCATCCTGATCATTGTGGGCATCCTCATCATTATCGGCAAGATAGACTGGCTGTATATCTCTTAAGGTTCGTGCGTTGAAAAAAGTATTCCTGTCACTGGTCACGCTCGCCCTCACCGCTGCGGCTTGTTCCCCTTTCGCCCCACCCACCGCCGGGTCAGAAGCACCGGGCATTGAGCTTTTTGACCTTAACAACCAAGCCGTACGGCTGTCGGACTTCCTGGGTCGTCCAGTGGTAATCAATTTCTGGGGTACGCAGTGCCCATATTGCCTAGACGAGATGTCGGCACTAGAGGCCGCTTTCCGCGAAGAATCAGCCCAGACCGATGGGGCAGCCTTTCTCGCCGTGAATGTGCAGGACACTGCGGCCGGGGCCCGCAATTTTATGAACAGCAACGGCTATACCTTACCCGTGCTGATGGATGCCGGAAGCAAGGCGGCCCAGGCCTATAACGTATCGGCCATCCCCGTGACTTTCTTCATCGACCGCACGGGCATCATCCGCTATGTAAAACTCGGGGCATTCTTAAGTGTGAACGAGGTAAGCGCCGCACTGAACACCATACGTTAGTATGACTTCCCCGGCACAACTCTCGCAAGGAGAAAAGCAATGAGGCTTAACCGCTGGCTATTACTCTTTTTTCTGGTCGCCTTTTATGCCTTGGCCCTTGTCTTGTATAACCGCATGCCCGACCCCATGACCTCTCACTGGAACGCCCAAGGAGCGGCAGACGGCTATATTTCGCGCTTCTGGGGAATGTTCCTATTTCCAATCATGACCACCGGGCTCGCCCTGCTTCTCCTGGCTATCCCCCAGATAGACCCGCTGAAAGAGAACATCCGCCGATTCCGCACCACCTACGATTGGGCTATTGTCTTTATTGTTGGTTTTATGCTCTATATTTACGGATTAACCCTGCTGTGGAACCTGGGCACCCAATTTGATTTCATGCAGCTATTGGTACCTGCGGCTGCCATCCTGTATTTCTTTCTGGGGGTACTCCTGGGAAAGGCTAAGCGCAACTATCTCATCGGTATCCGTACGCCTTGGACGCTTAACAACGAAGATGTATGGAACCGCACCCACAAAATTGGCGGTCTCATTTTCAAGGCGGCTGCCCTGTTCACCTTGCCGGGTGTTTTCTGGCCCGGTTTGGCCGTGTGGTTTGTGGTGGGGCCTATACTGCTTGCCGCCATAGTGTTGATTGCGGCCTCATACATCATTCACCAGCGGGTAACTGGCCGCTGAACTGGCGGACAGCAAGGTTCTTTACCATATAGCCCGCTCGGAAGATATAGCCTTGCTCCGCATAGTATCGCCGGGCACCCACGCCGCTAAGGACAGCGATCTCTGGTGAACCAAAATCATCCCGCGCCACACGCTCCGCCTCAGCCAAGAGCTGTCTGCCCAGCCCACGATGCTGAGCGGTGCCGTCTTGCCTTGCACCCAGGGCCAGTTCCAGCCCGAAGACGTGGAGCTCCCTAACCAGTGCCCGCACCCTGCCCCCCAAGACCTCCGGCGGCTCCGGCTCATAACGCAGTCTAAGGAGCCCGAAGAGGGTCCCCTGCCCATCCTCGTAGCTCAGAAATACCTCGCGTCCATCGGAGGCATCGTAGTCCAGCCTCTTAATCTCCGGTTCTCCCACCTCCCAACCTGACTTCAGGCGATGGCCATACTCCCGGCAGCGAATACAGCCGCACCTCTGTCCGCGCTGGGCCATGTACTCCTGCAACTTCTCCCGCACGGAATCACGTAGTCCAGCAATAATGAACCGGGCAGGGATGTCGCGCAGTACCCGTGCGATACGAACGTAGCCGGGCACGACGGCTTTTATGTCCGCCATGAGGCTCAACATGACCTCGTCCGGGTAAGGGATATAGCTACCCGCCAGGTACCATTCCTCCAAGCGGCTGCCCTCCACCACCATGGTGGGATAGAGCTTAAGGCCATCTGGGCGGAAGTCTGGGTTATCAAAAAGCATTTCTGCCAGGGTTAAGTCGTGCTCCGGCGTACTCCCCGGTAGCCCCGGCATCCAGTGGTAATATACTTTAAAGCCGTAACGTTTCAGAAGGCGAGTTGCTCGTACCACCTCGGCCACAGTGTGACCGCGCTCCACTTTCTGATAGATTTCGTCGTCCAAGATCTGCACGCCCAGCTCCACCCGCGTGGCGCCGAAGTCCAGCATGCGTCGCACCTCCACCTCACCACAGACGTCCGGGCGGGTCTCAAGGCACAGCCCCACAGCGCGCCTGGCCGCCGTCTCGTTTGCCTCCTGGGAGGCAGACAGAGTCACCGAGGCCGTGCCGTTCAGGGCGTCGTAGCAGTCCTTTATAACATCATATTGGTAGTCCTCGGATCGGGCGAGAAAGGTGCCACCCATAATGATAAGCTCGACCTTATCTACGGGATGACCCATGTCCGAAAGCGTCCTAAGGCGCACTTCCACTTGGCGGCGGGAGTCGTAGTCTGCGGCCCGGGCTCTAATAACTGCCGGGGACTCTGGAGTATAACTCTGAGGAGTGATGCTGAATGTCGGACAATAGACACAGCGACCGGGACAGGAGGCAGGTCTCGTCATAACCGCCACCGGCGTCACCCCGGAAATAGTACGCGATAGCTTCTTCAAAGTGGCCTCTTCTTTATACCGCCTGCCGCATAAAAAGACCCGCCGACCCGGGCACGAGAGCTTCGTTCTTAGCAATAACAAGTTTAACACTTGAGGCATCCAGTGTCATATATAT
>WRNP01000006.1 GCA_009776515.1 Dehalococcoidia bacterium | reverse complement strand
CCGCCGCCGATACCGGCCCCGACGACGCCGGCGGACGTGACCTTGGCACCGTCTTCGATGATAATAGTGCCACCTGAGCCACCGGTATTGCTCATACCGATGTCGATGTCGATGCCCACACCACCACCGATACCGGCTCCGCCGTAGAGGCCGCTGGCTTCGACGGTAGCATTACCGCCAATGGTGATGTCCCCACCGCTACCACCAGTGCCAACGGCGAAGCCGCCACCGATGCCGGCTCCGGTGCCACCAATGGCTGTGACCTCGGCATCACCATTGATGGTGATCGAGCCGGTGGTGAGGTAACCGCCGATGCCGGCGCCTTCATCACTGACGGTAATAACTACGGCATTGCCACTGACGACGATGGTCGCGCCGTCGCCGCCAGCACCGGTGCCAATACCCGCACCCAGGCCGGCATGGGCGTTGACATGGGCATCCCCGTTGATGGTAACGATCCCCCCATTGGCGGTTCCATTACCGCCACCGATAGCGGCACCATTAGTGCTATTGGCAATGACCGTGCCGCCGGAGATGTTTATGACCCCACCGCTACCCCCAGAAGCACCACCGATGGCCGCCGCGCCTCCGCCGGCGTTGCCATGATCAGTCGTGGCAGTAACTGTGCCGCCGAGTATGGTGATGAGACCGGCAGATTGGCCACTGGCACCACCGACGGCCGCGTTTTGGAGGACGGTGGCCGTAACCGTAAGGGAGCCATCACTGCTTCCAGAAACAATAGCACTGTCGATGGCAAGATAAGCTTCAGTCAGGCCGTCATTAATCACGAAGATACTGCCACGTATATAGCTAGCATCAACAATTCCATAGTCTCCTGAGTTGGCCAGTAGCAGCGTCAAGTCCGCTGTGCCCCTCACATCAATGTTTCCGCTGAGATCGATGTCATCTATAATCAGCGTGACACTCACCCCATCCAGAATGATGATATCGTTAAAAATTGAGGTTCCGTTCTTTAGTCCATCTGTGGGGTTCGCAAGATTTCCCGATTGGATAATGCGGTAGGCCAAGCCGTCAGCACCATTATCAAAGATGAGTTTCCCCGAAGGCGCTGGCACTACGCCTCCTGAATACGCACCGCTACTGTATTCATCGCCCGCAGTTACGCCGGTGATGGTATAACCCGTGCCGCCGGTCGTCGTCTCAGAGAGGTCAATGGTGCCAGTGTAGGGAACCGACTGGTATATCAAATAGATATCGGTGTCCGCGTCGACACTGGCGATGCTCACGGGAGTGCTGCTGCTTTGGACGGTCCCTCCCAGACCGATCTTCCAGCCGCTGTAATCATATAGCGGGATATCGGGAATCTCGGCAGGAGAAAGGGCGAAAGGTGAACCAGGGGCAAGGGGATATGCCGCACTCGGCGTCTTGATCATGGTGTCGCTGTCATCAACATAATGCACGGTCACCTGCGGTAAAGCGGTGGTGCTGATCCATACAGCCGGGACGGCATAGGCGCCGGTAGCATTGGGATTAAGACCCGCATCAATAGTACTTGACGCGGGATTAGAAGAGTAAGAAAGCCACCCATGTACGGAGCCGCCGGCAGAAGTACGCAGCCAGTGCCTGGCGGTATTGCTAAAGTAATTGTTAAGCGGAGTTGTCAGCGGTGAAATTTTATTACCATTCCACCGGTATACATCCTGGTAACTCAGTGCAAAGAGGATGTCCTTGCCTGACGGCACGCTGCTGGCCGGTATGGCCGTAGGCTCTGAGATAGCGCTGGGGGATGAGAAAAGCCCCAGAGAGGGTACTACCGCGACGGATTTGATGGTTTTTAGGCTATTATAGGTGGTTGTCATCCAGGACTGCAGGTTGGAGCCCTCATAGGTATTCGATGATCCAAAGCTAACACCTAAGCTCGTACTACCCGCCCGGAGCAGCAAGACGCAGTTCAAGCCCCCTACGGTCTTCTTCTCGACCACGATCCAAGTGTAGCCATCAAGGGAGACAAGGCTATTGAGATTGGCTGCCCAAATGGCAGCCAGGGAGGTATCCGCCGCACGCACAATGCCCATAGGGAGTCTCATGCCAGCGTTGATGCCAGAGACAGCCTCGTCATCTGCCAGGGTGAGTATGTCGGTATAGGCCATAAGGGGATCACTGGCCCAGTCGATGGCAAACTTGTTATCCGAGGTTAGAGCCATGGGTAAGAGGTACTCATATCCGGCGACAGTGGCGGACTTGAGCCCCAAGGCATACTCTCCGGGTTCAATATTACCGAAGAGATAGGTGCCGTCCGCACCGGAGTAGGTCTCACCCAGGGCGGTACTTAGATCATCCGCTGCGTATAGATAGACGGGATAACCGGAGAGGGGTAATTCACTGCCGTTATAGAGGCCGTCCCAATCGGTGGAGAGGGAACCGTTGCCGTCCACCCATAAGAAACCGGAGATACTATTACCCAGTCCCCGTTCCGCATCTTCCGAGTTATTGTTCGGTTCACCATTGGGATCCGCTTCGGATAACTCGGGGAGAATTTCTTGGTTTTGGGAGGAGTTCGCTTCGCCCTCGGCTCGGATGAGAGCTGATGTTAAGCCAGAGGATGATGACAGGAGAAGGGAGAGGACCAAGACCAAGTTGGTAAGATATTTACCGATGACCGATAGCCCGGATGCCATACTATTGCGCAACATGAGAATCCCCCCTTAGTTGTCAGGCTTTTTATACTGAATTTCACCGCATGGCACGCCTACCTCTGTCCGAGGCGTTATGCGGGAGTAGATATTATGTTGAATAGATACAGTTGAATATGGGAGAAAGACTTTATTGCGCTGTTGCCATGTTGGCGTAGCGCTCAATCAGCCCGTCTGCTCATATTTATGTGGGCACTGGTTAACACTGATTCACCTAAGGCACATTACGCCGAGAGAACCACAACACAAAACTGTGCCCGTCAGGCGAAACGGCTTCACCTTTCTATGTGGATCACGACCACCGAATCTGGTCTTCGGCAGCTCGTGAGAATACTTGGTACAGTACCACCATTAAGCACCGGAGGTACGGAGAATATTTTTAGCCTGCTCTTCTAACCATACCAGGCTGCCTGACAACTGTCAATCTCGGGCTTCTCTGCCCTATGTTGGGCTCCTCGTTCAAGTCCCATCATGCACGGAGTGCCCATAAGGTAGGAATACGCTAGCCTTAGCTAAATAATAGACATGCAAGCCGTCATCGGCATGGAGTACAGAACAATCAGTCCGTAAATGGGATTTTATACACCCACCTTGTCCATTATTTGGGGTACAGTTAAAAGTAAGGCACGGAGAGGAAAGACAATGACCATCCACGCTGCCGCGGATGAGCAGTGTTTCTAAGTCCCAGAGACAGGTCAGCCTAGATCTTGATGACCTTTTCCGCCTCAAGCATGACGTTTACAATATCATACATGTTGCCAACGATTCCGATCTTGAGTTTATTCATGATATCGTAATAGGTAAGGCAGGTACCGCAGGACATAATCTGCACCCCGTCGTGAGTCAGGGCCTCTAAACTGTCCAGCATCTCTGAGCCCTCAGTGGTAAGCCTTACGCCGTTATTGATAAACATGATCATCGCCGGCTTGGGCTCGGAATCATGGAGGGTATTAAGGAAAGCTTTCATCAAGATAGCGCCCAGGCGCTCGTCACCCTCGCCCAGCTTATCAGTAGTGATGAACACCACCACGCCCCCGGCCACGTTGCCCGCCTCCGGAGCAGCCCCTGCCGGCCTTACCACCGCCTCAGGGTTGCGCGTGATATTCAAGTGGTAAAGCCCGCCCCCCTTATCCTCTATCTCCACTTTGTGGCCCTGACTTGAGGCAAAACGACGCACGTTATCGCGGCTGACAATGCTATCAACGACCACCCTTAATTCATCGTTGCCCGCCTCAAGCGCCCTTTTGGTGTCAATGATCGGTTGAGGGCACCCCTGCTTGCGGCAATCAAGTTCTTTGATCATAACCTGCTCCTTCCCGTCTCTATCTGCCCACGCCCCATCGCGATCCTCAGCCTCAGCAAATCGCAACGGGGCGTGGCTGTCTCTTTTCCTGCTTCTGATATCAGCGCCAAGCCCCGTACCTCGGACGTTGGCTAGATGCTTTACTTGCCGGGCCTAAGCTCCAAGGCAATATCATCGCCCTGACGAGTCGCCTTAACAGCATATCCCTTACCCTCAGCCAGCCTGGTGGCATGCTCCTGGGCAGTCTCGGAGTCAATTTTCATAAGGATTGGCTCTTTAGGATGACTATCTATGGCCTTCTGTAGCTTGACTAGCGGGATAGGGCAAGACAAACCACGGCAATCTAATTCAAACATTTTTTCTCCTTATTAGGGCTTCGAGCCCCCGAGTGTTTATTCCCATGAGATCACGGGAGTCGCGCGCTTCATTACATCCGGCTATTTGTCATCCATATAACAGACTCCGCTCCAGGAACAATAATATTCCTTGGCCACGCGCGGGAATTGATCAATGATCTCTTTGACCTTGGTAGCCGGATTAGGCTCTGCCAGCTTGCCGGCGGTGCGGTTGGTGCGGCAGGCAAAGACCGCCGCATCCTTAGGTGCCAGTCCGGCATACACCAGCCCCGATACAAGTCCGGTGATGGTATCTCCCGTACCGCCGATGGGTTCCAAATGAGGCACGTCCGGCTCGTTTACGGCATGGAGGATCTCTCCACCCTGTGCTACATAGTCGGTCTTGCCCTTCACCAATAGCAATTTAGCAGCGCTCCCCGACCGGAAAGCCTCCGCAATCTGCTGCGGCACCAGCGAAGCATCGCACTCAAAGAGGTGCTTGGCAATATAAGCCGGGTGAGTTGCCTGCGGGTCGGCAAGGAAAGCCATTTCCGAGGGATCCGGCGTAAAGATATCAAACTCCCCCGATAATCCGGCGCCCTTGGCCGCATACATGGCCCCGGCGTCAGCAATCAGAAAAGGCCTCTTTTCGCATCTCTGCACCGCTTCTATAAACTTCCGCATGAGAGCCATGATAGGCAGACTATAGTGCATGGCAATGAAATCAGGCGCAAGTTCCCCCACCCGTTCAGTAAGATACTGATAGATATCGCGCGTCCCATTGCCCCCTCCGATGTCTCCCGCCACCAGCACGTATGGCGGTTCTTCTTTGAAGTGGGTAGCAATCGCCAGTGCCGCCGAGATCATGGCCCCGGTACCTTGGGTGCGCGAAAACTCCCGGCCATCGGCCTTAAGGTAATCACCCTCGCGGCTCACCTGGCCAAAAGTCAGAGGGAAATCATTGTAGGGTAGCGTTCCAAAAAGGATCATCATGAGAGGCTACCTCCCTCAAATAGGCGGACGGCTTCTTCATATGCCCGTTGCAGCATGGTGGCACAAAGGGTATAACCGATATCGCGGGGCTGAGGTGTCTGGCTAAGTGTCTTATCTACCATCTCGGCATTGAGATAGGGGATATCGGGGCACCCTCCGCCAGAGACATTGACCACCAGACCGGTCTCTTTTTCGAAAGAGAGCTTCATGTTACCAGCCTTCACCATATACCACCGGCCGAAATCGGTTACCTTGATAACTTCGCACAGCACCGACGCGCCCTTAGTAAGCGGCAAGACCTGGACAAAAGGCACTTCCTTTTCCTGGAAAAGACGCTCAATGCCCTGTTCTTCCACCAGGTTTATTTCCAGCGCCAGATCGCAACCCATGCGCAGTTGGGGGGGCGGGGAAACAAGTTTTACCTCGTAGCCCGCTGCCCTCACCGCTTTTTCGCCCTTCATGGCCCCGGCCACGTCATGAAAGATGACGATGCCGTCGCCGACAAATTTAGTGCCCTTAGGAGAGTCGGCCATGATAACAACTCCTCAAGATATTTTCCGTGACTCTATGCCGCCCGTTCGCGCAGAGTAAAGCCCAGAACCAAACAAACGACCAGCCCTATCCCCAGCGCCCAAGGACCATTCGCTCCGGGACCAGTAGCACTGGAAGCGATGCCGAAATTCATGGCCACCGCACTGCCAACGAGCATACCGACCACCGTCATGCCGGCATCGGTATCGCCTTCGCCAGACATGATGAGCTGGCGCATGGGGCAACCACCCGCCAGTACGGCTGCGAGACCCAATAAGGCCAAACCGCCGGCACCCCACAAGAAATCAGTCCAACGAATAGCCCCTGTCGCATCCACTCCAGGCAGAGCAATGGGCTGACTCGTAAAACCCCAGTGATAGGCAACTGTCGTTCCGGTGGAAGTGACCACGCCGCCATCGCCGAAAAAGCCAACGATGTAGTTGGTGGCCAGCACGCCCACGAACAAGCCCACCAGGCCTAAAAACAGGTAGGCATCCTTGACCATGATCAGGTCACGCCAACCGCCCACAGTGCAGAAGCGCACCCGCTGGGCAACAAAGCCGATGAACAGCCCGACCACCAGGGAAATCCAAATCGCAGGGTGAAGCGAGCCAGGCCCGGAGGCGCTCTCGGCAATGAACGAAGCCCCTGCCACCAAGAATATAAGCAAGGCTATAAAAATGACGGGCATGATCCATCCGGCAACGGCATAAGTGCGGTTGGATCGGCCTAAGTTGAAGCCGCGGCGGAGTAAGATGATACCAGCCGCTACACCAACGATTAGCCCGGCAATACCGATGAGGGCTGATAGGTCGCCGCCACCCAGTCTAATGACGGCGCGCCATGGGCAACCTAAGAAGATGAGGGCGCCGACGGCGATGAAAAAGCCCAGGACAAAGCGTACCAAGGGTGCTGCGCCGCCGCGCGGACGGAACTCGCGAAAAAGAAGCGCCGCCCCCGTAGACCCCAGAACCAGCCCGATGATCTCCGGTCTAAGATACTGAACTGTAGCCGTGGTTTGGAGTTTCAAGCCACCAGAGATGTCGCGCAAAAAGCACAGGCTACAAAAGCCCATGTTGGCGGGGTTGCCCCACTTTACCAGAAGCGAAGCAAGAACCCCAAAAGCCAAGCCGGCATACAAAATAAGAGCCTTGCGGGAAAACAGGATTTTCAAACCGATGTCCCTCCTATATTTTTTAGCAAGACACACCCGAGCCGGTCGCCGCTTCTACCGTTCCAGGTAAGGCCTGCCATGATACCTTGTAGATAAGTATATTTTTTAGCTGGAATAAAGTATATGTATATGCGCGCCTGGTTGTCAATACTTTTTTTAATAATTTTTAAAACCTTTTGAAAAATGGCATCTGCGCCATTATAATTATAGATAGTTGAGCGAGGCAAGCCAAATGGTTGAGCAGACGACGGTAGGCACAGTGGATACCCGCGGCAAAACCTGCCCCGAACCCATGTTCATGATGAAGACCCAGCTTGACACCATGAAAGTCGGCGACGTCATGGAGGTCTGGGGTGATATCATCAACAAGCGCAGTATGCAACGCTTCGTCAAAATGCGTCGTCACGATCTATTGGATTCCGCAGACGAAGATAGTACCTTTAAGATGTACGTGCGCAAGTCCGAAAACGAGCGCACCGACATCCCCATCAGCCAGTGCACCCTACTGCAGCACTAGAGAAGCCCGCCAAAAACCAAGGAGCGCCCATTAAGAGCGCTCCCGCGGTATCAAATCAGTGGCCCGACAGCTTATTTCGTGCCTGCCATAACAATGCTTTCGGCATACTCATCCGCAGCTTGATACGTACTGATCTGCTTTTCTTGGGCAAGGGCTATGATTTTAAGCGTGGTGTCGTATATCTGATCCACCTTGGCGTTGATCACATTGACGTCGTATGAGCCGTCGGGAATCTCCATACCGCAGTTTATGACCCCACCCGCATTGATGATAAAATCAGGCAGATACAGGATATCCATGGCTTTCAAAATATCCCCCGTGGCACCGTCCATCAGGACATTATTGGCCGCCCCGGCAATAAGCTTGCACTTCAGGCGTTTGGCGTTGTCGGTATTTAACACCGCCCCCATAGCGCATGGTGCAAAGATATCACAATCTGTAGTCAAGATTTCCTCCGCCGCCACCGCAGTGGCACCAAAATCTCTCACAGCCCTGTCCACCGCAGCTTGATTTATATCGTGCACCTTAAGGCTTACCTCCTCTTTGCTCAGGTGCCCGCAGAGTGTATACCCCACGCTTCCCAGGCCTTGTACGGCCACGGTTTTGCCCTTAAGCACCTCGGAGCCAAACTTGACGCTGGCTCCCGCCTTCATGCCCATATATACACCGCGCGCCGTAAAGGGAGACGGATTGCCGCTTACCTCAGGAGTTCCCGTGACATATTTCGTTACTTCGTTCATCTGGGCAACGTCCGCCGCCCCGATATTCACGTCTTCGGCGGTGTAATACCTGCCACCCAGCGAATTAATGAACTTTCCGTACGCATGAAAAAATTCCCGAGACTTCAATTTTTGCGGATCGCCGATAATGACCGCTTTGCCGCCGCCGAGCTTAAGGCCAGCTGCAGCATTTTTTAGGGTCATGCCCCGAGAAAGGCGCAGGACGTCAAACAGGGCATCGTCTTCGGTGGCATAATCCCAAAAACGGGTCCCGCCGAGGGCCGGTCCCAGCACCGTGCTATGAACGGCGATAATCGCTTTGAGCCCCACTGCTTTGTCTTGCACGAAAACAATCTGCTCGTGGCCGTATTCACTCATGGCTTTAGTGACTTGCATTAATGGTTTACCCTTCCTTTTCGTTTTTTATTCCATATGGGGCGTTGCGAGAATGCCTCAGGTTAATGCTAAAGGAGATTGCGGGTCATGCATAACTCACCTGTTTAAACACTCCACTCCCCCGCTTGTATTATACATCGTTTTATATAAGCCATGCCGGGACATAATACTTTTCTTTAATGACAGGGTACACGTTGTCCGCCAGACAAATCACACCCTCGGTGCCAATTGTTTTCTTAGTCTTGCGGAGAACCTCAAAATGCCTCACGGTATTTCGACCGGACATGGTTTGCCAAGCCGCTTGTTCGGGCGGCACAAGCAGTCATAAATCGCAGGAAAGCCATTCCGTCGCCTAGGAGGGATCGTCTATCTTTTAGCGGCAATAGCTCCGGTAATTTCCCGATATAGATCCTCTGTTTTCTCGCCGTCGCCAAAACTTATGTAAACATCTTTCCCACTGTTACGCTCAACACGTATGGTCGGAGAAGAATTCGCCCGAACAAAAAGCAGGGTTTCCCCGAGGCTGTCCGACTTAAAATTCCCCTTGAGAGCGCCCCCAAAGCCGCCATAGCCGTTGGTTCTCTGCCCCACCCCGATATCGCTCATGCTCTGCTCTATCAAAGACACGCCGGTTATATCAGCGATATCAATACTCAGACCGTACATTCCTTGGATTCGGATACTGCTACTGGTGACGTCTACAGCGGGTTCACTGGCACCATAAACAATTAAGGCACCAACTGCAATGCACACGATAGCGGTTGCGGCAATAACGGCGACCATGACACCGGTTCGTTTTGTTTTTTTGTAAGCGCCAGGTTCCAGTGCATCACTATCTACACGAAAGCGACTGCGCGTATTCATATAGATTACAGCACCCACAACCACAACGGGCATGAATGCAATCCCGCCCCATAGTAGCCAAGTAATGTTAAGATGTATTCCAGTGAAAAATATTGTTAAGTCAACGCATACGCTTACTAACAGCCAGCCTACAAAGCGGCATATGGCTCTTTCGTCATACTTCCTTTTTTCTTCTTCGTTTTTAGTGTTGTAGCCAGCAATCAAAAACGCCCCTTTGCCATTCAAGAGAAAAATGGCGATAATTAGAAGCGCCACGATTACTATGCCCTCAATGATAAGGAAAACTGTGTTCATTTTAGCCCCTTTCCCGAGTGCTTACAGAGTCCCTATTCAGCCACTTCCCAGCGACCTGATCTATCTGGGCCAACACGGCGAATAACGCTGGTCTCGCGGAGAGTTTTTAATTCGCGCGCAACAGTACGCACCGATAGTCCTGTTTCGGTTGCTAGTTTTGTCCGCGTGATTTTCGGATCGGCAAGTATGGCATCTAAGATTTTTCCAGCATTTTTTACAGTGCCATTTACAGTGCCAACTGGCACTGATGTTTGATTAGAATTTAATTTCTTCAGTACCACCACAAAAGATTGCTCCGCGGAACGAAATACCGGCTCACTATCTCCGGGATACTGGTCAATAATTTTTCGGAGCCCGCTGCCGCGGCGCTCCATCAGTTTCAGGCGGCTGAAGATATCGCATATGACAGGATTGCGCCGAATGGACGGGATATCGTCAATCGCTTAAACCTAAAAGCGCCAAGGCCGGAGCATGCGTGGAATCCTTCGCCTCAATCCCGCAACAGAGGCATACTCGTCCTTGACAGACTTCGGGTCAGCGTTGCTGCGCATAACAAGCGGCACCGCATCCGCAAATTGATGTACCGATGTAATCGCCGAAAGCCGTGTGCCGTATTTATGTATGATGGAATAGATTAACCATTCGCTAAGAGGAACCTTGGCTCTTGGCAATGATTCGATCACGTTCAGCTTGGCTATCTCGGCATAATTTGCATTGCCCAGCGCCTCCAACAGGACATCTTCGATTCGTAAGTAATCGTCCTGACTGTAACCTACTTCGTCAATGCTAATAAGCTTCTCTTTATTGAGCATAAAATACCCATCGTTATACGAATCTAACAGCTTTAATAGACCCGTTGTCTTGATTTGCTTTTCTTTCGCATATTTTTTGATGTCAGCAATATCAACACTGCTTTTGCCCCAGAACGAGCTTTTGAGCATGGCATAGCCATCGGTGGCATCCGTGGCTAAGTCAATAATGTAAGGACGGTTAATCCTGAATTCATCCTTAAAAAACGTGCGCAATATGCTAAGCAGAAACCAACTGGTCCCTATATGGTTTTTGGCAAAAAAGCTCGGGAACTCTCTGTAAAGCATACGATAGGCACGCTTACCAGAAAGAATGTGCTCCCGCGCAATGTATTCCTTTAAATACTGCAAAACAAGATCGTGTTCTGGGAAAATAATATATTTTTTATGTATGCATCTATTGCTGTACACCGAAAGAATGTTATCATCAATTGTTAAGGCGTAACGCAGCACAGCGCTTGGTATCCCCTGAAAATGCTCTTGCAAATCCTGAATGCTAACCCCCTCCGGATTTGACTCTACAAACCCGGCGATATTGGCATAGAGAGTATCGGTAACCTCTCCTTTAACCACATAATCCCGCCTAAAGGTAAATTGAGCCGCAAAGTGCTGTTTAAGGGTGCCGTGCAGATGGTATTTGTTTTCAATGCCGATGGCTGCCAGTTCTGACTTAAACCGGTGCATAATCGCATTGACCATAACCATGGTGTATGGGTACTGCGAAATGAATGTCAGTATTTGTTGGGATAATTCGACAGGGAGTTCGGTTTTTTTGTACAGCATATACGTTCCGCGGTCAATCAGCATGCACTTGTCAATGATTCTGGCAACTAAGGCATGATCATTAATCGCAATTTTTTTGTCACTGAAAAGCTCGCGGTATTTTTCCCGGAAATGATCCAATACTTCAGGCCGATATACCTTTATCCCATCGGGAAAGAACTTCTCCAAAACGATGGCATATTTTTCAGTCTGGCAAAGAGGCTTCGTGGCAAACATCGCTCCGGTCGTAGCGTGCTTATGAAAGACTATTTCCTTAATGATGTCTTTGGAGATTTCGAATCCCATTTTCCTAAGAGAGCCGGAGGTTTCTTCAACAATGTCCTGCTGTTCTTCAGCCGACAGCACCGGAGGAAGGGAGTTGGCCATCTTTTCAATATCCTCCAGCCACTGGCACGTCCCGTCATCACCATAGAAAACGATCATGTCTGTTTCGGCAATATGAGTTACGTACTTGCGGCCCATGGTATCCGACAGAAACAGCAAGGCTTTTCCCGGTATCCCATAGGTGTTAAGTTCTTCGCCGGTAATGCAGTGTTCGCAGTCACTAAGAATTTTTACAGAGAAGAAGAGTGCCCTTATGAGAGCCCTTTTGGCACCTTGCGGCGCCTTGAACTTAGCTACTATTTTTTCGCTAATTTGGCGAACCCTTTCGCGGGTAATGCCGTATTCTTCGCCTATAGCGGCCAGGGTTTTGCTATTCTTTAATCCCCTGTTTTCAATGATACATCTATCGCGCTCAGACAAATCGGCGGTTAGGGCATCTAGTGCAGCAGCAGGAACGACCAGTTGCTTAAGCCGCCGCTCGAGTAATTCGCCGATCTCTGTAGCCTCCGGCAGGCTTACGTTCCACACCTCAATGCTGTCGATATCGGAGAGAGTGATAACGGACAGAGCATCAAGGGCCGGGCAGCTACGCCCCACAAGACGGCTTATCTTGGCCGCCAGAAAGATTGGGGCTGTGCTATGAACCAATTCCTTTAATTTCAGAAGCACGGCATTCGACTGCAAATAATCAGCCACTCGGCACACGAAAGCTGTCAATCTGTCATATACTTCCTCAACGGCGAATTCATCACAATTCCGAAAACGTATATCATGAGAGTTTTCATGCTCTGAGAGTAAATCCCGTGGCAGTGGAAAGGGTTTATGCGATACAAGCAACGGCAGTTTATTTGGCCTGACTAAAAGACCTTCAACTACAACATCTAATGTCGATTTTGCAGAAACGCAGGCAACGATTTCCTTTTCGTGCTCAAGAAAGAGCTGCACCACCTTAGCAGTATCAATATGGGCAGATGTGATATGTATATCGGCTTCTGCGTCGGAGACGAAAATGGAGGTCTGGATATGAAGCTGTGGCTTCTCCACTATTAGAGGTGCTTTGGAAATGGCGCGGCTTGCATCTTGATCTATTTCCGCCAACAGATTACTGCACCCAAGGCTCGATTTTTTCTTAGGTTTGTTCATCATTTTGGAAACAGCCTTTACGTGTGTTATTCGCGCTATACTATATCACAATACCCTGGCGCGAGGAGCGCCTCAATTTTGCCTATCGTAACGTTTATTACGTTACATATCAAGGCAAATACCGACTGCCGTGGATAAAAATCGGCTGCGTATCTGATGGCAAACATTGGACCGTTCGTTACGATAAGTAGTTGTTATCTCTATTTCCCACCTGCAGATGCATGAGCTTATATGTTGCGTAGCCCTCAATAACAAGCGGTTCGCGCCTGCACAACTCTTCAGCTTCTTCATAGCTTCCAGCCTTGAGGATAACCAAGCCGGCGAAGCCGGGGCATTTCCTGAGTACCCCGCAAAGTTCTAATTTGCCTTCGTTATCCAGCAGTTTTATGTTATCAACGTGTCTTAAAACTGCCCCTTTGTTCATCTTTTTATATGATTTTGTTTTTTCCAAAAGCATCACATACAGCAAATTTTCCATGTCGCCGACTCCATGCTACAAATATTTGTTCATAATGTAGTCCTCGTGGTCTGCGTGATCAACCCGCTCCCCAAACATCTCGTACCCTAGCCGCTGGTAAAATCGCACTGCGGGATTATCCTTTTGCACGGAAAGCGAGATCTGTTTATAGCCGCTTTCCCGCAACACCTTGTGTAGCTTCTTCATCAGTTTCGTGCCGATGCCGTTACCCCGAAATTCCGGCAGTACGGAAACCGCGAGTTCCGGTGTTTCGGGGTTAATATGCCTGTAAGCCGGAATAATGCGCGTCCACGCAACCCCCACAATCTGCCCGTTCTGCTCTGCGATCACACCCAAGTCACCTGCTTGTGTGCCAAAGCCATTTATGTAAACAAAGATCTCTGGGGCATTGATAACGCTCCTCGGCGGCGGTGCGGCACCTTCGGGCACAAATATCGCCTGATACAAATATTCGCTCAGGCACCCATAATCCGACTCCCGCATAAGCCGCACCTTAGCGTTTATCTTATGCGCCGTGATAACCGCGAAGCTGTGCGCGTTTACGGTGATAACTACGCCGCCTACGTAGACATACCAGTTCTTGCCATACCTAATGATATGGTCCGCCTGCACTACGGTTTCTTTACACCACGCCACAACATCCTCGGCGGGTAAATTCAGGTTGCGTTTTATCCGCTCCGCGCCCATAGGAGTGGTATGAAGTTGGTGGACGTTTTGGGCTAATCCGCCTTTGGCTTCTTGCCTTGCTCTATGCATATGTTCTTTGATAAATTCACCCTTCGCGGCCGTGTAACCATCTCGGTCATGTTCATAATCCTTGAGCAACCTAAGCTTCAACGCGGCATATTCAGAGGCCGCCCCGGGATGAGAAGCCAGGTAATCTCGAAAATATAACTCATCCCAGTCGCCGGGGCTACGCACATGGATGTGGAAGACTCGTTCGGCAAAGCCCGTATCGGTGTATCCTTTCAGGAACATAACGCGGTCAAGCGTGGGAATGGTCTGCTGCCGCAGACAAATATATTCGCTGCCAGGCAGGACGGCAACCAAGCGCTCAATGTCAGCGCTTTCAGCGATTTCCAACAGAATATCCACCGTAGGTTTAGCCGTCAATCCGGGGACAGCGGTGCTGCCCATATGGCTAATGCGGACGATATTTTTACCGCGTGTCAGGCAGATCAACCGTTCCTTTTCTTCGGCATACCACTGCGGCCATTCGGGATTGTACGCGCTTAATATAATCGGATATATTCTGGCACGCCGTTCCTCGTCGGTTTCTAAATCCAAATAATACTCCCGGCTGTCGAAATGTCGGGTGCCATCGACGTGAGGTATAAGCCTATCCCGATCGTAAATGAATCCCAGCTTCTCAATCACTTTTGCCGAGGCAATGTTCTCTTTGGCGTGACCTCCGGCGACCCTCTTTATTCCAAGAATGTTGGCGGCATAGCGCAGAATCGCCCTCATCGCTTCAATGGTATAGCCGCAATTCCAGTGGGATTTCGTGACGTTATAGCCGACCTGATAAAGCTTGGCACCTGGTTCCCAAATCAGTCCACCGGAGCCGAAAAGCTGGCCTGTTTCTTTTAGGACAAAGCCCCAGATGTAGTTGTCACTGGGGGCGATATTACCTGAGTCATCCCGTTGCCATTCAATTTCTTTCAGCCATTCTATCGTTTCCTCAATAGTATGGTGCGGCAGCCAACTGACATACTGCGCGACCTCTGCATCGCCAGTCCAGCCATAAAAGGCCGTTTCAGCATCATCGGCGGTAAGCGGCCTGAGGATAAGCCTCTCTGTTTCCATGGCTATATTTGGGTCAGTCATGATGGTAGCCTTAGTATTGAATGCCAGTTCGCCGTTTTCAGTTTACTGGATGCGATTGCGCGGAGGATAAATTTCAAGGCGGTCAGTTCATCGCTATAGGAACCAAAATGGTGGGGAAGCGGGGATTTGAACCCCGACGCCTTGCGGCACAAGATCCTAAGTCTTGCTCGTCTGCCAGTTCCGACACTCCCCCAACAGCAGTATTTTACCACAGCCGCCCTAGCCAACCAAGGCACCTATCTGGTCCATACCTTGCGCATATTAGGGTAAAGAGATATATTTACCGCACGGGGAGTATTGACTCCGGTGCGACATGTTCCGGCTTCGGTGCCTCGATTAAGGAGACAAGCGATGAAATGGTTTGTGGGAATTACCCTGACGATGCTACTGATAAGCAGCGTGGTATTCGGCGGCGTGTTGTATCATGATACGCAGGGCAAGTTTGCCGCCGATCAGCAGAGGATTGCCGCAATGTCGACAGACTTTGAGTCCCTACTCATCAACATGTCCGACCTGCAATACTCACTCGACAAGCTCGCCCAGAACGTTGATGGGCTTAACAGCGGCGTGGCTGCGTTAAACAGCGGAGTGGCTGGGCTTTCCAGTCAAGTAAGTTCCCTGGAAAGCGCCGCAGTCCTCCTCGGAGAAGACGTCAGTAGTCTGCAATCCGGTCTAACCGAGACCAACAAAAACATCAATTCCCTTAGCGATAGCCTGGGCATGCTTCAAGCCCGCCAGGATACGGTGGCCGATGTGGTAGCCTTGGTCGAGCCATCGGTGGTCAGGATAACTTGCCTCGGCCTTGAGTTTTTCGCCAGCGGCTCCGGGGTCATTGTGCGAGAAGACGGCTATGTGCTGACCAACTACCACGTCATTGAAGATGCCATCCTCATCTCCATCGCCATGCATAACGGCGAGATCGCCTTGGCCACAGTGGCCGCCTCCGATGCCGACCATGACCTGGCAGTGCTTAAAATAATCTCAAGCCGCACCGACTTTCCCACGGCCGCCCTGGGCTCCTCCGCTGACATCAAAACCGGAGATCAAGTCATCGCCATTGGCTTCCCCTACGCGCTCTATCCCGAGATGGCCGATGTGCCCAGCGTCACCATGGGCATCATCTCTGCCAAGCGCCATTTTGACGGCTACGACTGGCTGCAAACAGATACCGCTATCAACTCCGGCAATTCCGGCGGCCCCTTGATCAATATGAAAGGGGAAGTCATCGGCATCAACACTCTCCGCTTCGTAGTCGATGACGAGGGTTACCCCATTGATAATATCGGTTTTGCCATCCCCATCGACGACACCAAAGCCATGATTGCCCGCGCCGTGGCATCATGATCACTGCGAGGGTTCAAGCATTGCTGGCCGAGCTCCCGGTCGGCGTGGAGCTAGTAGCTGCGGCCAAGGGGCGCACCGTTGCTGAGGTACTCTCGGCCATTCAGGCCGGAGTGAAAACCATCGGCGAGAACTATCTCCAAGAGACTCAGATGCACCAAGCGGCTATCGGCCGCCTGGCTGCCTGGCATTTTATCGGGTCACTCCAGCGGAACAAAGTCGGGCTGGCGGTGGGCCTGAGCGACATGATTGAAACAGTGGACTCCCTGGTCATCGCCCAAGCTATCGACCGCCACGCCGGTCGCCTCGGCAAGCTCATGCCAGTCTTGATTGAGATCAACAGCGGACGCGAGCCCCAGAAAGCTGGGGTGATGCCAGAAAAAGCCGAGGAGTTGATCTCCCAGATATCGCACTTGACTCATATTCGCATCAAGGGACTTATGACCATGGGGCCGCGCACCGGTGATCCCGAAGCCGCCCGACCCTACTTCACTGCCACCCACCGTCTTTTCGAACATCTTGGACAGCTGGGCATCCCCAATGTAACGATGGCGCAGCTTTCCATGGGCATGACCAACAGCTACCAAGTGGCTCTTGAGGAAGGGGCTAACATCGTGCGCCTGGGCAACAAGATCTTCGATGGTGGCGGTTAGGACACCGACGCCTTTCCCAGCTTAGGTGCAAATAAGGACACGCTTTTTCCGCCTGGCGCCCCCTGGGGCTAATTGACTTCTCGGAGCGCACGAGCAATGTCGTGCAGATCAGCAAACGGTATGTATTCCACCCCGGCCTTACGGCACTCCTCAGCCAAACTGTCTATGGCGAATATACGCTCGCACCGACAGGCCGGAGCAAAATCGGATATCCCATTGCCGGCGTAGATCAACCGGTAACCCTGCTCCAAAAAATGCTCCGTCCAAGCTACCTTGAAGCCATCTTCTATAGGTTGCCCGTCCGGTCCGGGATACCACGATTTCATGCCCTGTGGCGAAAACTCCCCTCGACCGGCGATGAACTCAATATCTGGCACTCCCTGCATTTCCAGGATAGTCTCAATGTAAAAAGCCATGCCGTTGCTCACGATTACAAAGCGGAAGTTCTTTTCACAGCAAGTTTCCAAGAGCTCCTGGAAGCCTGGACGGACTACGGAGTTGGTGCGGACAAAGTGTATTAGCTCGGCACGATCGGCTTTAAGTCGGGCAAAGGCTCTGCTGTTGAAGCGGTTGACAGTGACCTTGCCCTGCAGGTAGTCGGCAAGCTCTTGGCGCCAGAGCTTGCCGGTAAACTCATCCAAAATAAGGAAGCTGATATCACCAACCGTTAGCGTGCCGTCAAAATCGCACTGGACGAGGAGGGGCTTATGAGACATGGGCTGCCATTTCCGACTGGGCCTCTTTCTCTAGCTCTATTTTGCAGAGCATATCGGGGCTTTCTAAGTAGTCGATATACAATACGCCGTTCAAATGGTCAATTTCGTGCTCTAAAGCCTGAGATAATAGCTCCCGCGCCTTAAAGCGCACAGGCTTCCCGTTTAAATCAAGGCCTTTCGCCGTCACCTCAATGGCACGCCTAATCTTCCCTTGATATCCTGGGATGCTAAGGCAACCTTCCACGACCTCCCGTTCGCCGATGCGTTTTACAATTTCGGGGTTAATGAGGACAAACGGCTCCTTCTCCGGTACATGCAGCACACAGAGCCGAAGCGAAACACCGATTTGAGGTGCGGCCAAACCTACGCCCTCAGCATGCACCAAGGTGTCAAGCATATCTCTCGCTATGGCACGAATACGCGCATCAATAGCCTGAATGCGCCGAGCTTGCTTGCGGAGGACGGGGTTCGGAGCAGCGATGATAGGCCGAATTGCCATAATTACAACCATTGCACCACCGGAAACTATTCGCTCCGGACGTATAACCACCAAATGGTCGGGGTGATCGGATTCGAACCGATGACCACTTGAACCCCATTCAAGTGCGCTACCAGGCTGCGCTACACCCCGCCTTTATATATCTTAGCATAGTCTAAACAGCAGGTAAACCAGCATCGCTTGGTCTCCAGTTTTTCGCAGTCCCCAAAAATCCCTTGACTTTCGCATTCAAAATGTACCACAATACCGCTTGGGTAAAGGCCTGCAAAGCGGTGCGATTTCTCACCCGCCTAATTGATGATTCTTGGGCATGGGATTTGACACACTTTGCGGATTATCATAACCAACCATCAGGCTCCCAGCGGAGCTTGTGCAATTCTATCGGAAAAGTGAGGTGAACGGAATGGGAACCAGTAGTAACAACAGCCCTGATCCTGACGGACGATGTTCGGGCATCGTGGCCGGACGGAGTCCTGGTTTCTATTCCGCCACCATGCCGTAACATCGCCCCTTAGCTCAGGTGCTGTACTTCCAAATCTCTTCAAAAATCATCAAACCGGAGGTGCAGACCGATGCCAAAATCACAAAATTCTCGTGTAGCCACTAGAAAAACGCCAGCGGTAATGGCTCGCCGTGCCGAAGTACTAGGCAGGTTGATGTCCGCCGCCTCAGCCGAAACAGACGAGCTGCTGAGTTCACTGGAAACAACCCTCGGAGGCTTAAGCGAAGTCCAAGTTGAGGCCGTCCGCGAACGCTACGGTGCCAATACCGTCACCCGCGGCAAGAAAATATCGCTCCCCAAGCGCATCCTTGACTCTTTCGCCAACCCGTTTACCGCCATCCTGTTTTGCCTGGCGGCAGTATCGGCCTTGACCGATATTATCTTGGCGAATCCCGGGGAAGCCAACCCCACCACGGTCATCATCATCGCGACCATGGTTATCGTATCTGGAGCTTTGCGTTTCGTACAGGAAACAAGGAGCGGCAACGCAGCAGAAAACCTGCTAAAGCTGATTAAGACCACCACCAACGTACAGCGACAGGAGGCCGGAAAACAGGAAATCCCCCTGGAAGACGTGGTGGTGGGTGATATCGTGCATTTGGCTGCGGGGGATATGATCCCCGCCGATGTGCGCATCATCCACGCCAAAGACCTGTTTGTCAGCCAATCAGCCCTCACCGGCGAGAGTATGGCCGTAGAAAAAATTGCCAGTGCCCATACCGGACGTACCGCCCTGACCGAAATCCCAAATCTCGTTTTTATGGGCACCAACGTTATCAGCGGTAGCGCCTCAGGGGTGGTTTTGGGCACCGGAGACGATACCATCTTCGGCGAAATGGCGAAAACGGCAAGTAGTAAGCCAGTACAAACCAGTTTTGAAAAGGGCATAAACTCGGTTTCGTGGCTACTGATCCGCTTTATGCTGGTAATGGTCCCAGTGGTGTTATTTCTCAATGGGTTTACTAAAGGCGACTGGATGCATGCCGCACTGTTCGCTCTGTCGATTGCGGTGGGCCTTACCCCCGAAATGCTGCCCATGATCGTCACTACCTGCCTAGCCAAGGGTGCCGTAGCTATGTCCAAGGAAAAAACCATCATTAAAAACCTAAACTCCATCCAAAACCTCGGCTCAATGGATATCCTGTGCACCGATAAAACCGGAACGCTGACCCAGGACAAGGTTGTCTTGGAGTACCACCTCAATATTCACGGGGAAGAAGACGCGCGCGTGCTCCGTCATGCCTTCCTAAACAGCTATTATCAGACTGGCCTTAAAAACCTGATGGATTTTGCCATCATTGAACGGGTACAGGTAGAGCAGGATACCGTTGACGAGCTGCGCGGGCTCGCCAGCCGTTTTGTTAAGGTGGACGAAATCCCTTTTGATTTTGTCCGCCGACGCATGAGTGTCGTGGTTGCGGCCAGCGGGAAGACGCAAATGATTACTAAGGGAGCCGTTGAGGAGATGCTGGCAGTTTGCCGCTTTGCGGAGTACGAAAGGAAAATACTGCCCTTAACCGACGACATCCGCCAGTATATTCTGAAAAAAGTGGATGAGCTGAACGAGGACGGCATGCGGGTCATTGCCGTGGCCCAGAAGACCAATCTGTCACCCGTAGGCGTTTTTTCTATTGCTGATGAATCGGATATGGTGCTTATGGGCTATCTCGCTTTCCTTGACCCCCCGAAAGAATCCACCGCCAAGGCCATCCAGGCTCTTAAAGAATACGGAGTGGGAGTTAAGATACTCACTGGCGATAACGACATGGTGACCCGCTGCGTCTGCCGCCAAGTGGGCATCCCCATCGACAACATTGTACTCGGGGCTGACGTAGAAGACATGAATGACAGCACCCTGCGCGAAAGCACCGAAAACGCCAGTGTGTTTGCCAAGCTCTCACCGCAGCAAAAGGCTCGGGTCATCACTGCACTGCGCAAGAACGGACACAGCGTCGGATACTTGGGTGACGGCATCAACGATGCCCCCGCCATGAAAGCCGCCGATGTGGGTATTTCGGTGGACACCGCCGTGGACATTGCCAAGGAGTCCGCCGATGTGATCCTGCTGGAAAAAGATCTGATGGTTCTGGAAAAAGGCATTATTGCGGGACGCAAAACCTATGCCAACATGATCAAGTACATCAAGATGACGGCGAGCTCAAATTTCGGCAATATGCTCTCGGTTTTGGTAGCCAGTGCTTTCCTGCCTTTCTTGCCCATGATGCCCATCCATCTTATCCTGCTTAACCTGATTTATGACCTCTCCTGCACAACGATTCCGTGGGACAACGTCGACAAAGAATTCCTGGTGGTACCAAGAAAATGGAACGCCTCCTCCATCGGAAAATTCATGATTTGGATTGGGCCCACCAGTTCGGTGTTCGACATCTCCACTTATCTGCTGATGTATTTCGTCATCTGCCCCGCCGTATGCGGCGGGCTCTATCACCAGCTCACCGATCCGGCTGCACAGATTGCCTATATCGCCCTGTTTCAAGCCGGATGGTTTGTAGAATCAATGTGGAGCCAGACAATGGTTATCCACATGATCCGCACACCCAAGATTCCATTTATCCAGAGCCGTGCCTCGATATCAGTCATGCTACTCACCTTTACCGGTATTGTGGCCTTGACCATCATCCCTTTTACAAGCTTCGGTGACGCCATTGGCCTCGCGGCTTTGCCGCCGGTATATTTCCTGTGGTTGGGCCTAACCGTCATTATGTACATGGTATTGGTGACTGTTTCTAAAAAGATCTTCGTCAGGAGGTATGGGGAGCTGCTATAGGATAACTCTCGCCGTAACCATCAATATGCCAAGGACAATGTTGCCCTTGGCATATTGTTAGCCGTTATGTCCTTGCATCTGCCAAAAAACCGCTCGGTTTGTGCCAGGCCTCATTTCCTGTAAAATAGAAGCGCTTGGACGCTAAAGATTTAGCCTTGCTTGAATTCCCGGCCGTGCGTGCTATCATCGCCGGTTGTTGCACGTTTTCGTTAAGCCGCGACTTGGCTACCGCCCTTTCCCCCTCAGATGATATTAGGGTGGTTCAGGCCGGCCTCACTGCCTCAGCCCAAGCGCGCATCCTCTTTGCCGCCGAGCCGTCCCTCAGTGCCTCCGGCATAGAGGATATCGGTCCCGAAATTCACGCCGCCGCCAGAGGCAAGCCCCTTGATGCCAAAACCCTAGCCAAGGTGCGCACCACCCTGGAAGCGCTCCGTCTCCTTAGGAACCGGATTGTTCCCCATCGAGAAGAGGTGCCCTCACTCGCCGTCCGAGCATCAGCCATTGATGACTTTTCTCCTGTGATCAGCGCCATAGCGCATGCCATATCGCCGAACGGCGAGTTGCTGCCAAATGCCTCATCCAAGCTGGTGTCCCTCCGCCGCCGTGCGCAGGATACCCGTAGCGCCCTTGTGGACAAACTCCAAGCATTCATCGCCGCCGATGCCGAGCGACACTACATCCAAGAACCTATCGTTACCGAACGCGAGGGACGCTATGTAGTGTCCGTGAAAAGCGAGCGTCGCGGCGACGTGGCTGGTATCGTACACGATGTATCCAATACCGGCGCTACCTTATTCGTCGAGCCGTGGCAGACACTGGAAATGGGCAATGCCTTAAAAGAGCTCCAGATTGAGGAAGGGCGTGAGATTGAGCGCATCCTGACCGAAATCAGCGAGCTCGTAGGTAAGCTGAGTGCCGAAATCAGCACCTCGCTTGAAGCTGCAGCGGCTATAGACCTAGAGCTGTCCAAGGCACGCTACGCCGAGCGGGTGGGAGCTATCGAGGCCACAGTATATGCCCCAGACGCTGAGCATTCCCCCTGCATCCGGCTGGTTGATGCTCGTCATCCCCTGCTAGGCAGTAGTGCCGTGCCGCTCAGCATGGAGTTGGGTAGGGATTTTGCCATCCTCATGATCACCGGCCCCAACACTGGCGGCAAGACCGTAGCCCTTAAAACCATCGGCCTTTTATGCCTGATGACCCAAGCTGGGCTACCCATCCCAGTCGGCCTGGGCACGCGCTTACCCGTATTTGAAGGCATCTTTGCCGACATCGGCGACGAGCAGAGCATCCAGGAGACCCTCTCCACTTTCGGTTGGCATATGAGCAATATCAGTCGCATCCTGCGCGAGGCGAAAGGGGCCAGCTTGGTGTTGTTCGATGAACTAGGGGCCAGCACCGATCCTCAGGAGGGAGCAGCTTTGGCCCGGGCAATCATTCAGCATCTCCTGGATCACCGTATTCTAGGGGCAGCCACCACTCATTATACCGAGTTAAAAGTTTTCGCCCACGTCACACCTGGTCTCCAAAACGCCTCGTTCGACTTTGAGCCTCACACCCTTCGTCCCACCTATCACCTTACTCTAGGTACCCCCGGCGGCTCAAATGCCATCGCTACTGCCGAGAGCTTCAACCTGCCACCCGCCATCATCACTGGCGCCCGTAGCTCCTTAAGTCAAGGCGCAAGAGAGATGGAAACCTTGCTTGCCGGGCTCCGGGTTGAGCGAGCCCGTATGGCAGAGCTGACCCAATCTTTAGAGCGTGAAAGAGAAGAACTGGGCGCGAGCTCAGCCAAACTTAAGCGCGAACTTAAGAAGCTTAACATCGATAGGCAGCGTCTCATTGACGATGCCCGTGACAATCTGGTCGTCGAGATGTCCAACTTGCAAAAAGAGATCAAGTTAGCCGCCGCCGCCTTAAAACGCGAACGCTCCGAAGCAGCAGTTAGCCAAGCGCGCCGAACCGCTCAGGCAGTCCGAGGGCGTCTTGCCAAGACTTTCTCCGCCATAGAGACTATCCCCATGCCCGGGGACGATGTCTCCATAGCCGTTGGCGACAGGGTGTGGCTGAAAGAGGTTGGGGTGGCAGCTGATGTTATATCAATAAATGAGCGCACCGGTCAGATAGAGGCTACCTCCGGGCACCTCCGCTTCCGGGTAAGCCGGGAGTCCGTCAGCAAAGCCCCTCCTTCCAGACCGGAACATCCAGAACACCACCGCCCTCAGTTGAATTTGAAAGAGGTCTCGCCCGAGCTTGACCTGCGCGGGCGACGCGCTGAGGAGGTTGAGTCCTTGCTGGACGGCTATCTGAGCGATGCTGCCTTAGGCTGGCGGCGAAGTGTGCGTATCATCCACGGCTTTGGCACAGGGACGGTGCGCACCATCATCCGCGACCAGGCCGCAAGTCATCCCTTGGTGCAGTCTTTTCATGCCGCGCCACCCGAGGAGGGCGGTGACGGAGCAACCATTATCGAACTAAAGTGACGAAATGCCTGCTTTCCTCCGCCAGCAAAAGGGGGATTTGTAGCATCAGCAGCGTCTATTTATAAATGCCCGTCCGCAGCACACTATATCCTCAGATATCCCGCAAAACTTACCAACACCGACGCGCACTCTTGACGTATTGTTTGCGCGGAAACGACCAGTGCGCTTGGTCTATGATCGGCCTAGCCCATACTGTATAATAGTTCATACAATACCCAAAGGAGTCGGCTGTGGGCTATATCGGTTTTCTAATATCAGCGGTAAGCTTGGTTTTCATGCTTGTAGCCATAATTCCTTTCCATGGATGGCTCAACTGGTTCTTGGTGCCATTCGTCTGTATCGGTCTGGTGACAAGCCTGATGGGAGTACAGCGCAATAATGGACGGGTATTGGGCTTTATCGGCACCATTGTCTGTTCCATAGTGCTCATCATTTCCGCCATACGACTCATTATAGGCGGCGGCATAATTTAATAGGCCAGCCACCTGCGAAGGTAACCGGCCTATCTATCAAACGGTGGCAGCCTTAATTAGACCATTGGTCAGCAAGGTTCCCCAGCACCGGCAACTTGAACATCTCGTGCTGATAAGCCTTAACCATCAGGATGATCCAAAGGGCAAGCATCGCCAGCGTAATAATTATCCCGACAAATAGCATCAACCACAAGAACACCGAAAGTACTATCATCACGACATACAAAAGCAGTGACTGGATAGCGCAAAAGCGCACAAACTTTCTCTTATCAATGATCAGAAATACAATGCTGGCAATTAAGCCAATGCTAGCGGGGCAGTAACAAAGTAGACCCGCAGTATTTTCCTGGATATCGTTATTCCCGGCCATCTATTGCCCTCCCAAGTTATTTTTCATCAGATTATCTCAGCCGCTGGGCGGTGTCAATAGATTTATTGGCAAAATCTAACATTTTTGTATGCCCTTAATCCGATAACAGTGACTCCCAGCCGGCGTGGCAACCTCAATCACGTCCCCCAAGGATTTCCCAATTACCGCTCGGCCTATGGGCGAGATATGCGAGATTCTGCCCTTCGCAGGATTGGTCTCCTTGGGACCGACAACGGTATACTCTAGGGTCTGCTCAGACACCGTCTCGACCAGGATAATGGTGTCGCCCACCGCCATGCGATCTCCTCCCGTCCCCACTTCACCGATGATACTCGCTGATTTGATGGTAGCCGTAAGTTCTTGGATGCGCCCATCAATATGCCCCAGTTGTTCCCGAGCAGCCTGGAGCGGGGCATTTTCCCGAAAGTCCTTATCGGCAGCAGCGCGGCGAATCTCTTCCAGCACCTGCGGACGCTGGACCTTAAGTTCCGCCAGTTCCCGCACTAGATCAACATATCCCTGCCGGGTAAGCACCGCCAGCTCGGGCCTCACGGCACGCGTGACGCCACCGACTTTGGGCTTGCTTTTTTTAGCCTTAAGGTGAATACCCAGATTGGTTGCCGTCCATCCCTGGTCACGGGTATAGGCTAAGAATCTCCGCACGATCTCCAGTTTGCGGCTACCATCCGGGTCAGAAGGAGAAAATCGCCCAGCATAATGCTCCATATCCAAAGGCTTAAGACCGGCCAGGATTTTGGTCTTGCCCAGCCACTGCTCAAAGCGCTTTAGTTCGACCTGTTCCGTCGCTTCAACCACCGGATGATCGGCTAAATAGTTTTCCAGTGCACTTTCCACCGTTACTGCTTGCTCCGTCACTTACACTCCTTAAGATTGAATGGATTCAAAAGGCACCACGCCCGGCTAAGGGCGGCACCATGCCAATCAAAACCGATGTCATCGCTCCGTGCCAAGCGTTCAGCCAAAGCGTAACGTCTGGCTAGGCCGAACAAAAAACCCAACTGGCGGTCCCCAAGGAGCTCAAAGGCTCGGCGAGCATGCCGTCCCAGCCTCAGCTCACGTTCCAGCAGAGCGCGCCACTCCTGCTCATAGGCCGCCAGCGCCCTGGCAGACAGATCATCCTTGCCCAAAGCAGCCGTTAAGTGACGCGCGGCGATATCAGCACAAAGCAAGCCAAAATACAAACCGCCTCCGGTGAGAGGTTTTACCTGACCGGCTAGGTCGCCAGCTACCAGAAAACGCTCACCATAAGTTCGGGGTGGCAGACCCAAGGTAATGCCTCGAAAATCCGGGGGTGTACTTCCCTCCACTTTGCCACTGTTGCACAACCGTTCCAAAAAGCTTACGAAATTGGCTTTTGCCCTACGGCGCGCCATAAGCCCGATATGGGCTCGGTTCGGGGCAACGGGCACCAGCCAGGCAAAAAACCCTGGTGCGAATGTCCGGCCAACATAAACCTCAACCCCCACATCCTTGGCCATCTCCGCTTCGGCCTGCACACCAATAGTCCAGTCTGCGGCACTCTTCAGACCAAGACTGCCGGGAAGCCTAGAGCCAAAGCCTGCGGCCAAAACCGCCGCCCGGGCCCTGACCTCCTCTGGTAGGCCATCCCTGGAAACCTTAGCGATGATGCCGTCATCATCCGGCAAGAGAGCTGTAACCCGGGCCCCAAAAAGACCTTGGGCACCATGCGCCATCGCCACTTGGTAAAGCCGCCGGTCAAGCGCCGGACGGCCTAGGGCATGTGCCTGAACCCTGTCGCGCCTTACGGATATTGCCTCCCCCGCCGGGGGGAAGACCATGGCGCCATCAAAAGACTTAGCAATCAATTCTGGGGCTAGATCAAACCGTTTCAGGCACTCATCGCTTACTAGGGCAGTGCAGCAAATCCGACTATCCAGCGAGGGCTTCTGCTCCATAATAACCACGTCGTAGCCGGCTCGGGCAACCTCCGCCGCCACCCGGCAACCCACCGGCCCCGCACCGACCACCAAGATATCATGAATTTTACCAATCGTTGCAGTTGTCTGCGAAGACATACTCATAATTGCCCGATCTAACACCAAGAACGTTATTTTTTGTATCCAGCAATGCGCCGACAGACGATTGATAAACGATATAGAAATCATCCGGCATGGGCGGAGCAACAAGAATGAGCGCCATCATTGAGGTCGCGGTTTCCGTAATAGTTACCATTTACGCGGTTTCAATCTGGCAGGCAGAGAGTACGGCCAAAGTAAGGGCAGACAAAATTGCTTCTTCATCTCGTTTGGCTATATTTGCTAGAACCTATGTGACCATACTGGGTTTCCAGAACGTGTTTCTTTCTACTTAAATAATACTTCGTCGCCTTACTTTACCATCCCCATGCCGGCACACTGCGGGTTAGTAGGTATATAATCGGCATCAAGGGCGGGGTCGACCTCAATCGAGCCGTCATCCCCGCCGATATGAGCTTGCCAGTCAGAGAGCCCCATATTTTCCAAGGTGCTTCCCGGTCTATGATCCGTAAATAATGCGCTGTTACCGATAATATAATAGCAGTTGTTACCCATCACCGGATTGCCGTCGAGAGCAGACATGCCTCCAAGATCGTTTGAATAGCGGATCTCTATCATTTGGCGGCTGAAAGATGCCGGCTGGCATACAATATTGTGATGAATGTTCGGGTTGATGCTAGCAGGACGGCCAGCATAAGGCTCCCAATCCTGATATGTCAGCCCAAAGTAAATCGCGCTGTGATACAATCCGCCATTATCTACATTAACCAAGGTGTTGTTATAAACCTGCGCATCCTTGGAACCATAAAAACCGATACCCTCCCAGCCTGTATCAATAATCAGGTTATTGCGTACAACGCAACCAATATTCTCGTAATACCGCGGGTTAACCGTGATATCAAACCATTCCGGACTGGTATCAAAGCCAACCATGATCCCGGCACCGAATATGCGCTCAATGTGGTTGTTTTCAATCAGTACATCGGTTGCCCCGCCTTTAGCGTAAATCCCGTTTCCGCCGATATCATGAATGTAATTGTCTTGAACTAACATATTGTCGCCGTTGACATTATCAATGCCTTCAGCATTTGCTTCTCCGTCGAGCCAGTAGGGCTCATCGATTTCTGCCCGTCCTGAATTAAAAATTTCGTTGTTGCGGATGATGACGTTATCACAATTAGGTTTGATTTTTACGACGTCGTATCGTGAGTCATGCAAAACGCAACCCTCAATGATGATATCGGACGCCGCCGCCCAATCGTCATCACCCATCCAGCGCCATTTGGTTTCCAGACAAACAGCGTAATATCCTCCTATGACTTCGACGCTTTGCAGCTTACCGCCTGACGAATCAACATCGAAATATACCCCGGAGTCTTCCTCGTGGCCAGGATTGCAGATAGTTAGGTCAATGATCGCCCATTCACCGCTTGCAGACTTTATGGTGATATTAGGTCTGCGCACTCGGACATTTTCACCTTCATAGTAACGGCCGCCGCGCAGAATTATCGTATCGCCAGGCTCCGCAGCTGCCAAAGCCGCGATAATGCTCTTATACGGCGCGTCAATTGAACCGGTTGCCACAGCGTCATTGCCACCCGGAGAAACATAAATGCCATCAGCGGGGTCATCGTCAGAATTGACGAACGGCTTTGTAGTACGAAGGGAGCTTGGCGGAACGGTGGTTCCCGAGGCTGTGCTATTGCTGTTAATTGAAGCTGGCGGGGTGCTACTCCCCGATTCTGTATGGACGGCAGAGCTTGGCGCAACAGTGGTTTCTAATGTTGCGCCACTACTATTTGAAACCGCCGGAGTACTGCTACTGGAGCTTGTACCACCGTTCCCGCCGCCACCACAAGCTGTAAATATAAATACTGCGAGCGCGATGGTCGCAACAAGCATTAATGTTTTTTTCACGCCCATGCCTCCTGTAATTCCTTGTTCAACGTCCTTAGCATAATGAGTGGCAATGCTTTTCCTAAAGCCCCTTTCCCTCGACCCTTGCGGCTGCCAAGGTCCTTACTATACCACATTTCCTCAGGTTCAACGGGAACACACCGGCTGCTATGCCTGACAATGCGCCCGTCATGGTATCTTCTGCCATCCGCATGATTTGACACCAGCCATGTTGGCAAGGATGGGGCGAACGGATAACTGTCGGCTTCGTTGCCACCCTCCGTACCCCATGTTAGAATAGAAAAAACAGATTAGAAAGACCACCATGAAGAAAAGCTTAGTCATCGTTGAATCGCCGGCTAAGGCTCGCACCTTGAGCAAAATGCTGGGTACAAGCTATGTCATCAAGGCCTCCATGGGTCATGTGCGTGATCTGCCCAAAAGTAGCCTCGGAGTGGATGTAGAGCACGATTTTGAGCCAAAGTATGTTGTCTCACGCGACAAGAGCCAAACGGTAAAGGACCTTAAGGGTGCCGCCGCAAAAGCTGGCATTGTATACCTCGCCACCGACCCCGACCGCGAAGGGGAGGCCATCGCTTGGCACCTGGCGCAGCTGACAGAATCAGGCACTAAGTCTTTCAAGCGTGTCGTTTTCCACGAAATCACCGCCTCGGCCATCAAAGATGCTTTTGCCCATCCCCGCGAACTCAACCTCCGCATGGTTAATGCTCAACAGGCTAGGCGTATCTTGGACCGGTTGGTAGGTTATCAGATCAGCCCTTTGCTATGGCGTAAAATCAGACGTGGCCTCTCAGCCGGCAGGGTGCAATCGGTGGCGGTAAAGATCGTGGTTGACCGCGAGCGTGAAATTGAGGCTTTCAAACCCCAGGAATACTGGACCATTGAGGCCAAGCTCAAGAAAACCAAAGGAGCCGGCCCCAATTTCCAGGCCACCTTGATTGGATTCGCCGCTGGCGGCAAAATAAGCATCCCCAACAAAAAGATGGCAGATGCCCTGCTTGAAGAGCTGGACAGTGCCGCTTACGCCGTTCTCAAGGTGACGACCAAGAATACCAAACGCTCTCCTGCCCCTCCCTTCATCACCAGCACCCTACAGCAAGAGGCCTGGCGACGCCACCATTTTACCGCCAAAAAAACCATGGCGCTGGCGCAGCAGCTCTACGAAGGACTAAACACCGGGGTTGAGGGGGAGGTCGGTCTGATTACCTATATGCGCACCGACTCCACTCACATAGCCAAGGAGGCCTTGGCTGAAACACGCGAATTTATCAAGAGCAAATATGGCGCTGAGTATCTGCCCGAGCGCCCCCGGGTCTATGCCCGAAAGGTAAAGGGCGCCCAAGAGGCTCATGAGGCCATCCGGCCTACCCGTATTGATCGCGAGCCCAGCAACCTCAAGCCCTATCTCACCAACGATCAGCTACGGCTCTATCAACTTATCTGGCAGAGGATGGTCGCCAGTCAAATGGCAGAGGCGGTTTTTGAGAATACGGCTGTTGACGTAGAGGCCAAGCCCAAAACTGCGAAAAACCGCTATCTTCTACACGCCACCTGTTCGGTCAATGTCTTCCCGGGATTCATAGCCCTCTATGCCGAGCAGAAAGACGACGAAGATGATAAGCTCCCTCTTGCCAGCCTGCCGAAGTTAATTAAGGGCGAGGCGCTCACGCTACTGGGCCTTACCCCTACACAGAGCTTTACCAAACCACCATCCCGCTACACCGAGGCTACTCTTATTAAGATATTGGAACAAAACGGTATCGGCCGGCCTTCCACCTATGCCCCCATCCTCTCCACTATTTTAGATCGCGAATACGTGATCAAAGAAGCCGGTGCTTTCAAGCCGACTGAGCTTGGGGAGTTGGTCACCGATCTGTTGGCCAATAATTTCAGCGACATCGTTAACATCGACTATACCGCACGCATTGAGGACGAACTGGACAAGATCGTCAGCGATGCCGAGGATTGGGTACGAGTGGTGCGCGGTTTTTACGGACCGCTGGAGGATAATCTTTCCAGAGCCTCAGAAAGTATTGAGAAGATTGAGCTTGCCCCAGAAGTCTCAGAGGATATCTGCCCCCAGTGCAACAAAGAAAAGCTGCTGGTGAAAGTCGGGCGCTATGGCAAATACATGGAGTGCCCCACCTGCATCTTCCGGCAGTCATTCCGCATCAGCACGGGCGTCCCCTGCCCCGGCTGCCCGGAACAAGGGATGCTTGTCGGTCGCTACAGTAAAAAAGGCAAGCTGTTCTACGGATGCGATAAATTCCCCAAGCATAAGTTCGCCCTTAACTATCGCCCTCTTATGGAGCCTTGCCCAAAGTGCGGCGGTCTGCTCATGGAGGCAGGTAAGCAAGTACGCTGCTATGAATGCAGCAAACGCCGAGGCGGAAAACACAACGCCCCACCCCCATTGGGCAGACAAGTACGATCCGCCAGCAAGGCACGACCGGCTTCAAAGAAGCCATCCAGGGCCCGGGTCGGCAAGAAAGGTTAGCCAGATCCACTATGTCAAATAATTTTAATGGCTATCTCGACCGCTACCTGATCTACCTAGAGGCCGAAAGGCACGCCTCGCGCTATACCGTACGCAATTACAAAAGCGATATCAGAGGAAACATCGGTGATAACGAAAAGGGCTTTCTCCAATTTCTGACACAGCACGGGGTAGCCTCGCTGGAAGCGGTGGACAAGCGTTTATTGCGCGATTATCTCAGCCACCTTATAGACCAAGGAGTCGCCAAGGTCTCCTTATCGCGCAAGCTTTCGGCTATTCGCTCTTTCTACCGCTATCTCTTACGCGAAGAGCTGATAAGCCGCAACCCCATTGAAGAGGCATCCTCACCCAAATTGGACAAGCACCTGCCAAGCTTTCTGAGCGCAGATGAAATGGACCGCCTCTTAAGTTGCCCCGACTCCTCCACGCCACATGGCTTGCGCGACCGCGCCGTCATGGAGCTCATCTACGCTGCCGGTCTGCGCGTAAGCGAGGCTGCCGGCCTGGATAAGCTAAGCGCCGACCTTGACGGCCGCACCCTGCGCGTTCTGGGCAAAGGCAACCGAGAGCGCGTGGTAATTATGGGTTATCCCGCCGTCCAAGCCCTCTCCACCTATCTCAACATAATCCGCCCGCTATTTGAAAAAACGAAGACAGAGCCAGCCCTTTTTTTGAACTATCAGGGGAAACGTCTCAGCCCCCGTTGGATACAAAAACTTGTCTTGAAGTACGCTGCGGCAGCAGGACTAGAGAAAAAAGTGCACCCTCACCTCTTGCGCCATACCTTTGCCACTCACCTGCTTGATGGTGGCGCCGACCTCCGGGTCGTACAAGAGCTCCTAGGCCACGCCAACCTGGCCACCACGCAAATCTACACCCACGTGACCCAGGCTCAAGCCCGCAAGGTCTATCTAGCCTCTCACCCTATGGCCCAAGCGGAGGCAGGCGATGAACACTCTTAAGCGTCTGGCTGGCCTCCGCGCTCAGATCAAGCAGCAAGGACTGGCGGCGATATTAGTTTCCAGTGCCGAAAACCGCCGCTATCTGTCAGGCTTCACCGGCTCGGCGGG
>WRNP01000005.1 GCA_009776515.1 Dehalococcoidia bacterium | reverse complement strand
TGGCTACAACAATTCCTACCACAGTGATCAGTGCTACTACGGCCGTTGTTCCTACCACCGTTCCTACTACCATCACTGCTACGGTACCGACGGAAGTTCAGAGAACCGCTACCATAACTAATACCGAGATAGAGAAAGAGGCTTCGAATTTCCCATGGTGGCTGGTAGTTCTAGCTGCCTTATTAGTGGTGGCACTTGTGTTGATGGTGGTGATGTACGCAAGGAAGTCTTAAGGCTCTTTAGATTAGTAAGTGGTTTAACCAAGCACAGAGGCACCGCCACGGCGGTGCCTCTGTGCTTGGTATAGTGAATTGAACTACCGCATTGGTTGCACCGATTCACAGCCTATAGTGATATTGTACACAATGGTCATCTTCTCGCTTGCGTGCGGGAACCAGTGAACTGCTAACTCGTCAAGAAGCGTGTTCCCATTAGGGATTCCCGGTAATCATTTTTATGCAACTCCCCTGATGAGCCAAGGCGTAATGGCAAAGGATAAACAAGTCTGGTATCATTAACGTTTTATTAGTGAGCCTATGAAAGCAGTCATACTTGTCGGGGGGCTGGGAACGCGCCTGAGACCCCTCACCTTGCATACTCCTAAGTCAATGGTGCCAGTACTGAATGTACCGTTTTTGGAACATGTACTCAAGCGGCTGACCGACTACGGAGTACGCGAGGCAGTGCTGGCCTTAAGTCACTTAGCCCCGGCCGTGGAGAGCTATTTCGGCGATGGGCGCGCCCTCGGGATGGATCTTAAATATGTCGTCGAGCCGAGCCCTCTGGGCACAGCGGGGGCGGCTCGCAATGCGCTCGGCCATATACGCGAGGCCTGCCTCATAATGAACGGCGATATCTTCACCGGTCTTGATATTGCCACCATGCAAGAAAGTCATAAAGCCCACCGCGCCAAGGTTAGCATCGCTCTTACCGCCGTGGACAATCCCTGCGCCTACGGCCTGGTGGAAACGAATAAGGACGGCCGTGTGCGCCGGTTCCTAGAGAAGCCATCAGCACAAGAGGTCACCACCAACCTGATCAACGCTGGAACTTATATCGTTGAGCCGGACGTATTATCGGCCATCCCCGCTGACACAGTGATGAGCTTCGAAAGGGATGTCTTCCCCGCTCTGCTTACGCGCGGTAAGCCGATTTTCTCGTTCGCCGATACCAGCTACTGGATGGATATCGGCACCCCAGCTAAATATCACCAGCTCAATCGAGACCTCCTCTACAAGCGGGCATTTTCCTCTCCAGGGGGGCAAGCGGTTCATAACCAGCCCGAGATCCACCCCACTGCCCGACTGCAAGGCCCTGTGCTCCTCGGCGATGGTTGTTGTATCGGCGAGGGCGTCGTCATCTCTGGCCCGACGGTCATCGGGCCACAGTGCCGCCTGGAAGCAGGAGCTATTGTCAGCGATGCCATAATATGGCACAATGTCGCAGTTGGAGCAGGCGGTAGCATTGAGGGCTCGGTCGTGGGCCACAACTGCACTCTGGGATCTGGCACCCGCCTGAGCGATTGTATTGTTGGTGACCATATAGTTCTTCCTCGTGATTACTGCCAGACCGGCGGCCAAATTTGGCCGGGTCTAGCTTAAACGTGTTCGTTCCCTGCCCTTGCCCGGGCGTTGATATTTGGCAAATTACGACCAAAGCGAGGAACTGATGTCAATCAAGAAAAATGGTGACAAAACGGGCTTACCCACTGCCAGTTATTTCTGGCCCCTGGGTCGTTACCAAAAGCTCTACAGCCGAGCTCTGGAAGACCCGGAGGCATTTTGGGCCGACCAAGCTTCCGATTTGCAGTGGGATCGGCCCTGGGATAAGGTGCTTGACTGGCAGCCACCCTACGGACGCTGGTTTGTTGGCGGGCGCCTCAATGCCTCAGTGCAATGCGTAGATCGCCACGCCAAATCTTGGCGCAAGAGCAAGGTGGCCATTTACTGGGAAGGCGAAACCGGAACCACGCGCACGCTTTCGTACAGCGACTTGTACGAAGAAGTCAATACTTTCGCCGCCGTCCTAAAAAAACTTGGCATCGGCAAGGGTGACCGAGTAACCATCTATTTACCTATGATCCCTGAGCTGGTGGTAGCTACCCTGGCCTGCGCCCGGCTGGGGGCAGTACACAGCATCATCTTCTCCGGCTTCTCATCTCAAGCCATTGCCGACCGCGTCAATGATTCCAAATCCCGTCTCATCATCACGGCAAGCGGTGGCTATCGACGCGGCAAGATTCTACCGCTGAAAGAAGTTGTGGATGAAGCAGCGGCAGCCTGCCCAGACTTGGAAAAAGTTTTAGTCATTAAGTATACCGACCATGAGGCTCCTTTTAATCCCACGCGCGATGTTTGGTACAACGACCTAGCCAGTGCCGAAAGAACATTCGTCACCCCCGAATCCATGGATTCGACTGACCCGCTCTTTATTCTCTATACCTCCGGCACCACCGGCAAGCCAAAAGGGATCCTCCACGGCACGGGAGGCTATTTGGTGTGGATTACCAAAACCCTGCAATGGGCATTTAACCCCAATGATAACTCGGTTTGGTGGTGTACCGCCGATGCCGGCTGGATCACCGGCCACAGCTACGTCATCTACGCTCCGCTGGCACTGGGGCTGACCTCGGTCATCTACGAAGGGGCTCCAGATTACCCCTCCATCAATCGCTGGTGGAATATCGTGGATAAGTATAGCGTGACTGCCCTTTACACCTCACCCACTGCTATCCGTATGTTCATGAAGTTTGGCGAGGACTGGCTTAGCGCCCACAACCTCTCTACCCTTGAAGTGCTAGGCACCGTCGGCGAAGCCATCAACCCCGAGGCCTGGGAATGGTTCTATAAAAACATCGGCAAGGAAAATTGCCCCATCATTGATACCTGGTGGCAAACCGAGGCTGGCGGCTTCATGATCTCCCCCTGCGTAGGAATCCAGCATTATCCCTTGAAGCCTGGCTCTGCCACCCTGCCCATGCCAGGTGTCGATACGGCCGTGGTAGATGCCAATGGCAAAGAGGTGCCGCCCAATACTACGGGCTATATCGTCATCCGGCATCCCTGGCCAGGTATGCTACTTGATGTTTTTGGTGCCTCCGAACTCTATCAGCAAGTCTATTGGTCACGCTTCCCAGGCTGGTATGTACCGGGCGATTTCGCCATGAAAGACAGCGATGGCTATTGGTGGCTCCTGGGCCGCTCCGACGAGGTCATTAAAGTATCCGGACACCGTATTAGCACCGCTGAGTTAGAGCATGCCACTGTTGGCCATGCCAGCGTGGCAGAGGCCGCCGCGACTTCTAAACCCGATGATGTCAAGGGCGAATCCATTGTCCTCTTCGTTACCCTATGTGCCGATACCCAACCCTCAGACGATCTCAAACGAGAGCTTGTCAAGCATCTGCGTACAGTTATCGGCACCGTCGCCATCCCCGACGAAATCCTTTTTGTGGACAAGCTGCCCAAGACCCGTAGCGGCAAGATCATGCGCCGAGTATTGAAAGCCGTCGCCTCGGGTACTGCCATCGGCGATATGTCCACCCTGGATGACCAGACATCGGTCCAGGAAGCCCAAGAGGCCTATGAGGAGTTAAAGCGAGCCTGCCGCGGCACAGGCGGCTAAAGCCGAGTCGTTCAACGTCAGGGAGGAGGCTATAGCCTCCTCCCTTTCTTTAGCAACCTTTTTTGGAGCGTGCCCCATACCCATGTTAAAATTAGACTTTGAGGCAACATATGATAGACAGACTATCCCAAATCGAAAAGCGCTTTAATGATATTGAACACGAGATGGCCGTCCCGGAAACGGCGGAAAACCCGCGCCGGTTGCAGGCGTTAGCCAGAGAACGAGCAGGATTGGAAGATGTCGTCATGCGCTATCGGCAGTATCAAATGACCGCTCGCTCGCTGGACGAGCTCCGTGAGTTGCTCATCAATGAGGCTGATGACGAAATGCGAACGCTTATAAAACAGGAAACAGCCTCCCTGGAGAAACGCCTCGAGCAAGAAGAGGAAGAGCTGAAAAAAGCTCTTTTGCCCAAAGATCCCAATGACGAGCGCGATGTCATCATGGAGATTCGTGCCGGCACAGGTGGCGATGAGGCGGGCATATTCGCTGCCGACCTATTCCGTATGTACTCCCGTTATGCCCAACTCTTAGGTTGGCAAGCAGAGGTCATCGATCGTAGCGAGCCCCATTTGGGCAGCCTTAAGGAGATTGTCTTTGAAGTGAGGGGCCGGGGGGCTTTTAGCCGCTTAAAATACGAACGTGGGGTGCACCGCGTCCAGCGCGTGCCGACTACTGAAGCCTCAGGGCGCATCCATACCTCAACCGCGACCGTGGCCGTGTTACCTGAAGCCGACGAAGTTGAGATGGACATTGATCCCGCTGATCTGAAGATAGACATCTTCCATAGCGGCGGTGCGGGTGGGCAGAACGTCAATAAGGTAGCCACGGCAGTGCGCATCACCCATCTACCCACCAATACCGTAGTCGTCTGCCAGGACGAGCGTTCGCAGCTCCGCAACCGGCAGAAAGCCATGGCCGTGTTACGCGCCAGGCTGCTTGATGCTGAGCGGGAAAAACGGGAAAGCGAGATTTCTGCCGAACGACGCTGTCAGGTCGGTAGCGGCGAGCGGGCGGAAAAGATACGTACTTATAATTTCCCCCAGGACCGAATTACCGACCACCGAACTGGACTCACCATTCATAACCTGCCGCGGGTTTTGGAAGGCTACCTGGACGAACTCATCAATGCCGTTGCCGCCAGCGAGCAGGCCAAGCAACTTGAGGCCAATTTGGTGTGACAGTGCTCGAAGCCTTAAAAGAGGGACAAACTCGGCTGTACCGATCCGGCATTGCCGAGGCCTCCCTGGAAAGCGAACTCATCCTCCGCCATATCCTGGCCGCAAATGCCGCCGAACTCTATACGCGCCACAAAACAGAGCTCTCTCCAGAGCATGAGAATGCTTTCTTCGCCCTGCTCGGACGCCGCCTAGCGGGTGAACCCACTGCTTATCTCACAAGCCAGCGCGAATTTTACGGTCTTATGTTTTATGTAAATTCATCGGTGCTGATTCCCCGCCCGGAAACGGAGCTTCTGGTCGCGAAGGCCCTCGCGGCCGCAGAGGGCTATGCGGAACCAATAGTAGCGGATATCGGCACCGGTAGCGGAGCGGTGGCCATCTCCCTCGCCAAACATCTGCCCAAGGCCAAACTGTATGCCATCGACATTTCCGGCGCAGCCCTCAAAACAGCTCGTCACAACGCAGAACTCCTAGACGTTGCGGATAAGATCACTTTTTTTGCAGGCGACCTCGTGACACCTCTGCCACAAGCCGTCGATATCATGGTTGCCAACCTGCCTTACGTAAGATCAAACGAGCTGCCCGACACCGGTGAGCCGCGCCTGGCTTTGGACGGTGGCAGCGACGGTTTGGGTGTCATCTCCCGTCTAATACGGAAAGCTCCGAGCAAGCTTAACTCAAAGGCAATGGTATTGCTAGAAATAGGCTGGGGGCAAGAGCGAGCTGTCTGCCACCTACTCCGCCTGGCCCTACCGGGGTCCTCAACACAAGTTTTCAGCGACCTAGCCGGCATCACCCGCGTACTCCAAGTCACCTTGGCGAGCTGACCTCATCAAGCCACGCGTCGCTACTGTTTGACCCAAGAGGTGCGAACAAAATCATGGGCAATATACCCGGCAATTTCCCCACTGCCGCCAGTGCAAAGCAGATGCTGCGGGCATACCAGAGCAAGGCCGAATTCCGGCGATAAATATTTGTCCGTAGTCAGCATTGATGTGATGCGAGCGCATCACCACTGATACCAAACACAACTATTTTGCTTGCCTGGTATAGCCTGTGTGGGCTGAGCCGGATGAAAACGAAAGCACACATACCCCATTCAAACCACATGGCGCCGTCGGGTTACGCTGCCGTGGTCATCACCGGCGGAAAACTCTTATATTCATCAGTATTTTTGTAGTAATAATTCAACACAGTATGGAATGAACGCAAATTCTGATATGCTGGCTGCATTGAGTAAATTACGCGCTCACGATAAGTAACTGAATATACCTCGCCCTCAAGGAAAAACGTGATTCGATAATACCCATTCCCATATAATACCCACTCATCGGGGCTCAGCACATCGGGGCTACTGAGTGATTTGATATCATACTTGATAACAGCGTCGTAGATAGCCTGCAAATCTTCAGGGGGCATATGGATACTGATGTAGGCGTATTGTTGACCTTGCAAATCAAATACTCTACCTAGAATATTATTCTTTGTATCCAGCAAAACCTTGAATTGATTCTCGGGTTTACTAGTTATAGAGATGGCATTGCCAAACTGGTCCCATTCAATGAACGCGATACTGTCAGATGGATCTCTTTCATAAATAATATAGAAATCTTTGACCTCAATTGTGGCGCTAGGCGTGACGCTCATGGAGCACCCGAAGGGCGCAATGAGCAATATCTGCGCCAAGAGAAGTGACAACACGCTCTTCAACATTGCTGCCCTTTCCTCGCCGTTATGCCGTCGAGGGCTATATTATGACATGGAAATCTTATAGTGCTCTCCGCTGTTTTGTATGGGAAGCCAAAAACAGTATGCTGAAATATGTAGGGAACTGTCAGTGGAGAAAGAATTGTTTGGCCCTGCCCTGGGAATAGGGGAACCGACATACATGACTCTTATTCCCCTCTTCCGTTAGTGGCTGGTTTCATTGCGTCATTTTCCTCATGCTTGAAGACCAGCATCACACTGATGATACCGATTATGAGGATGACGGCATTGACGATGGTCCAGATGTCCACGAAGCGCATTGGGAGACTCATATCTTCGGTTAAGAAGAAGACCACAAAACCTATTATGGCCAGGACGACAGATATGGCGATCCAGATGAGTCGGGTCTTCTTTTCTTCTATACCGTAGCGGTCTTCGTTTTTACCGTGCCAGAAGAAAGCTCGGATAATAGCCCCTACGGCCAGGAGAGCCCCCAAGATGGCCAGGATAAGGTTAAGGAGGGCCCAGTAATCGTTGCCATCACCGGTCTTCGTATTCGGGGTGGTAGAGGGAGCTACGGTCGTGGTGGTGGGTGAGGTGCTACCACCCATAGCGGTCGTTGTTGGGAGAGTGCCGGTCTCAGTGGGATCTTGTATCAGTGGGGTGGCTGAGATAGCCGAGGTGGTTGAACTCGTTGGGGCAGTGGTAGGCGTGGTTGACGGAGTCGGTGTGGTAGTAGTACCGGAAGGGGTGGGACTCACGATCACCGTGGTGGGAATAGAAGAAACGGGAGTGGTGGGAATGACGGTATTGGGAGGAGTGATGGGCGTCGATGTCGTCGATGTGGCCGTGGTGATTGGAGTGTTTGGCATCCACGTGCCAGTGAAAACCACATCACTTGTTGGCATGGAGAAACTACCACCACTGATACTGACCCCCGCTGAGGCAGTACTCCACCCGCTGAAAGTATAACCAGATAGGGTCGGTGGTGGTGCTACGCTAACCATTGTGTTGGGAGCAAAGCTCTCTAGCGACGGCACAGCCGGGGCACCCAGGGGAATAGTGCCGCTATAGGTATAGATAACATCGTACGGCTGGTATATCATCAGGTTAACGGTGGTGGTATCGGGAGCTTCGTTGCCTGGGGCATCTACATAAGTTACACCCATGGGGTTGTAATAGACGGTAATGGTGTAATCGTCAATGCTTAAACTGTCAAGATAAGCGGCTTTGAAGGTAATGACATCGCCCATTACCGTGTAGTCGACGCCAAATACGAGGGTGACGGCGCCGTTCATGATTTTGTCTATAGTATTGCCGCTCATTGTCACCGCGAGATCTTGATCAGAAGCAGAAGCATAGACATAACTGAGCGATGTGATAGCAGGAGTGCTATCTGTGTATACCACCAAACCATCAGAGCGGATAATGGTTATGTTATCTGCCTTGTCGGCAATGCGGGCATAGGCGAAACCCCTGTAGTTGGCCGATATGCTGAACCCGTCTTTGGGATAAGATGTCCAGATGACGCTACTCATAGCCGCTGCATCTAGGTAGACATTATCGGATAGAAGATAGGCAATGGATTTGATACCAGAGAGATCGTCTTGGGCTGTTATGGTGATAAAAGTGGTGTTCTTGCGAAATACCCCAAAAGTGTTTGCGGTGATGAAAGAGCCATAATCGTTAAGTACGAAGCTGATGATACCGATGGGAGGAGTGATGTCCAACAATACTGTGAAGGGAGCAGGGGAGAAAACCCGCGTGGGCGTAAGGACGTGGGTATATCCTGTATCACCCGTCGCCTGCCCAAATTGGTTATGCCCCCAACCCCATACCGTGCCATCAATCTTCAGGGCCATTGTGTGATTAACTCCAGCCGCAATAGCCACTATGTCAGTCAAAAAGCCACCGCCGCCCGGTCCGCGTACCTGAACTGGCGCAAGTCGATTTGTCTCAGTGTCATCACCCAGTTGGCCGTTAATGTTCAGTCCCCAAGCCCATACTGTGCCATCTTCTTTTAGGGCTACTGTGTGATCCTGTCCAGCCGCAACAGCAATGATGCCGCTCAGAAAACCGGTGACATCGGTTGGATCGATAACTTGTACTGGCACGCTACTATATACGCCAAGGCCGCCGTTACCATCGCCCAACTGGTCGTAGTTGTTATAACCCCAAGCACACACCGTGCCATCTTCTTTTAGAGCCACCGTGTAATAGCTTCCAGCCGCGACGGCGACTATATCAGTCAGAAAACCGGTGCCATCGGTTGGGTCGATAACCTGTACGGGCACGTTGCGGTTTGTGCCTACACCATTAGTGCCATCGCCAATCTGCCCATAGAAGTTGTATCCCCATGTCCATACCGTGCCATCTTCTTTTAGGGCTACTGTGTGATCCTGCCCAGTCGCAACAGCAGTGATACCGGTCAGAAAACCGGTGTCATCGGTTGGGTCGATAACCCGTACTGGCACGCTACTGCTCGCAGTGGTGCCATTTCCCAACAGGCCTCCTCCCCATGTCCATACCGTGCCAGCTTCCTTTAGGGCTACTGTGTTATTAACACCAGCCGCAACAGCCATGATACCGGTCAAAAAACCGGTGTCATCGGTTGGGTCGATAACCCGTACTGGCACGCTACGGTTTGCGCCTGCGCCATTAGTGCCGTCGCCCAGTTGGCCTTGGCTGTTATATCCCCAGGCCCATACCGTGCCGTCTTCTTTCAGAGCCACCGTGTAATAGTTTCCAGCCGCGACAGTGACTATATCAGTCAGAAAACCAGCGCCTCCCAGACCGCGCACCTGTACAGGCTTGAAACTGTTTGCAGTAGAACCATTGCCCAATTGTCCTAAATTGTTCCATCCCCAAGCCCATACCGTGCCATCATATTTCAGGGCCATTGTATGAGAATATCCGGCGGAGACAGCGATAAAGTTATAATAAACAACCTGTACAGGTGCAAGGCGGTTTACGGCAGTACCGTCGCCAAGCTGACCAAAATCATTATCTCCCCATGACCAAAGGGTGCCTTCGCCGGCACCATCACTCTTCAAGGCAATTGCATGATAACCTCCGGCCGAGATGGCGATAATATCGGTAAGGTAATTGACGCCTCCCCAAGGCTCTCGTACCTGATCAGGTATCCAACTATCAGTAGAGGAATCGTTACCCAGTTGGCCAGCGCTATTCAATCCCCAGGCCCATACCGTACCATCAGCTTTAAGGGCTACGGTGTGAGCATATCCGGCCGAGATGGCCGCCACTTCGAGCAGACCGGGTACCTGTATTGGTGAATAGCGATGAGCATCAGTACTATCGCCCAGTTGACCGTAGAAATTATATCCCCAAGCCCATACGGTGCCGTCAGCTTTTAGGGCTACCGTGTGATAATATCCAGCCGATACGGCAACGATGTCGGTGAGGAAACCGGTGACATCCATGGGGTTGATTACCTGTACCGGAGTACTGCTGCTGGTAGTAGTTCCATCACCCAACTGACCATAATAATTCTGTCCCCAGGCCCATACAGTACCGTCTTCTTTGAGGACTATTGTGTGAGCGTATCCGGCCGAGATGGCGATGATTTCGGTAAGGTAATTGACGCCTCCCCATGGCTCTCGTACCTGATCAGGTATCCAGCTATCCGCAGAGGAGTCGTTACCCAATTGGCCATCGCTGTTAGCTCCCCAGGTCCATACCGTACCATCAGCTTTAAGGGCTACGGTGTACAGGCCTCCGGCAGATATGGCAGCAATGTCGGCAAGAAAACCGGTGATGTCGTCGGGGTCTACTACCTGCACTGGTGTCAGACTGTCGGCGGTGGAGTTATTACCCAATTGGCCGTGATTATTAGCCCCCCAGGCCCAGACGGTGCCATCATCTTTGAGAGCCACAGTGTGAGCATCTCCAGCTGAGACGGCAATAATATCGGCGAGAAAACCAACCCCTCCCGGGCCAACTACCCGTGCGGGGGTCAGGCTGCCTGCGGTGGAGTTGTTACCCAACTGTCCGTATTCGTTAGAACCCCAAGCCCAGACGGTGCCGTCATTATGCAGGGCAACCGTATGACTGCCTCCGGCTGAGACCATAGGTACCGCATAGGTATCACCCGGGGCAGCGCTTACTTTAGGTTGGGTGAGTAGCGGTGTGCCAGCCAGCACTATTGCTACGACCAATATGGCGATCAGCAGTACCAACAAGAGCTGTTTTAGGTTGGGTTTATTTTTTATGATGCCCATTTGCTCAGTCTCCTCACACAAAAGGGGTTATATTGTAATATTCGTTACTACCCCCTTGATATTTGGGAGCAATGGGAGCGGAGATTTGAGCCGATAAAGGCGATACGGATGACTAAAGTATCTATTTTGCGATTCTCTGCATCCCGCCTTCGCCATCCGAGCCCAACATTGATCCTAGTTATTCATGTTATTTTATCTTTGCGAGATACTGATTGCTAAAATCTACTTTAAGTTCAATCCAAAGCGGCAGGTGGTCAGACATTTCAAAGGTGCGCCAGGTGGACAGGTAGTATTTTTCGATCTGTTTCTCTGTTTTTCCGGCCAGTACTTTCTCCTCAAAATATCCACGATACACATCTAGGTCCCGCAGGGGATAAATCGTCTCCGTGAAATCAAAGGCCCCAGCCCGCTGCTTTCCCTCGGCGAAGACAGTCATATTATTCTCAATCTTCAGCTTAAACGCTATCTGATCATAATGCATTGTCTGGCCCAAATCTGATGGATGCTCGCGAATGGCATCCGGAATATAAAACCCTTGCTTTTCGAGCGCCTTCATAGTAGCATCGCCGGTGTTGAAGATATTAAAATCACCGAGCAGGATATAATTTTCATCTTCCTTCTTGGCGCGATCCTTAATGAATTTAGCAACAGCAGAAATTTCTTCAACACGTTGCGGGTCTTCTTTTTTACTCGTGCCATATAGTATATGAACCGTAACCAAGACAAACCGAAACCAACCGGCTTGGAAAGCAACGGTGAATGGCGTGCGCGCAAATTGAAGCTTCCCTTCTCCAAGAAGCTTTGTTTTCGGCAAGACAAACTCCCCAGCCATTTTGCGGAAAAAAACTTTACACCTGTCGTAGATGAACGCCATGCGCTCACCACCACCCGCCGTACCTTCCGTGCTATCCGTTACAATGTAATCCCAATTGTGGCCTAGCAGAGAAACAAGCTTTTGTATTCCACCCAAATTGGATGCGACTTCTTGCACGGCAATCAAATCGAACCGGCTAACGATTTCCGCCAAGTAGTGAAGACTTTCCGTGCGCCGATTATCACCGAATTCGCGGATATTCCATGTGGCAAGCAAAAGTGTATCGGTAGCAGTTTTAGCCGGAATCTGCTGGTCAAGTTGAGTGCGAAGCGCCAGAAGTTTTTCTACAATGCGGGTTCTTTCAGACCCATCTGTGATTTTCTTTATTGAGGTATATGCAGGCATTTTCGCTTCCCTCCATTTACAGATTGCCAGAAATGGTTACCAACGCCACACAAACTATGCACCCAGTGTCCGCAATTGTCAACACTTGGGTTCCAGCCTATAATGCATCGGTAAATGGATGTAGAGTGCCCTGAACTCTTTAACAATCGCAGCAAGCTTTCTTTGGCATAGCAGGCGAGCTGTGTCTTCTGGGCAGACCTGCTGGTTTTGCATTCATGACGCTCAAGCCCAAGGTGAACCGCATTGATGCCAGGTTTATTGCAAATGGGGACTTATTGAAGGCCAATTCTTATTTAAAATCAGAGGATGTCCACCGATCAATTCAGACCAGCACCCACAAATTGATTTACGCTTGACTCTGCCGTTTCCTTATGTTATTTTAACATCGGTTATAACATTAACGTAATCATTAGGGCAGGCCATGTATCTTAAGCGGCATATTGAAGAAGCTGTATTAAGGCGCGCAGATGTGAAAGGCGCGGTCGTTGTCACGGGGGCAAGGCAAGTGGGGAAGACCACACTGATTGAGAATCTTAAGCCGGATATTCCCAAAATCACCCTTGATGACCTGCCAATCAGGAGGCGTGCCATTGATTCACCTTCAACTTTTTTCAATATCACACCCCCACCTATTTTCGTTGATGAAGTGCAATATGCACCAGAAATATTCCATTATATTAAGATTCATCTAGACAACGGCCGGAATAAGGGGGAATTCTTTCTTACTGGCTCGCAAAGTTTTGAGCTGATGAAAAATGTTACCGAAAGCTTGGCTGGGCGAGCTGGGATTTTGGAGCTATTGGGGTTATCCATGAGAGAAATGGTCGGCGAGGCTTGGAATAAACCCTTTATGCCGACCTTTGAGTATCTTAAGGCGCGCAACGCCGACAAAACCGTTCTCCGCATACCTGAGATTTGGGAAAAGATCCATCGGGGCAGTTTGCCCGAGCTTGTATTGAACAGGCATTATGATTGGGCAGATTTTTACGCTGACTATATTAAGAGCTATATAGAACGTGACGTACGCATGCTCACACAAGTTGCAGACGAGGTCAGCTTCTACGCATTCATGACCGCCTGCGCAGCCATGTCAGGACAATTGCTTAACTTGTCTTCGCTGGCAAGCGATATCGGAATAAGCGTACCGACAGCTAAAAGATGGCTGTCCATCTTGAAGACAAGCGGAATCATATATTTGCTAAAGCCCTATAGCAATAACGCAATCAAGAGAGTGGTCAAAACACCGAAACTGCATTTTCTGGACATCGGTCTAGCCTCTTATCTAACTCGCTGGATGTCTGCTGAGAATTTGTCCATTGGGGCAAACAACGGCAGCTTTTTTGAGAGCTTTGTTGTTTCGGAGATACTGAAGAGCTACACAAATGCCGGGAAAGAAGTGGATCTGTACTTTCTCAGGGATGGCAATAAGAAAGAAATTGATTTGCTGATCTTTGAGAACAACACGCTTTATCCTATGGAGATAAAAATAAAAGCCGAGCCCGATGAAAGGGATATCAGGTCTTTTGGCATGCTTAGCGACATCAAGGGCGTCAATATAGGCGACGGCGGCATCATTTGCCTGGCCAACAATGTTCTCCAGCTTAACGAAAAGAACTATATCATCCCACTGGCGATGATATAGGGGGTGCGGACGGAATCCTGGACCGAATATATACAGGAGGCAGTCCATGCATTCCCACCAAGAACGGACGAGGGCGGTGCAGCTTTATCTCAAGTATGATAATAACATTGCCGCAGCAAGAAGGGAGCTGGGATATCCGTAACGCCATGCAATGGTGTCAAATACTTTGTGTAAACTCAATACCGTTGGGGATACCCTGACATTCGGCCATTGGCTAGTGGTCACGCGATGCTGTTTTACGAGCTATCCTTCCTTACCATGCGCACAAACTCAGCAATTTTCTCCGCGTCTTTTACCCCTGCTGTCTCCACCCCACTACTTACGTCAACGCAGAAAGGCGCAAGCAGCGCCATCGCCTTGACAACCGTTGATTTTGAAAGTCCGCCAGCTATAAAAAACGGTTGTCCGTGATAATCTTTCAGAATACCCCAGTCAAAAGCTTCCCCGGTACCGCCGCGCTGTTTTGAGGCGGTATCAAACAATAAATAATCCGCCCCATGTGGCAAAGCTGGCAACGCCTTGCCTATGGCAACGGCCTTGATGATACGCATGATCTTGCTGGCTTGACTGCCTGTTCGTTCTCGAAGCCGCCGAATATATCCATCATCTTCTTCTCCGTGAAGTTGCACTAAATCAATAACCCCTTTTAGATACAGATTCGCGATATATTCTATCTCCTGATTAACAAAAACCCCCACAGCCAAAATCCTGGTATCAAGTTTTTCTTTCATGACCGATGCCGTCACTTCATCAATTCTGCGGTGGCTGTCGGCAAAGACAAACCCAACAAAATCTGGCAGCGCCACATTGACAGCATCCACGTCCGCAACGCAGCGCAAACCACAAATCTTAACCTTGCTCATATTTATCTTCCGCGCAGATCATTAAGAGCTGCTTGCTTGTCGGGAGAGCGCATAAGTGCCTCTCCGACCAGCACGGCATTTATTCCATATCGCCGCAAAGTATCAACGTCCTCTGCTGTGCGAATACCACTTTCGGACACAAATATTATGTCTCTCGGCACGATTTCTCGGAGTTTCAGGCTGGTATTCAGATCCACCTTAAACGTCTTAAGGTCTCTGTTGTTGACGCCGATCACTCGCGCCCCTGCATCAAGGGCAATCTTGATTTCACCTTCATCGTGCGCTTCAACCAGGCAGGACAACCCCAATTGGTCTGCCTTTTGAATATATCCGGCTATCTGCACTGGGGTAGAAAGCGCACAGATCAAAAGTACGGCATCAGCCCCAAGGCAAGCAGCCTGCTCTATCTGAAACGTATCAATAACAAAGTCCTTACGAAGGAGCGGGGCATTTACAATTTCGCGAATTTCGGCCAGGTGACGATCATCGCCTTGGAAGAATTCCGGCTCGGTCAGCACGGAAATGGCCTTAGCCCCACCGTTTTCATACTCTCGGGCGATATCAAGATACGGGAAAGCATCTGCAATCATGCCCTTTGAAGGCGATGCCTTTTTTATTTCGCAGATAAACGCCATCTCCGGTCCTTGCAGGCTTTGCTCGAAGAGAAAAGGATTGCGTAGCTTCGGGCTTTGCGGGGGCAGTCCCACCCGCCTATCCCGTCTAACACGTTCTCTGGTTGAAGCAACAATACATTCAAGGTAATTCATGCTGCTACTTCATTCGTAACACGGACAAAATCATCCAGTTTGTCCATTGCTTGCCCGCTGTCGATTATCCTCTGCGCTGCTCTAACGCATTCGCGCATCGTGACATGGTTTTTCCCCATATAAAGGCAGCACGCGGCATTGAGCACCACCGTGTCTCGTTTAGGCCCTTTTTCCCCCGAGAGGATGCGCCGCGCAATTTCAGCGTTTTCCTCAGGACTGCCTCCGGTCAGTTCGGTGGGGCTGCAACGCGAAAAACCAAATTGTTCGGGCGTAACAAAATAACTATTAAGCTTTCCGTCTGCTACCTCGCAGATTGTTGACGTGTCTGTTAAAGTGATTTCGTCAAGCCCGTCGTGTCCATGCACGACCATGGCGCGTTTTACGCCAAGATTATTCAGCACCCCGGCCAAGGGTTCAACCAGGTTTTCGTCATATACCCCTAGAAGTTGCATATTCGCCCCTGCGGGATTAGCCAAAGGCCCTAGTATATTAAATATGGTGCGCGCACCAAGTTCTTTTCGCACATGAGCAACATACTTCATGGCTGAGTGGTATATCTGCGCCAACATAAAGCACATGCCCGTTTTCTCCAATACAGCCTCGCTTTGCGCGGCGGTCAGTAGCAGCTTAACCCCCAATGCCTCAAGCACATCAGCGCTTCCGCATTTGCTGGACACGCTGCGGTTACCGTGCTTAGCGACCGGTACCCCGCCCGCTGCGACAACAAAGGCAGAAATAGTGGAGATGTTGAAGCTGAATAATTCATCACCGCCCGTACCCACAATGTCCAGTACGTCTGTTTTCGGGCGTAGTTTTACACATTTTTCGCGCATGACTTCGGCGCAGGCCGTAATCTCCTCAATACTCTCGCCCTTAAAACGCATCACCGCCAGAAAAGCTCCCATTTGGGAATCGCGGGCCTCTCCTTCCATCATCTGCATCATGACCTCTCTGGCAGTATCGGAGCTGAGATGATGCCCATCCAATATTTCGTGGATTGCTTGCTCAATCATCTGCGGCCGTCCTTATCTTCAGAAAGTTCTCCACAATTCTCCCGCCGTTCGGTGTTAAAATGGATTCGGGATGGAATTGTAGGCCATAAAGGTCAAAATCCCGATGCTTAACTCCCATGACCTCCCCATCATCCGTTTCTGCGATGACGAGCAGCTCGTCAGGCAAGGCGCTTCGTTCCGCCGCCAACGAGTGGTAACGTCCTGCTTCAAGCATGGGCGGCAGACCACGAAAGATCGGACTCCCATTAGCAATGTGCACCGTGCTTTTTTTGCCGTGCATCAAGACTTTCGCATAGGCAATAGTTCCCCCAAAAGCCTCGCAAATCGCCTGGTGTCCGAGGCAGATCCCAAGAATGGGTATTTTACCCGCAAAATAGCGGATAGCCTCCTCGCATATTCCCGCATCCTTCGGTCGGCCAGGGCCGGGAGAGATGATGATATGCGATGGCTCGCAGGTCTCAATATTCGTTATGTCACATTGATCATTATATACCACCTTGGTTTCCGGTATAAATGTCCCCGCCATTTGATAGAGATTGTAAGTAAAGCTGTCGTAATTATCGATAATCAGAACCATTATTCACACCTCCTGGCTGTGCTTCAGGGCTTCCATGGTAGCCCGCGCTTTGTTTTGAGTTTCACGGAATTCTTTTTCCGGGTCGCTGTCCGCCACAATGCCGGCTCCGGCCTGGACATACACATTACCCCCCTTGAGTACTGCTAAGCGAATGCCGATACACATGTCCATATTTCCGGCAAAATCGATATAACCTATTGCACCGCCATACACTCCGCGTTTTATGCCCTCAACCGCATCGATGATCTCGCAGGCTCGTTTTTTAGGTGCGCCAGAAAGGGTTCCCGCGGGAAGAGCGGCAGCAATCACATCAAGAGCATCTTTGCCTTCACAAAGCTCTCCTGTAATATGCGAAGAGATATGGCTAACATGGGAAAAACTCTTTATTTGTCGGTACTGATTCGTTTTTACACTGCCAAAACGGCTCACTTTGCCGATGTCGTTCCGAGCAAGATCAACCAGCATGTCATGTTCAGCCAATTCTTTTTCGTCCTGCAACAGGGCTTTGATTAAAAGAGCGTCTTCATCCTCATTTTTACCGCGCGGGCAGGTACCGGCAAGGGGGAAAGAGCTTACTACCCCATCCCGCAGGGCAACTAAGGTTTCCGGCGAAGAACAGGCAATCTCCAAATCGCCGAGGCCCATACAGACCATATATGGCGAGGGATTGCTGGTGCGGAGTAGGCGGTAGGCATTGATGAGACTACCTTTGAACGAGGCTTTGAAACGGTTCGAGATGACCGCCTGAAAAATGTCGCCCTCAGCGATATGGCTCTTAACTTTTTCAATCATTCCGCGGAATTCATTCTTCGAAAAAGCTGGCGTAAATTCACCACAGCGGCAAGGCTCCTCATCAGAGGGCAAGACGGCAGACAAAATGGTCTTTTCTATATCCCGCAGTTCCGTGACACCGTTGACATAGCTACCCTCAAGGTCTTCCGTGGGGATATTGGCAACAATGAAGATCTTCTGCTTGTAATGGTCAAACACAATCACCTTTTCCATCAACATCAGCTGGAAATCCCAAAAATTCTCGCTATCAATCGCCGTGAGTCTCAGCCCTGGTATGAAATGTCTGACAAAATCATATGCGAAATAACCCACGAGCCCGCCCGTGAACGGCGGCAGATACGCGATGCGCGGACTTTTTTGCCTTGAGAGTAACCCCCTGATCATGCCAACGGGGCCAGCAGTAATCCTCGTCTCCCCCTTGCCATCTTTTAACACAATGGTGTCGCCTGTCCCACTTATGGTCATAACGGGTTTATATCCTAAAAATGAATAGCGCCCCCAACTGTCGCCGCCGTTCACACTCTCTAGGATATACCAGCCGTCATTCCGTTTGCGTATGTTCCTCAGGATTTCAATTGGAGTCTTCTGGTCGGAGAAGATCTCCAACGCCACAGGGATTACGGTATGGCCGGGCGATAAGCGCTTGGCCTCTTCCAAAGTAGGCCTGATCATATGAATACTCCTTCAGAAAAACTTTATATCCCACCCACAACGCCTAAGGCTGGCGAAAATAAAAAAATCCTTGGTAAAGCTATATGCTCTACCAAGGACGAATACCGACGATTCGCGGTGCCACCTTGTTTCACAGAAACAACTCTGTGCTCTCTGCGGGATACAAACATATCCCTCGCAACTCACGTATGCGTCACGTCATGGAATACTCGGTGCCACTAACACCTTTGACCATGCCCTCGGCAGCCCATTTAACAGCCGGCATCTCTATTCGGTTCTCAGCTAAGCCGAACTCTCTGTACAGCGCCTAGGCTGTTTTTACCTCTGCGTCAATGGTTTGACAATATTCAATTTGCTGTAGCGTACACCAAGCAAGATCAGTTGTCAAGAAAAGTTGTTTCCGAAATATGCCCATAGGAAACATTGGGCGACCGGCTGTTTTTTTATTGGCGATGGTTTACAGAAAGACAGCCACTACCTTAAAACCGAGATAAATAGCGTAACCCGCCACCAATATGGTTCCGCACACTCTTGAGATTCGTTTTTTAACAAGAGCCACGATCAAAATTGCAACTGTCAGCAGTATCATGAGCAATATGTCTAATGCCATATTCCCTTGAACTGCAATGGGATTTATAGCGGCAGACAGCCCCAATGCCAATAGTATATTGAACAAAATGCTACCGATACAGTTACCGAGTACAAGATCGGGCTCCTTTTTCCTAGCCGCCATGATGCTGGTCATAAGCTCAGGCATGGTCGTAGCGATGGCAACCACCGTCAAGCCGATAATGGTTTCGCTCAAGCCAAGACTTTCGGCAATTCTGGTACTGCTATCAACAGCCAATCTCCCGCCGACAAAAAGGCCGATTAAAGCGATGGCGCTGAGGATCCACAGCTTAACAGAGCCGTCTTCCCTGACACCTATCGTGTTCTCCGCAATATTATTTCCGCCGCCAGCAATACTGCGGCTATCGTTACTTTCGGTGGCGATAATCTGGTGCCCTTTGGCAGTTTTGATAATATAGACAATAAACCCCACAAACCCCAGGAGCAATACTATTCCTTCAACCCTGGTCATTTTGCCATCGCCCAGGATCATAAAACCCAGAACACATTGTACAAAGATCAACATCGGTAGTTCACGTTTGATCACCGTGTTCTTGACGGCTAAGGGGAAGATTATGGCTGCTATACCAACGATTAAGGCCGCGTTGGCAAAAGAAGCCCCGATGATATTGCCCAAAGAAAGCTCGTTGGTCTTGCTTATGGCAGACACCAATCCTACCACCAATTCAGGAGCGCTGGTACCAAAAGCAATAATCGTAATACCCACGACAAATGTCGACACCCCGTATCTCAGGGCAATGCTAGACGTAGCCTCAATCAAAGTGTCGGCGCTCTTGATAATAAGAGCCAATCCGCCCAGCAGTAAAATAAATTGCATAAAGACTCTCTTTTCGTTTCAGCTAAAATAATTTTTGAACCAAAAGATGGGGAGTCATCCGAGGAACTCCCCATTCTTAAAGCGTTGCGCAACTGCTTGCTTTCCGCGCTTGCTACTAGCAACCGTCATCATGCCATCAATTTAGGTCGCTCCTGCATAACCCCGGCGCATCCACACCGCGCAGCCAGGCTCTGGCGTAATCAAGCCAGATCTATTTGTCCTCGGCGGCCTTTTCCGCCTCCCTATCGGCAATAATCTTTTCGGTTATATGAGAGGGCACTTGTTCGTAATGACTGAGTTCTAAGACATAGGTGCCACGTCCCTGGGTAATGGATTTTAGATCCGTAGCATACCGTAGCATTTCGGCCATGGGGACCTCAGCCTCAATGGTGTTGATATCACCATGAGGGTTCATGCCCTGCACACGAGCCCGTTTGGTATTAAGGTCGGAAAGGATGTCCCCCGTAAAATCGTTAGGCACCGTAACCTTGATCTTAACAATAGGCTCCAGCATGATAGGATTGCCTTCGGCAAGACCCTTCTTCAGCGCTTGGGAACCGGCAATCTTAAAACAGATTTCCGAGGAATCCACCGGATGGAAGCTACCGTCATAAACAGCCACGCGTATACCTACCACCGGGTAGCCGGCCAACATACCTTCTTTGTAGCCCTCTACGACACCCTTTTCCACTGCCGGAATATAATTTTTGGGAATAGCACCGCCTACCACGCGGTTTGTAAATTCGTTCGGACTGCCTTGCGGGAGAGGCTCCAGCTCCAGCATTACATGACCATACTGGCCGTGCCCGCCGGTCTGCTTCTTATGCTTGAACTCCGCCTTCACGCTACGGGTGATAGTCTCGCGGTAGGGCACCTTAGGCGGCTTAAGATCCACCCCTACCCCAAACTTGCGCTGCATCCTCTCGGCAGCAACATCTACTTGAGTATCTCCCATGCCAGAGAGGATAGTCTCGGCAGTATCGGGATCACGGTACACCCGCAAGGTGGGATCTTCTTCAGTCAGACGTACGAGTGAAGTGCCCATCTTATCCAAGTCAGCCTTTGTCTTGGGATGCACTGCCACATTGAAAATGGGCTTGGGAAAGGTAGCGGGCGGGAGCTTGACTGCCTTGTCCTGAATACCCAGGGTATCGCCTGTTGCCGCAGCGCTGAGTTTAGCCACCGCCCCAATATCGCCCGCTTCCACACGGTTTACCGCTTCCTGGGCCTTGCCGCGCAGCATGTAAAGCTGGCCTATGCGCTCAGCCGCATTTTGGTTCACATCCCAAACCTGAGAATTGCTGTCCATGGCACCAGTAAAGACTCGGAAGTAAGTGAGTTTCCCCACATATGGATCAGCCGTCGTCTTAAAAACCAGGGCAGACAGAGGGCCACTTATATCGGCATCCTTAACGGCAGAGTCCTCGGCAAAAACAATGGGACAGCCCTGCGGCGACGGCATAAACTCTACAATGGCATTAAGCAACTCCCGCGCTCCAATGTTCTGAAGCCCGGAGCCGACCAAAATAGGAATGATTTTCCCGCCAGCGACAGCTTTTTTGAGCCCCGCCGCAAGCTCGTTTTGGCCTAGTTCTTCACCGCCCAAGTATTTTTCCATCAGGTCATCATCGGTCTCCGCTACCGCTTCTACCATTTGAGCGCGAAGCTCCTGAGCTTTGCTGGCAAATTCGGCGGGGATATCACCTTCTTCTGAAGCCGAACCCATAAACGCCTTCATGGACAGAAGGTCGACAACCCCTTTAAAATCGACATGAGACCCGACGGGGAGCTGTAGCGGGACACACTTTGCCCCGTAACGCGCCCGAAACTGCTCAACCACCTTTAAGAAATTGGCATTTTCGCGATCCATTTTGCTGACAAAGACCATCCGGGCAAGCCCCGCTTCCTCGGCGTAACCCCAGGTGAGTTCAGTGCCGACCTCGATGCCCGAGGTAGCGGCCACCACGATGATAGCCCCTTCGCTCACGCGCACTGCCGAGCGCACTTCGCCTACAAAATCTATATAGCCCGGCGAGTCAATCAGATTCAGTTTGGTTTCATGCCATTCGCAGGGCAGTATGGAAAGGTTGATGCTAATGTGACGTTTGACCTCATCAGGATCGTAATCAGAAGTGGTATTACCGGCCTCAATCTTGCCCAGGCGGTTAATCGCCCCAGTTACAAAAAGCAGGGCCTCGGAGAGAGTGGTCTTGCCTGCCCCGCTGTGGGAGAGTAACACAATGTTGCGTATCTTTTCCGAGGGATACTGTTTCATTCAGATACCTGCTTTCCTGGTTATTTTTTACCCATGTCCATCCGGACTAACATTTGGCAGTAAAAAACTACATCAGATAGCGGCCGTCTTTTAGTGTCGATCCAGAAAGGCACTCAATACGCTGCCTCCAGCACCGCTTTTAACAACTCCGATACCCTAACAAATCTGATATCAACGCAAACATCGCCGCTTGCTAACAACCTGGCTCCCACCCATGGTTTTAACCAGGGCCAAGAGCTCTGTCCAATCTAGCGGAATATCAGCCACAACACGATCATGATAGCTATAGTGATGACCGTAAGTAGCGCCGTCCGCCTAAGCTCCCGCGGCAAGCTCTCGTATTTCACCGACTCGGCAGCAACAGGGGTTGGTGTAGCTTTCGCTGCCGATGAATAGGCTACCGAAATCTCGGGGCTGGCCAGCGGCGCACTTTCCGGCAGCTTATGGTGGGCAGGGGCAACCGTGTGGCTTCGCTTTTTTTTGGGAGTAACATATTTGCGGGCCATTAGTTCTCCTTTGCTTTCGCTCTGGGATGGGCCTTATCGTAGGCCTGACGGATATGATCAGAAGTAAGATGGGTATAAATTTGGGTGGTGGAAATGTTGGCGTGTCCTAAAAGTTCCTGTACCGAGCGGAGATCGGCCCCGCCATTAAGCATATGGGTAGCAAAACTGTGGCGCAGGGTATGCGGGGTCACCCGATGTTCCAAATTTGCCTGCCGGGCATACCCCTTGAGGATCTGCCACAATCCCTGGCGGGTCAGCCTGTCGCCTCGCTGATTCACGAATAGAGCTTTTTCTGCTACGTTGTGCACAAAGCGCGGGCGCACGTCCTTGATATATTCATCAACCATGCGAGCTGCCCCAGGGTAGATAGGCACCAGGCGCTCTTTTTTACCCTTGCCAAAGGGCCGCACATGGCCGTTGTTAGTGTCCACATCGGTTAGATCAAGGTTTACGAGCTCGCTAACCCGCATACCGGATGCATATAGGAGCTCCAGCATCGCGCGGTCACGCTTAGCTTCCGGCGAGCCCGACTTGGTAGGCTGAGCTAAAAGTTCGCGCACCTGGGATACGGTCAGCGTGTCTGGCAAGGCTTTACCCACCTTCGGGGAGCTGATGTTATCCATGGGGTTGGTCTTCAATTTTCCCTCAGATACCAAGAAGCCAAAAAAAGACTTGGCGGCGGCTACCTTGCGGGCAACCGTCGTCACCGCATAATTGCGTTCTTTCAAATTTAACAGGTAACCAAGCATGTCCTCGCGGCTGAAGCTATCCCAACTCGGCAGGTTCTCTTTCCCGGCAAGACCGGCAGCAAAATCAGCGAGCTGCTTCAGATCGTTCTCATAGGCCAAAGTGGTATTGCCGGAAAAGCCTTTCTCGACACGCAGGTAGCTTATGAAGCTCTGGACGTCATCTTTCACTTTTCACTCCTTTTGGTCTCCCCGAACATTGGCCTAGCTTAGTCGGGGGAATGCAAAACTGACCCATATTTTAACATAACTCCGATGTATTGCAAGCCTTTATGGCTACCGCTAAGCCGGAATGGTCAAAATTTTCTACCGCAGAAGGGCAACATTTTAAGCCGAGTTTGTTCCACTATTGTATGGCTCGGTTTTGAAAAAAAGGGGAAGTGCTATAATTTGATTGGGAATTAGGAGGAGAAGAATGCCCGCAAACACCGAGTCCGAAAACAAAGAAGTACGCCGCTCTAAGATTTTAACCAAACCCCTCCCCCAGATCCTGGATGAGATGGAAGCCGCCATAGGCGAAGCCACGGAGGCCGCCCGTCGTGCCGAAGCCGCCGCTAAGCTCTCAGGTGAGGCAGCCATAGCCGCCACGCAGGCCTCTGAGGCAGCCCGTGCAGCCGGCGAGAAAGCTGCAGAACAGGCAACTCGAGCCGCCACCGAAGCCGCCAATAAAGCGGATCAAATTGCCCGGGCAGCCATCGCGGCTTCTGAAAAAGCCGCCGCTAAAGCCGACGAGGCCGATAAAGCCTCACGGTTAGCCATAGACACACTGCGCCAGATGGCTGCCGAGGCTAGTGAGAAAGCCGAAGAGGTCCGACGCGCCGGTGAAGAAGCTGCAGATCGGGCATCTCAAGCCGCAGCCGAGATCGCCAGCCTAGGTATATTCACGACTTCAGCCATTGGTGAGATTCTGGCCGTATCCGCCGATCTTGCGGGGCGCATCCAGGCTCGGGCTGCTGAAGCCGAAACACGCATACGAGCCATGGCCTCGCCGCAGAGTGCATCAGGAAAAGCACGCCCGCCCAAAAAAGGCTAGTCTCAGAAAGCTTAATAACGCAGAACTGGCCGAGGCCTGCCCATGCCGTGGCATGCCTTTGCCTCGTTGCCACAGCCGATCTGGCGTAGCAACATCTTGTGTTCGGAAGCCATTGCTGCAAATTATGTTAAAATGCCTGCACGCATTATGCCTACACCCATTAAGGCCATCGTCACCGAACGCCTAAGCTCGCTGCCAGAGAGCCCCGGCGTCTACCTCATGAAAGATGCTGCGGGTAAAGTCATCTACGTTGGCAAGGCAGGTTGCCTTAGAAGCCGCGTCCGCTCGTATTTCAACGACAGCGATCTTACGCCAAAAACAGTTCAACTCGTGCGCCGCATCAACGATATTGATTTCTACGTTACCCGGTCTGAAGAAGAAGCCCTCATCCTAGAGCTGAATCTGATCAAGCGCTTTCGGCCCGAATACAACATCCGCTTAAAAGACGATAAGGGCTACCCCTACATCAAGATAGACCTGAATGAAGACTGGCCTCGGGTGCAGGTGGTGCGCTGCGTAGCCAGCGATGGCGCACGCTATTTCGGACCATTCGCCAGCGCTTATTCCATCCGCCAAGCGCTGGATGTAGCTAAAAGTATTTTCCCTTTCCGTACCTGCAATACCGACCTCAACCAACGCCGAGAGCGCCCTTGCCTGGAATACGATATGCGCCATTGCCTTGCGCCATGTACCGGACAGCTGGAACGCAAGGAGTATAGCGAGATTATTCAAGGTGTCATCCAATTCTTAGACGGCAAGCATTTAAGGCTAGAGCAGTCACTCATGAAACGCATGAAACAGTCCGCGGAGGCCCAGCACTACGAAGCAGCCGCCAGACTGCGCGATCAGATAAAAGCCATGCGTGAGGTAGTCGCCTGGCAACGCGTCGCAACCCGCGTGCGGGGTGATGCCGATGCCGCTGCTTTCGTTCAGAACGGCGATCAGGCATTTGTACAGGTATTTTTCATCCGTGGCGGCAAACTCCTGGGACGAGAAGGTTTTTTACTGCAAGGCACAAACGCCGAGGAGCCTTCCGCCACCATGGGCAGTTTTGTCATGCAATACTATGCCGTCTCGCAAAATATCCCGCCACTGATCCTATTGCAACACCCCGCGGAAGGCGAGAGTGTCATTAAAGAGTGGCTCACACGAAAGCGCGGCGGAGCAGTGAGACTGGCCGTACCCAAGCGCGGCCCCCGCAAGGAATTGATGGAAACGGTACAAACTAACGCTCAGCGCGCCTTGGAGCAACTGCGCATCAAGCACCTTTCGCAGCCTCAGGCCCTCGGTGAGGCTCTTGAGGAACTCAAGGCCGTACTACGGCTACCAGAAACTCCCCAGCGCATTGAGGGCTATGACATCTCCAATATCCAGGGGCAGCTTGCCGTTGGCAGTATGGTTGTTTTTGAGGAAGGACGCCCCAGGCCTTCCCATTACCGCCGCTTCCGTATCAAGACCATACAGGGTGCTAACGATTATGCCATGATGGAGGAAATGCTTAGGCGCCGCTTTGCCCGTGCTAAGGACGGCCAAGGGGAAGGCAACTGGGCTGCTCTCCCGGGTTTGGTGCTTATCGACGGCGGCAAGGGGCAGTTGAGGTCGGCCTGCACCGCCCTTGAGGCCGTTGAGGCCTCGATGGTCCCCGTAGCCAGTTTGGCCAAGGAGCATGAGGAGATTTTTGTGCCCGGTCTGGCTCAGCCCATTCGCTTAAGCGCAAGTTCTCCTGGTCGCCAGCTCCTCCAACGTGTACGTGACGAGGCTCATCGCTTCGCCTTGGGCTACCATACCAACCTCCGTAAACGCCAGACTTTCGCTTCCACCCTGGACAACGTACCAGGCATTGGCCCTCGCCGCAAAAAAGCCCTTCTCAAGAACTTCGGCTCAGTAGCACGCCTTAGGGAGGCTACGGTTGACGAAATCGCTGCCCAGCCCCTTTTCAATGCTGCCCTCGCTCGGAAAATTAAAGAGTGTATCTAAACCACCGCCGCCTACCCTTTGTGCTAAACTAAGCTATGCCATCTCTATACGTGGTGGGCACCCCCATCGGTAACCTGGAGGACATATCGCTCCGGGCCATTCGCGTTTTGAAAGAGGTCTCCTTAATCGCCTCTGAGGACACACGCACCACCCGATGCCTGCTCACCCACTTCGGCATCCGCACCCCCCTTATCAGCTATTTTGAGCACAACAAAAGCGCCAAGCTGGACCACTTGCTCCAAGCGCTTGAGGGTGGCGATGTGGCCCTGGTTTCTGAGGCCGGCATGCCGGGTATCTCCGATCCGGGTTACGAGCTTGTCGTAGCAGCCCAGCGTTTGGGGTTCTCCGTTATCCCCGTGCCCGGTCCGTCTGCAGCCGTTACCGCCGTCGCCGTATCCGGACTGCCCACCGATCGCTTCCACTACTTGGGCTTTCTGCCCCGTCGGGGAAACGCCCGTCGCAAATTCTTGGAGGACGCCCTTGGTCAGACGGCCACTCTGGTCGCCTACGAAGCGCCACATCGCCTAAACGAGGCCTTACGTGATATAATATCCGTGTTGGGCAACCGTCGCCTTGCCGTATGTCGGGAGTTGACAAAGATACACGAAGAGGTCTTCCGCGGCACAGCTACGGAGGCTCTGAGTTATTTTAGTGCTCCGCGCGGTGAGTTCACTCTGGTAATCGCCGGCGCCGAGCCGGGCACTGGATATGTGCCCCACACTCAATTGAGCGCCAAGATAAAGGAGCTGATCGGTGCAGGGCGAAGCGTCAAAGATGCTGTGACCGAGATCGCCGCAGTCAGCGGGCTGTCTCGCAAGGATCTGTACAGGCTGTGGCTTGAAACAAAATAGGCAAAATAAGACACCAAACGATATAAAGGAGCTTGAGCAAAACAATGCGTCGTGGTTGTATTTCCGTGGGTCAAGTCAAATGTGATATTTGCGGGCAGGTCATCCCCTACCCCAAAAGGTACCTCGTGGTAGACGAAGACGGGCATGGCAAAGAGGTTAACTCCGGCGGTAAATCGGTGAGATACTGCGTCGATGATGCCCTAAAAAAGGGCTATGCCCACCACCGTGAGACCAAGGGCGAAATGGTGCTAACTTTCCTGCCGGAAACCGAGGTTCTCGAAGTAGCGGCCGAGCCCCAGACGTAACCGCACGTCACTGCCCACTCTGGTCCTTTCCGTCGGTTTATGCTACATTAAGCCCTATGTCTGAGCGTATCTTAATATGCGTGGCTTGGCCATATGCCAACTCGCGCCTGCATCTGGGACACGTGGCTGGGGCCTATCTGCCCGCCGATATCTTCGCCCGTTACCACCGCGCTATGGGCAATGAGGTACTGATGATATCTGGCTCCGACATCCACGGCACGCCAGTGGCCATCCGAGCCGAACAAGAGGGCAAAACCCCAGCCGAAATCGCTCAGCATTTCCACGCACTTTTCTTAGAAGACTGGCAGAAGCTGGGTATTTCCTGGGATCTTTTCACGACCACCGGTACTGAAAACCACACCCGCGTCTCCCAAAATATCTTCCTTGAGCTTTTAGACAAGGGGCTCGTCTATAAACAGGCGGTCACTCAGCCATACTGCGAAATATGTCAGCGCCACTTGCCCGATCGTTATGTGGAGGGCACCTGCCCTATCTGTCAGTCTCCCGGGGCACGCGGTGATCAATGCGAACAGTGCGGCAAGCCCATGAACCCCAGCGAACTTATCAAAGCCCAGTGCAAGCTCTGTCACGCCACCCCAATCTACCGCGAATCGGAGCACTTCTTCCTCAGACTCTCCGCTTTCCAGGATGACCTGCTCGCCTGGGTGAAGACTAAGGAACACTGGCGAGTGAACGTGCGGCGCTTCACCCAGCGCTATCTTGAGGAGGGACTGCTAGATCGGGCTATCACCCGCGACATCGACTGGGGCATCCCATTACCGCTGCCCGGCTATCCTGGCAAAAGCCTCTATGTGTGGTTCGAAGCCGTCATTGGCTACCTCTCTGCCGCCATCGAATGGGCTAAAAGTCAGGGCACCCCCGATGCCTGGCAGAATTTCTGGCATGATGGCCAGGCGCAGGCTTATTATTTTATCGGCAAGGACAACATTCCCTTTCATACCATCGTCTGGCCTGCCATACTCATGGGCTACGGCAGTTTGGGGTTGCCCTATGATGTCCCGGCCAATGAATTCCTCACTATCGAATCACAAAAGTTCTCCAAAAGCCGTAATTTGGCCATCTGGGTGCATGATTTCTTGTCCCGCTACGAGGCTGATCCGTTACGCTATCTGCTGTCGGTTAATATGCCCGAGAGCTCAGATGCTGACTTTTCCTGGCGGGAATTCGTGCGGCGTAACAATGACGAGCTGGTTGCTACCTATGGCAACCTAGTGCAACGGGTATTGAGCTTTACCTATACACGTTTTAATGGTGCGGTGCCCACGCCAGAAACATTAGACTCCGACAGCGAGGCTCTTCTTGCCAAGGCAGAAACCACCGTCATTATGGTAGGCCGCTTCTTGGAAGGATGCCGCTTTAAAGAAGCTATCAAAGAAGCCCTGTTCTTAGCCCAAGCTGCCAACCGTTATCTAGATGATAAGGCTCCCTGGAAAGCCATTAAAGATGACGCCGCATCCGCTGCCACCTCACTTTATACCGCCATCGGCGTTATCTCCGCCTTAAAGACGATCTTCTACCCATTCCTGCCGCACAGCTCTCAGCGCCTGCATGAATACCTCGGCTTCGATGGAGCCGTATCTAAAGCTGGCTGGCGCCTGGTGATACCTGCCGCCGGCCAAGCCCTCAAGCCACCCCATATTCTCTTTGCCAAATTGGAGGAAGGCGTAGTCGCCGCGGAACAGGAGCGCATGGGTATATATGGATCTTAATCAAGTCTACACCCTCATCCAACCCGGCCTGAACAGTGTAGAGGCAGAATTTCGTCGCCTTATCGACTCTCAGCAAGATTTCCCGGAAATGCAACGTATGCTACAACAAATCTTGGTGGGCGGCAAAATGGTTCGTCCCACACTAACTCTTCTGGCAGGTTCTCTCTATAGCTACCGCAAGGAGCGCCACCAGGCCATGGCGGCCTCCTCCGAGTTTATGCACATCGCCACTTTAGTACACGATGATGCCATCGACTCTGCCGACATGCGCCGCGGCCGACCGACCATCAATTTTGTCTGGGGCGTGGACCTCGCCATTCTTTTGGGGGACTTTCTCTTTGCCCACGCCGGTGAAACGGCAGCCAATACCGGCAGTATTCGCGCCGTTAAAATATTTTCCCGCACTCTAGGTGTCATAGCTCGCGGCGAAATCAAGCAGGCTTTCAGTGCTTTCAAGCTGCCCCAAAGCTATGAACAGTACATTGAGCGCATTGCCGCCAAGACTGCCGCCCTGTTCACCCTGGCAACCGAATCTGGGGCAGTGCTGAGCGACGCCCCAGAGGAGGCCGTGCAAATCTTAAGCGACTATGGCTATAATCTGGGCATCGCTTTCCAGATTGTGGACGATATTCTGGACTATATCGGCACCGAGGCCGAGGTGGGCAAACCGGTAGGTGCGGATCTGGCGCAGGGCACAGTGACCCTGCCCGCCATGAAAATTGTCGAGCGCTACCCACACGACAATCCCATTGATAAGATCATCGCCCGCGAAGATATCGCGGTCAACATACAGCGAGCGCTTGAGATAGTGCGCGGTTCAAGCATTATCGACGAGTGCTATCAGGAAGCCGCAAAATATACCCAACGCGCCACAGCCAACCTGCTCAATTTGCCCGCCAAACCTGCCCGCGAAGCCCTGTATTGCCTAGCGGATTATGTATTGCTCCGGAAGATATAAAAGGAAAGCAAAGCTAAACATAGATCTCCAGAAACCGCCACTCCTCCCCGATACTGTGAATACGATACTGCTGTTGTGTCAATACTGGCGCTGCTGTGTAGCAACAAGCCTTTAAGAATGAGACCTGCCCTATCATATCTGGGGGCAGGTCTCATTCTTAAGATTGGAAAAGCTCTATGATGGTTGCGGCGCTTGCCGCGGCGGCGCTATATCGGGCAAAGATGGGACAGCCCGCCGTTTCGTGCGCGCTTTATGCTCAGTCTGGACCGCTACAGATGAGGGTGACGCCATTGTATCCTCAGGTGTCATTGCCGGCGGAGGCTCGTCAAAGACCTTGTCCAACTCATCCCCCTCCAAGGTTTCTCTGGAAAGAAGCGCTTGGGCCAGCTGTTCCAGTTTGGCGCGGTTTTCAGTCAGCAACCCTATGGCTGTCTGATAAGCCTCCTGAATGATGCGATTGACCTCAGCATCAATCTGGTCGGCCACCGCCTCTCCGTAGTCCCGCTGCTCAGATATCTCTCGTCCCAAGAATACCATCTCTTCCTTTTGACCAAAAGTGCGAGGCCCTAGTTCTTTACTCATGCCCCAACTTACCACCATGCGCTTGGCGTAGTCGGTTGCCTGCTTGATATCAGAGGAAGCACCGGTCGAGATCTCGCCGAAGACCAACTCCTCTGCGGAACGCCCGCCTAAAAACATCGCCAATTCATCCTTGAGATAGGACAAGGTGAGATACTTCTTATCCTCCCTAAGCGACTTGGTGTAACCACCTGCCATGCCGCGCGGGATGATGGACACCTTGCGCACCGGTTCTAGGTGTTTGGAAAGATGCCCTACCAAAGCATGGCCAGCCTCATGGTAAGCCCCTAGTCGCTTTTCCTCATCGGTCATGCGTCGACTCTTGCGCTCTGGGCCAAGCAAGACCCTGTCAATGGACTCCTCCAGTTCCGACATCTCGATAACTTTCTTATTGCGCCGGGCAGCCAAAATAGCCGCCTCATTGACCAGATTGGCCAGGTCAGCTCCGGAGAAACCGGCCGTAAGCTTGGCGATGACTTCAAGGTTGACATTTCCGTCCAGGGGCTTGCCCCTGACATGCACCTTAAGGATGGCAACGCGCCCGCTGATATCAGGGGCATCCAGAACCACGCGCCGGTCGAAACGCCCTGGGCGTAAAAGTGCCGGGTCCAAGACATCCGGGCGGTTGGTAGCCGCCATGACGATAACACTGGTATTGGTATCGAAACCATCCATCTCCACCAATATTTGGTTCAGGGTTTGCTCGCGCTCATCATGTCCGCCGCCCAGTCCCGTACCGCGCTCACGCCCTACGGCATCGATCTCATCAATGAAGATAATACAGGGGGCGTTACGCTTAGCCTGTTCAAAAAGATCGCGGACCCGGGAAGCGCCCACGCCTACGAACATCTCCATGAACTCCGAACCGGAAATGGAAAAAAACGGTGTGCCAGCCTCGCCTGCCACCGCCCGTGCCAAGAGGGTCTTGCCCGTGCCGGGCGGGCCAGTGAGCAGTACGCCCTTGGGGATGCGTGCCCCCAAGGCTTGGAATTTTTCGCGGGATTTCAAGAACTCCACCACTTCACGCAGATCCTGTTTGGCTTCCTCCACCCCAGCCACATCCTCAAAAGTCACCGTCGGTTTATCTCGGCTAAAAAGTCGGGCACGGGAACGCCCAAATGAGAGGGCTTGATTGCTAGCACCACGAGCTTGGCTTAAAATGAAGATGAACAACCCTCCCATGAGTAGTATAGGCACAACGTAGTAGATGATAGTGCCCCAATTAACTCCGCCCGCTTTTTCGGCCACAAGTTTGATATCGGCAAGATCCATGCCATATTCATTGATGCTGACGCCCGATTCTTTAGAAGAGGTATATTTTTGACCACCCTTATCTGTGATGGTCAGAGTAACGCCATCACTGCTGATGACAATACTGGTCACCCGATGCTCTTTGGTCATGGCAACCACTTGAGAGATGGGGATTTCGTCCAGCGCTTCTTCAGGGGGTAGGACCAGGGTAAAAAACGCCACCACCGCCACAGCGATGATGGCGCAGGTTATTAGGCTTCTTTTCCAATCAATCTTCATGTGAACTGCTCACTCCAAGAGTCCGGGATGATTTAATTATAGCATAAGATGTTTCGTTCCTGAATTTCGTGGATAGTTTTAGTATACAGAGTATGTCTGGATGAATCAGGTGAGTCATTAGATCATCAAGGTTCTCGGTCACCCGAGGTGATAAATGGCAACCCCTGCTGACTAAGTAAGGCGGACTATGGGCTCCAATCGCCCCTTATTGCCAAACCTGGTTCAGCATACGTTTCTAAGGAAATCCTGTTATGCCACCAGCAGGGAGGAAAGAACGCCCTGCAAATAGTGCACGAGCCACCAAATTCATGGTGACCCGTGCACTATTGAGGGGATTAGTTTAGGGTAATCTCACCCTAACGAGAGTTCACTTGAAAATCCTTCTCCTCTCGCTTGAAGGCCAGTATGACACTGATGATACCGGCGATGAAGATGACAGCGTTGGCAATGGTCCAGATATCCACGAAGCGTATTGGGAGACTCACATCTTCGGTGAAGAAGAAGACGATGAAACCTATTATGGCCAGGACAACGGCTATGACCAGCCAAATGAGACGGGTCTTCTTTTCTTCGGTACCATAGCGGTCTTCGTCCCGACCATGCCAGAAGAAAGCACGGATGATGGCTCCTATGGCCAGGAGAGCTCCCAGGATGGCCAAAATGAGGTTAAGGAGGGCCCAGTCCCCACCTGCTGTTGATGGAGGCGCTGGTGGGGTTGTAGTGGGCGTGGTAAGAGATGATGGCGGTATCGTATCCCTTGGGTCATCCGTTCTAGTCGGAGTTGTAGTGGTGGTCGTCGTGATGGTAGGCGTAGTTGTCGTCGGCTCGGTCGGCGG
>WRNP01000004.1 GCA_009776515.1 Dehalococcoidia bacterium | reverse complement strand
GTTCCTCTGCTTTTGACTTCTGGTTGGTCGCGTGTCATGCTTAGACTGTGGCAAAAGATGAGTTTACCCCGGCGATTGTTGAGCAGGGGCTAAGGACTCGCTTCGTTGGCCGGAATATACAATACGTTCCTCGCTTGGCCTCAACTATGGATGTCGCACGAACGGCTGCCATTGCAGGCGTGGCCAATGGCACGGTTGTGCTTGCTGGGGAACAGACGGCGGGGCGAGGGCGGCTCAAACGAGAATGGATCTCTCCGCAGGGTTGTCTTGCCTTTTCACTTATTCTCTACCCAGAGATGCGCTGTTTGCCAGGCCTCGTGATGGTTGCGGCGCTTGCGGTGGCGGAAGCTGTCACAGCGATCACGCCGATTGTAGCGGAGCTAAAATGGCCCAACGATGTGCTGATAAGAGGCAAAAAGGTAAGCGGTATTCTCGTTGAGACAGGTTTGCGAACAGATTGCCAGAGCTATGCCGTTATCGGTATTGGCCTGAACGTCAACTTGGATTCGGCTGCTTGTCTCAAGATAAGCCCTACGGCTACAAGTCTCTCTAGGGAGATTGGCCGAGAGCTCTCGCGCTCAGTGGTGCTGTGTGTACTACTGGCGCGGTTTGAGCATTTATATGAAGCGTTTCTTCGGGGTGAGCCTGTGTTTGAGGCTTGGCGTGCCCGCCTAACGACACTAGGCAAAGAGGTGCAGGTACTTGCGGGCGGCATGTTTTACGAGGGAGTGGCAGAGGATGTGGCCTCTGATGGAGCACTCCTGATACGAATGGGGGGCGGTTGCCTTATGAGGATGCCCGCAGGCGATGTTACTCTGAAAGTGTCAGCTACGGGCGGCCAAAGCACCGAATGACCCAATCTTTACTCGCTTAGACGCACTACCATGCCATCACAAACTAACTGTGCGGTTTGTTCTGCACTCTTGGAGGTACAGTAAGTTCTCACTACGACTTTGGCCGTGGCAGACCCTCGCCCTTTTACTTTTTCCCTTTCTCCTTTTCCTTTTCAGATGAACTTGACTCCCCTCGGTGTTCCATGAAGCGGGCGATGAGATCAATGGGTACAGGGAAGATCAATGTATTGGTCTTCTCGGTGGCGATCTCGGTAAGCGTCTGCAAGTAGCGAAGTTGTAGTGTCACTGGTTCTTTCGCGATTACGCTACCAGCATCGGATAGCTTCTGCGAAGCCTGAAGCTCGCCTTCGGCGTGGATAATCTTAGCACGGCGCACACGCTCGGCCTCCGCTTGAGCGGCCATGGAGCGGCGCATGGTTTCGGGGAGCTCAACGTCTTTAATCTCCACTATGCTTACCTTGACGCCCCAAGGATCGGTTTGCTCATCGATAATCTTCTGCAGTGTCTCGTTAAGCTTCTCGCGCTGGGTCAAAAGCTCGTCCAGCTCGTGCTGGCCGAGTACGTTGCGCAGGGTAGTCTGGGAGATCTGCGAGGTCGCTTTTACGTAACTTAACACTTTGACTACGGCTGCTTCGGGGTTGATGACGCGGAAATAGACCACAGCGTTTACCCGTACGGTTACGTTATCGCGCGTGATAACGTCCTGGGCCGGAACATCCATGGTGATGACGCGCAGGTCAACTTTGGTCATACGGTCGATGACCGGAATGATGAGGAAAAGGCCTGGTCCGCGTGCGCCCACCAGTCGCCCCAGCCGGAAAATCACCCCGCGCTCGTATTCATTGACAACCTTGATAGCGCCGCCCAAGACGATTACGACGAGGAATGCGATGATAATGAGTACGATAGTCACTTGGGCACCTCCTTGTTTTTCTTAGTCACGACTAGCTTCAAGCCGTGGATGGCGGTCACGATAACCTCTTCGCCCACTTGTGCTTGGCCATTGTCTAGCTCTGCCTGCCATAGCTCGCCCTCTACCATGACCGTGCCCTCTGGCTCAAGCGAGGTGCGCACGGCGGCTATGCGGGAAATTAAGTCCTCAGGGCCGGCTGAGACGCGCAAACGCTGGGCTTTTACTGCACGGTTGGATCCTAGGATAAATGCCACAGACATTATGATCACCACTGCGGCAATAAGGGCTGGGTGTATGCTGGGGCCATCATGGAAAAGGCAGAGTGAACCTGCGATGAGGGCGGCAATGCCCGCTATTGTTGAAGGGATGAAAGCCGCTGCTCGATAGGCACCCAAGACGAAAATGGGCAAAGCCACGATAATAAGGGCAACCCCCACAGGATTCACGGATAGTGTCCCTATGGCATAGAATGCCAAGACAGCTGCGATAACCCCGATGATGCCGGGCAAATAGAAACCCGGGGTGATGATCTCAATAAGGAGGCCTAGAATGGCCAAAGTGAAGAAAAGATAGGCCACGTTGGGGTCACTAAGGAAATCCCGTATACTATCAACAAAGGAAAAAGCTGGCTGGATAGCGGGATCTGTCACTTGAACTGCGGCTTGGACTGGCGAGGGAATTAGGCAGAGCACGAAAGCAATGATGGCAGGTAGTAAAAATCGTTTCATGTCCCCCTCCAAAGAAAACTCCTTAAGTATAGGCGGGATAACCTCGTATGCGCAACTGGGTTGAAGACCGCATTTATTGTAGTGTAGAATGATTGCTCCAGCTATTGTTTTGCCTTGTTACTCCATATGGGGCTGGGACTCTTTGTACTTGGAAAGTATGCAATTGGCTAGATGGGATAACGCGTAGTGCAGATTCAGAAATGTAATGGTTGCCGAGATATGTTGCCAATGGATATGGCGCAGTTCCGCCGTGTTGAGCTGTCTTTTCGCACGGCCTGCCTCCAGGCGGGCTATAATGAGGTCAGGACACCTACTCTGGAATACCTCTATCTCTTCACCGCTGCAGGCACGCTGACACCGGGTATGCTGCGACGGGTGTACTCGTTCTTGGATTGGGATGGCTGGAGTGGTGAAAGGGTGGTACTCAAACCAGATGCTACCATCCCTGTCGTTCGCCTCTATCTCGAACGGTTGGCTCAGGAAGAACCTGCTCGCCTTTTTTATGCGACCAACACTTTTGTTTTTGAGGATACGGGGACCAAGGCACGTGAGCGCTGGCAGTGTGGGGCGGAGCTAATCGGGGCAGGCAGCCCCCTGGGGGATGCCGACCTTGTGGCACTTGCGCTCGCTGCGCTTAGGAAATTAGAGCTGACTGGCATAAGCCTTAGGCTTTCTCACGCGGGGCTTATCCGTGCTGCCCTCGCAGGTTTGGGTATCTCATCCGAGGAGCAGCGTATCCTATTTGATCGCATCTTGGACTTAGGCGCAGAGGCCTTAGCGGATGTCAAGACCGCAACCCCCCAAGGCTTGGAAATCATGAAGCTCCTTTGTGATACGCGCGGGGAGTCTTCGGGTTATCTTAAAAACCTGTGCGCCCTTGCCCCAATGGCGACACCGGACTATCGGATGGCCCTGGATAATTTCATTCAGAGTTTCGAGCTTATCGAGACTCTGGGGGTACCCTGCCAAGTCGACATGACGGCAGGTAAGGGTTTCGAATATTACACAGGGCTTATCTTTCGTATCTATGCTGGGGAGGATAACGTCGGTGGGGGTGGTCGCTACGATCGGTTGATTTCGGTGCTTGGTGGAGAAGATACTCCCGCCGCAGGCTTTGCCTTGTATATGGATCGTCTCATGGCGTGCTTGCCAGAGGGTGCTATGCCTATGTGTGTAGTGGTGGTTTGCCCGCCAGGCGTGTTTAAAACAGGGGTAGCGCTTCTCACGGAGCTCCGAGACGCCGGTATCCCGACCCGCTTGTCACTGGGGGAAACCATGCCTGGTGCTTGGATAGTTGAGGTCGACGCGGCAGGCCGATTTGTGGTGGTGGACATGGCGGGTGCGAGGATCACTTGCGAGAGTGCTTTAGAGGTCAAGAAGTGGTTGCTGCAAACCTAGCGACGTTGCGCGTTGCGTTGCCCAAGGGCCGTCTCCTTGCGCCTATGGCTGAGCTCCTGAGCCGGGCAGGCTGGGGGCTTAGTGAGTACAGCGACAAGGCGCGCTTATACCGCCTTACCTCAGAGTCCTTCCAGGGGCTTGCTGCCAAGATGTTCCAGGAGAAAGATATTCCCATACAGGTAGCTATCGGCAACTATGATCTGGGGATCTGTGGGCTGGACTGGCTTACTGAGCAATTGGTGAAGTTCCCCCATAGCGCTATCATCAAGCTGCGGGACCTTGGCTATGGGGAGGGTGGTGTGTTTGTAGTAGCTGCCGCCGAGCGATTGCGGGACGGGACGCTCATAACGCAGAATGGTTGCGTACGCATCGCAAGTGAGTACCCCAATTTGGCGGAACGCTTGGCTGCAGAACTTAGGTTGCCGCGTTTTAGCATTTATCCGCTCTGGGGTGCGGCTGATGGGTACCCTCCGGAGAATGCCGAGATCGTATTACTTTCCAGGAAAAGTGTGGATGAGGCTGCCTGCGGTGGGCTTGCCCCTCTGGGGAAAGCGGCGGACTTCCGGGCGTGTCTTATCGCTAATGCGCAGAGCTTAAAATCTAAGGATATGGCGTGGCTATTGAATACCCTTAATCCGCACTTATCAGATGCCGTGACTCCTGAACCGCGCAGTATGATTTTACCCCTAAGGATAAGGGCAGAGAACTTTGCCCGTGATGCCGATGAAGTGCGCCTAGCATTGCCTGATGGCCATCAGCAGGCACATGTGCGCCGGGTGTTGGATGCGGCGGGGCTTATCGTGGATGGATATCCTTCCGACACAGGCAACCGCCATCCCCAGGGGCCAGCGGGCTTTTCCATCACCGTCATCCGTCCGCAGGATATGCCATTCCAGGTGGCGAACGGCAACTTTGATCTGGCCGTCACTGGGCGCGACTGGCTCACCGATCACCTATACCAGTTTCCATCCAGCCCCGTTAGGGAACTCATGGATCTGAAATATGGCTGGGTGCGCATTGTGGCGGTGGTGGACGGCGCGCTACCGGTGGAAAGCTTGGCTGAGTTCCGCGACTTGCGCCAAAAACAAGAAATGCCATGCCGTGTGGCCTCCGAGTATGTCAATATTGCCGACCACTACGCGCGCGCGGGACGCCTGGGGCGATATCGCGTCATCCCAACATGGGGGGCGACGGAGGCCTTTTTGCCGGAGGATGCCGACCTCCTTATAGAAAATACTGAAACCGGCTCCACCATTGCGCGTCATAACCTAAAGATCATAGATACTCTCTTTGAGTCTACGGCCTGCGTGGTGGGGAGGTGGCAGGAGGTTACGGTGCTGAAACAGGAGCGGATCAATGGCTTTTTGGATGCTCTCTGCCAGGGCTTGGGGGCAATGGCGTGAAATGTGTAAGAGGCTTTAAAGATGCGACAGAGCTCCTCGCGCGTAATGCGGGCTTTGTCTTGCCAGAGGCATCTCCCAAACTCAAAGAGCGCCTGCAAGAGCTTTTTGGCACTGCCGACCCGGTTCTCGCTGTGTCACAGATCGTTAGCGAGGTGCAAAGAAACGGCGACGCGGCACTTCGGGGATACACTGCGCAAATTGATGGCATCACGCTTAATGTCTTGGAAGTACCTGCCCAAGAAATCGTGGCATCTGTTGAGCAGGTAGCCTCGCAGACCATCTCTGACCTAAAGATCGTCGCCAGCCAAGTGTGGAGTTTTCACGAGAAGCAGCGAGAGGCCTTTCTGACTGGGGTGGCGCGGATGGATCCTGGCACGGTGGCTCGCATTTTAAAGCGGGTGGGGCTCTACGTCCCCGGTGGCATGGCTAGCTACCCTTCGTCGGTACTAATGACGGCCATCCCCGCCAAGGTGGCTGGTGTAGAGGAGGTTGTCATTGCCACACCTCCTGGCAAGGATGGCAAAGTGCCGGTGCGTACACTTGCGGCGGCGGCCATCGCGGGTGCAGATCGAGTCTTCGCCATAGGCGGGGCTCAGGCAGTTGCTGCTTTGGCCTGCGGTACGGAGAGCGTGCCTAAGGTGGATAAGATCTGTGGTCCAGGCAATCTTTTTGTCATGCTGGCTAAAAAACAACTCTATGGTGCCGTGGATATTGATGGTCTGCAGGGGCCGAGCGAAGTGGTGGTAATTGCCGACGACAAGGCTAACCCCTCTTGGGTGACGTGGGACATACTAGCCCAAGCCGAACACGATCCGCTCGCCCAGTCTGTTCTGATCACCACCTCCGAGGCATTGGCACAGGCGGTGCAAAAAATGGTTGAGAATGAATTACCGCGGCAGGAGCGCCGCGCTATTATCGAGGAGTCGCTCGTGAGCCGGGGCATAATCGCCGTGGTGGCGAGTTTGGACGAGGCATTTGCTCTTAGCAATCTGTATGCCCCAGAGCATCTATGTCTCTATCTTGAAGACGCTGGAAAGTATGTCTCCCGCATTGAGCATGCCGGGTGCGTATTCATCGGTACACACCCCACAGTGGTCATGGGTGACTATGTTGCCGGACCGAGTCACGCTTTGCCTACTAGTGGCACGGCGCGCTTCGCTTCACCTCTAAACGTGACCGATTTTATTCGACTGATGAATGTGGTGAATGTAGACGGCGAAATGCGCCGCAGTTTTGCAGATGTGGCGGTGAGTTTGGCTCAAGCTGAGGGACTCATGGCTCATGCCCGTGCGTTGACGACCGATAATGAGGAGGATGGAAATGCCTGAGAACCAAAAAGGAATAGAGAGTTTTATCCGACCCGAGCTGGCGGGTTTTGCAGGGTATGCGGCCTGTAAGTCGCCCGATGCTTTTTCTGGGCGGGTGGTCAAGCTTGATGCCAACGAGAACAATTATGGCGCTTCCCCTCGTGTGCAGGCGGCGCTGAGCTGTTTTGAGGGTTATCACATCTACCCCGATGCGACCCAGGCCGAACTGCGGTGTGAGCTGGCGGGCTATACCGACGTACCTGCCGAGAACATCGTGGCAGGGTCGGGTTCTGACCAGCTTATTGATCTTCTGATACGTCTCTTCTGCGCTCCGGGCGAGGATATCATCAACTTGCCGCCTACCTTTGCCATGTTCAGTTTCTATGCTGGCCTCCAAGGCGTTAGGGTGGTGAGCGTGCCGCGCGATGAGTGCTTTCGGATAGACACGGCGGGTATTAAAAAGGCGATTACGGCGGCAACCAAGCTTATCTTTATTGCCAACCCCAACAATCCCACTGGCACGCTTGCACCAGATGAGGTTATCCAGGAGATTCTGGCGCTCGGGCTGCCTACGGTAGTGGATGAGGCCTACTATGAGTTTACGGGGAAGACCTTTGCTCACCAAATAGGGAAGATTCCGAACCTCATGGTGCTACGCACTTTCAGTAAGTGGGCGGGATTGGCGGGACTGCGCGTGGGCTATGGTCTTTTCCCTGTACAGGTGGCAGAGATGCTGCATGCTGTACGTGATCCCTACAATGTAAATGCGGCAGCCGTGGTGGCGGCACGCGAATCTCTGAAAGATGCTGAGTTGCTTCAGGATAGGGTAAAGCTTATTGTGGCCGAGCGCGAAAGGCTCTACGGCGAGCTAGCATGTCTTGGCTGGCTTGAGCCCTATCCCTCGCAGGCCAATTTCATCCTTTGCCGCGTACTTCGAGGAGAGGCCAATGTGCTCCAGGCAGCACTGGAGACGCGCGGTATCCTAACGCGGTGTTTCAACTCTCCGGGGATGGAAAACTGCATTCGTTTGAGTGTCGGCCGGCCGGAGGAAGATGATATACTGCTTGAGGAACTCAGGAAACTATAAAGGAGATTGCCATGCCGTCTCGTACCGCAGTCATCAAACGTAAAACCAAGGAGACCAACATTAGCCTCAGATTGGATGTGGATGGGGTTGGGTGTTACGAGATTGCTACAGGCATTCGCATCTTTGACCACTTGCTCTCACAACTATCGCGCCATGGTCTACTTGATATCACCCTTTCGGCCACCGGTGACGATCCGCACCACTTGGTTGAAGATGTGGCTATCTGCTTGGGCAAGGCTCTCCAAGAGGCTCTAGGTGACAAGCGCGGCATAGCACGTATGGCTGATGCCACTGTGCCCATGGATGATGCCATGGCCATGGTTGCGGTGGACTTAAGCGGCCGGGGATATGCTAGACTTGAGCTGGGCTTTGCCGAGAACGACATGTTTGGTTTTCCCACGGATTTGGTCCGCCATTTCTTAGAGACATTGGCTATTGAAGGACGACTCAACCTCCATGTCCTCATCCACTGCGGTGCAAACGACCACCATCGGGCTGAGGCTATTTTCAAAGCGCTGGGGCGTGCTCTTGACCAAGCTATGCGCGTGGATGAGCGTCGATCAGGGGAGCTTCCTAGCACAAAAGAATGGATTGAGGAATAGTTGGCGGATGCTTTAAGGACTCCCGCTCACATTGAACTTTGGGAAAATGCCCCAAACTCGTTGACTTTCTTGTTATGTTATTGAACATAATATATTGAGGGTTTTCACGATGCTAGCCCTAGCGTTTTGATATCTTGCGGCATCCCTTGACATCATCGCCCGGGCATGGTATCATCTGATCATGGCTAGACTATCGCGCATACTGGTCCCGGTGCCCCCCGACCTGCTGGCAGCGGTGGATGACTGGCGCCGTCAGCAGCCGGTCCCGCCTGCTCGGTCGGCCACCCTGGTTGCTCTCATCCGGCGGGGGTTGGCATCTCAAGACAGGACGGCTACACCACCGACAGGACAACTCTCACCAATCGATTGATGGGTAATTCTGCCCCTTGGTGTAGTGACGGGGCAGGTAATCATACGATTGGTGGAAAAGCCCTGCGCTTCGGTTTCGAAGGAAGCCGTTTTGGTGTATAGCAGGTTAGATATTCAAAATCCTTTGGGCATTGCCGCTTAATATAGCCTCCTTATCAGCATCTGAGAGCGGCAGGGAATTTAGGCGATCAATCTCTGCTAGCGCGTCGCTCCACGGAGCATCCGAGCCGAACAAGATCTTGTCGGTGCCGTGTTTTGCCGCGATTCTGCAAAACTGATCGGGGGGAAAGTAGGCAAACCCCATTGAGGTATCAAGATAGATATTGCTTCCCGCCAGGTAACGTTCCACGTCATCCCATTGTTCGTGTCCGCCGAGGTGGGCGGCAATTATTACTCCGCCGCCCATGACTTTGGCTATATGCGCGAACTGTTGCGGGGAGCTTTTAATTGGCGGAGGGAAAGCCGGGTCAGAGCCGGCATGATGTAATATTATCAGTCCCTTGCTGAGGGCATAGTCATATATCTTAAGCATGTGTTCGTCATCAACGACGAAATCCTGGTATTCCGCATGGAACTTTAACCCTTTCAATCCCAGGCTTGCCACGAAATCAATGTCCCGCTTGTAATCATCGGTGTGCGGATAAATGCCACCAAAGCTGAGCAGCCTATTGGAGTTTATGCTGGCTGCCCATTCGTTTATGGTCCGCAGTTGCGATTGTTTTGTGACAACGGGTTGCACGACCGAAATATTTATGTTCCAGTCGTCCATATTCTTTAATAATTCAGCCACTGTGCCGTTACTTACCGGCGGGTAAAGATTATCTACGGCATCTGCTAGTGTGCGGATGGCCTTGGGTGCCAGTTCATTGGGGAAAACATGTGTATGGAAATCAATGATCATTAAATATTCCTCAACACTTCTAGGGATTACGATATTTTAAAGCATATACTGTAGCTGCCGAGCTTTCTACGATTTGCATGCTTGGCCAAGGCGAACTCGCGGTGTTTGTCTTTGGTGAGAGACGGCGGCCAAAGCAGGCATTTTAAGGCTTGGCCTTCCTCTTGGGGTCACTGCCGGCAAGCAACCCCAGGCGGGCAAAAATGGCATCAACGTGCTTGAGATAGAAGTCGTAGTCAAAAAGAGACACTAGTTCTTTTTTGGACAGGGTCTGCCCCACTTCCCTGTCGGCTTGGAGTAGTTTTAGGAACGCCTGTCCCGTCTCCCAGCATTCCATGGCGTTCCGTTGCGTTATCTTATAGGCCTCTTGTCGCGAGCGCCCCTTATCTATGAGTGCCAGCATGACGCGCTGGGAGAAGATAAGCCCGCGGGTAAGTTCTAGGTCCCTTCTCATGTTCTCGGGATGGACTTGGAGATCAGTGATGATACCAGTGAAAAGTGCGAGCATATAGTCCAGCAAAATACAGGCATCTGGAAGGATGATGCGCTCTGACGAAGAATGACTTATATCGCGCTCATGCCACAGGGCAACATTTTCTAGAGCCGCAACGGCATAGCCTCGAATGAGGCGCGCTAGGCCACAGACTCGCTCGCAAAGCTCCGGGTTGCGTTTGTGGGGCATGGCCGACGACCCAGTCTGCCTCGCGGCGAAAGGCTCTTCCACCTCGCGGCTCTCGGTCTTTTGGAGCAGTCTGATCTCGGTGGCGAATTTCTCAAGCGATGCAGCCACCACGGCAATGGTGGTAACAAATTGGGCGTGGCGGTCGCGCTGGATGATCTGATTGGAAACGGGGGCGGGCATCAGTCCCAGTTTGGTGCAGGCGATGATTTCTACTTCTGGGGGCACCGTGGCATAGGTTCCGACAGCCCCGGATATTTTACCCACCGCCATGACGCGCATGGCCTCCGCGAGGCGGGCCAAATTGCGGCGCATCTCCTCGACCCAAACGGCGAGTTTGAGACCAAGGGTGGTCGGCTCGGCGTGGACGCCGTGGGTGCGCCCAATCATGATGGTGCTTTTGTGCTTTATGGCCTGGGCAGCAAGCGCTTCTATCAGAATCTTAACATCTTGTATTAGGATGTTGGCCGCTTCCTGGATCTGTAGGTTGAGGGCAGTGTCCATGACATCGTTCGAAGTGAGACCTAGATGGACGAAGCGTGCTTCTGGCCCCATGCTTTCGGCTACGGCCCCCAGGAAAGCGGTCATGTCGTGATGGGTCTCAGCGAGGAGGTCGTTCATGCGCTGTTGGTTGCAATGAGCGACCTTTATCTTAGGAAGGGACTTCTTGGGAATCTTACCCAACTCGCCCCACGCCTCGCAGACGGCGATCTCTACTCTAAGCCACTTGCCGAATTTGTTATCATCGGACCAGACCCGTTTCATGTCCGGGCGGCTATATCTCTCAATCATTTCTCATCTTTCTGTTGGTCACGCTGAAGTGCCTGTGTAAGATTGTGGGATTCACTGTGACTCGTTTTGCACAGAGACAGCAACCATATTGTTATCCTTGTGCCAATTCCTGGCGGTAGTTATCCAGGGCGGTGCGGATTGACTCATATTTGAGGGATAAGATCTCGGCAGCAAATAAGGCAGCGTTCTTTGCGCCTGCCGTGCCGATGGCAACGGCGGCCACGGGGATGCCGCCTGGCATCTGTACGATGGAATAGAGGGCGTCTACCCCCCTTAGGGCGGTGGAACCTATGGGAATGCCGATGACAGGCAAGGTTGTCCAGCTCGCAAGCACGCCAGGCAGGTGGGCTGCCCCACCAGCTGCGGCGATGATGACCTCAAGACCGCGCCCGCGTGCCCCTTGTCCGTACTCGCGGGCTTTCTCTGGGGTGCGGTGCGCGGAGATCACATTTACCTCGTGTTCGATGCCAAGCTTTTTCAGCATGTCCAAGCATGGCTGAACAGTCTCGGCATCTGATTTTGAGCCCATGACAACGGCGACTAACGGCATGGTTGCCCTCACTTTGATATTAATAATAAAATACAGAGGCTAATTATCAGCTATTCTCCGACAGTTTAGCAAGAGACTGTTCGGGGCTAAAAAGCGCAATATCTTTCCGGTAATGCATATCGGTAAACTTGATTCGCGAGACATTGCGATAGACTTTTTCCCGTGCTACATCCAGGGTTTCGCCACGTGCCACGACGCTCAGCACACGACCGCCGGCGGTTAACACTTCGCTGTTTGCGCCAAGCTTTGTGCCCGCGTGGAAGACCATCACATCGCTTTCAAGCTCTTCTAGCCCTGAGATCGGGTAACCGATTTGGTGGTTTCCGGGGTAGCCGCCAGAAGCTAATACTACGCCCACACAGGCATCTTGGTGCCAGGCAATATTTACGCCCTTCAGCCTGTGGGCGATAACTGCCTGGGTGATGTCAACCAAGTCGGAGGAGAGGCGCGGGAGTACTGCCTGTGTTTCTGGATCGCCCAGGCGTGCGTTGAACTCAATGACTTTTGGCCCATCAGGGGTCATCATCAGCCCGCCATATAGCACGCCGGAGTAGGGATTGCCCTCATCCCGCAGGGCTTTTACGGTTGGCTCCATGATGGTCTGCATCACCTGTGCCCCCAGCGTCGGGGCATAGAACTCCGGTGGGCTGAAGCTCCCCATACCGCCAGTGTTTGGCCCGAGGCCTCCATCAAAAATGCGCTTGTAGTCGCAGGCTGGTACCATGGGTAGTATAGTTTCGCCATCGGTGAAGGCGAAAAAGCTCATTTCACGTCCGGTAAGACACTCCTCAATAACCACCTTGCTACCTGCCTCGCCGAAAGCCTTGTCCCTCATGGCCGCCTTAATGGCATCAAGGGCTTCTTTCGCAGTCTGTGCCACGGTCACTCCTTTGCCCGCAGCTAGACCATCAGCCTTGATGACGACAGGGACACCCTGTGTCTTGACATAAGCTGTTGCCTCGTCGTAGTCGCTGAAGCTTTGACTCTGCGCACAGGGAATGCCATATCTGAGCAATAACTCTTTGGCAAAAACCTTACTTGATTCAATGCGGGCGGCACTTTTACGAGGGCCGAAGACGGACAGGCTGTATGATTCAAATTCGTCCACGATGCCCGCCGCAAGCGGGACCTCAGGGCCGACAAAGGTAAAATCGACCTTGTTCTCGCTGGCGAAACCAAGCAAGGCAGGGATGTCAGTGGCGGAGACAGCTACGTTATGGGCTGTCTGCGCTGTGCCAGCGTTACCGGGCGCAACGAATATCTCTGGCTTATGGGGGCTCTGCGCCATTTTCCACGCAACGGCATGCTCTCTGGCACCAGAACCGATGATAAGGATTTTCAGGGTAGACCTCCTAAGAGAGTCGCTTGCTCCTATGCTGAAAGAGGCAATGTAGATCGCATTCCATGGTCCGACCGTGTGACTATATCACCCTTTTCCCCATCTCATATCTCCCGTGCCAATTGCCATCGTAGAGCTCGTAATTACCGTCCTCTCGCAAAAATATAAATCGCTGGTCGGGTGTCACCAATCCGAAAAGATGATAAGACGCCGGGATGTTTACGGTGTGGGCAAACATTGTTTGCCAGATATGACTCTTCGTCCAGTGGCCCAATCGCTCGACCTGCTCAAAGAGGGTATGTGCTGAAGCACGACCTCCCATTTTGACCAGAGCCGCATGGAGTGCGGCGGGGCATGTTTCGGGCTCCGAGCGGCGACCACCCAAAATGACCATAATGCACCTCCCGTTGACTCAGAAGCGCGATATTCCCACCTATGGTGGAGGCATTCAGTTTTATCGTTCGGGCAATCTTTGCCGTTGCCAATACGCTGAGGCATCGCCTAAGCAGGGGGCATTAAGCTACAAATCGTAGTACATCTCAAATTCTATTGGCTGCGGAAGTTGATTGTACCTGGCAACGTCCCGCCGTCTTTTTGCAATCCAAATGTCAATCAACTTTTTCGAGAACACGTCCCCTCTGGTCAAGAACTCGTGGTCGGCCTCTAGGGCCTCTAGTGCTTCGTCAAGGGTGCGGGGCAACTGTTTGATTTTCTGTTGTTCCTCCGGGGAAAGATTGTATAGATTAAAATCATATGGACCGTATCCTTCTTTGCTGGGGTCGATTTTTTTCTGTATTCCGTCAAGGCCGGCCATTAGAATTGCCGAAAAAGCGTAGTATGGGTTGCAGGTGCCATCTGGGCTACGGAGTTCGAAACGCTTATTATTTGGCCCTTTGGCATATGCTGGGATGCGGATCACACTACTGCGATTTGAGGTTGCATAGCCTATCGTAACTGGTGCCTCATAGCCAGGGACGAGCCGCTTATAAGAGTTGGTACTCGGGTTTGTAAGCCCACAAAGGGCCCTGGCGTGGGTTAAAATCCCGCCGATAAAGTACATTGCTGTTTCGCTAAGTTGCGAGTAGCCGTTTTCGTCATAAAAGAGTGGTTGGCCCTTTTTAAACAAGTGCATATGTACGTGCATGCCGTTGCCGGCCTCAGCATAGATGGGCTTTGGCATAAATGTGGCTGTTTTGTGCTCCGCCATGGCGGAGTTTTTTATAAGGTATTTTGTCAACATCGTTTTATCGGCCATTTCCAGCATGGAACCCATCTCAACTTCAATTTCCAATTGCCCAGGACCGCCAACCTCGTGATGATGATATTTGACAGGTATTCCTTGTTTCTCCATCAGCATGGTTACCCGTGAACGGAAGCCGCTAAGCCTATCCATCGGCAACGCCATGTGGTAACCGCCTTTTAACGGCATCTTGTATCCGAGGTTATCGTTGTCGTTGCCCGTATTCCATGCCGCCTGGTCAGTATCGATACGGTATTTGGATCCGCTTGGCTCCACGCAATAGCTGACATGGTCGAATACATGAAATTCAAATTCTGGCCCGATGCGCATTTCGTCCGCAATCCCAAGGCCTTTCATATATTCTTCAGCGCGTACCGCCACATTTCTTGGGTACTGGTCGAACCGACGGTTTTGCGGCAGGTCAATTACAAATACATCGCCAATCATGGCCAGCGTGGGGATTTCTGCAAAGGTGTCTAGATAGGCGCTTTTCAGATCCGGTACGAAGACCATATCGCTTTTTTCAACTGGCGCGAACCCATAATTTGAACCGTCGAACCCAACGCCGTCCTCCAAGGTGTCTTCAGTTAATCTGTCAATCGGCATTGTTAGATGCCGCCAGCGTCCGTCCAGGTCGACCATCATGAAATCGACCATTTTGATTGCGTTGTCTTTGCAGAACTGCTTTGCCTGCTCCATNTTGGTAAACATGTTTCAACTCCCGGGCATTATAAATTTTTTGTGCNATGTGTAACCAAAAATCGCTTATTTGACTTGGATCGTCAACACTTTTCCGGATAGAATGTTAAGCACTTGTTTTCCACTGCGCTAGAACTTCTCGGGTTTTGGCGAGCCAACTATTGAGTCATTCCAAAGGGCTTAGGTAGCCAAGCTCCCATTGGATTTTCTCGGTGTTTTCAACGCTTTGGGCCATTCGCCATATTATTCCCACTCCAGAGTGAGATTTGTGTATTCCTGTGTTCCCCTTGATATAATGCATTTTTTCATTGTGATTTTATTTGTATTATACCAATTACCTATAGTTGTTTTCGCTTTGGCCATCAAATTATCATCACTAAACCCAAATTATTTGTCAACCCAATTCTATTCTTCATTAAAGATTTCTTTCGTAATTTTGGATAAATGATAAGGATAGTCAGTAATACGCAATATTACATCCATTACCGTTTCTGATACATCAGCTTTAAGTAGGGCTTTTCCAATCTGCGAAGTTGTCGAATCGCTAAGCAGCAACTTGATATATCGGTAAAACCCCCAAAGTGATACATGGGAAAAATCATGCCCGCTATCTCNAAATGTGACATATGGGAACTGTTCTGGTATTAAAACANCTGTGATGTCACAATAGTTCATTGAACGGACTGATCGAGTGATTCGAGGGTATTGAGTATACATATTATACGTTCCCAATATCTTTGCATAGCCTTCTAAGATAGAACTTAGTTCGCTATATGTTGATCCAAATATAGCTCTGGTCAACATTTCATCTTCGTCCCTATTTATTAGTACACCGAAATATGTTTCTGCAGCTACAGGGAAACTAATATGTGCGTCAACTTTTTTATATTTCATATCGCGATATTGATTATCAATAAAATGATCTACTGCAATATAGCCGCTGATGATTCGAAAGAACCCTTTTATCTGAGCTGCAAATTTATTATCTGTAGAATGTTTTCCATGCATATAATAAGGATTCATATGCAGTCTCACATCTCGTTGAGTTTCATTCAGAAAAATGCCCATATAACAATAAATATCATTGTCTTCGGAAACATAAATTGCCGGGAAATAATCCGGTATTGTTATCTCGCTTCCTTGTTGCTCGATTGCTTCGTACCGATGAAATAAATTATCCATCAATACTCCTCCTATCAACATGCATATTTCCTTTGAATTTCTAAAAAATCCGACTATTACCTAATGAAGCAACATTATCAACCTTCTGTTATTTGTTCAATCAGCTTTTTCGTAAAAGCTCAGTAATAATCCGGCAGTGTTTTTTTAAACACTGAAGCATATACAACTCAATGGACTTGCGAGTAACATGATTGCCTTTTCTCTGCGTGTCATCGACATCCATTCTTTTGGTCATCAAAATATCATCACAATAAAACACAGCTACTCACAAGCCCTTATGCGGCAAGGCTTTCAGAGCCTCCATCTACTACTCCCGTCATTCCCACTCAATTGTTCCAGGTGGCTTAGAGGTGATGTCGTAGACCACACGGTTTACGCCAGGAACTTCGTTCGCGATGCGACTAGAGATGGTAGCCAGCACATCGTACGGCAATCTCGCCCAGTCGGCGGTCATGGCATCATCGGAGGTCACGGCACGGACGGCCACAATGTTGCCATATGTGCGAAAATCCCCCATTACGCCTACACTGCGCACATCGGTTAGGATGGCGAAGCTCTGCCAAAGCTTGCGGTAGAGGTTGGCGCGCTTTATCTCGGACATGACAACCCAGTCTGCGGCACGAAGCATTTCAAGGCGCTCCTTAGTGACCTCACCGATAACACGGATGGCAAGCCCTGGTCCGGGGAAAGGCTGGCGCCAGACCATCTCCTCTGGCAATCCCAATTCGGTGCCAACCTGGCGCGCCTCATCTTTAAAAAGGAAACGCAATGGCTCAATCAACTTAAGGGTCATACGTGATGGTAGTCCGCCCACGTTGTGGTGGGTCTTGATCTTGGCCGAGGCGGTGCTTGTGGAGGAAACACTTTCGATGACGTCAGGATAGAGCGTGCCTTGGGCTAAGAAATCGACCTTGCCGAGTTTGCTTGCCTCTTCCTCGAATATCCGGATGAACTCATTGCCGATAGTCTTGCGCTTGGTCTCGGGGTCGATAACGCCCGCTAGGCGTTCGAGGAAACGCTCTTCGGCGTGGACATAGACGATGTTCATGCGCAGGTGGTTGCGGAACACCTCCAAGGTGCGTTCGGCCTCTTGGCGGCGCAACAGCCCGTTGTTCACAAAAATACAAGTCAGCTTATCACCGATAGCGCGGTGGATGAGTGTGGCTACCACCGATGAATCTACCCCGCCCGAGATGGCGCAGATGACACGTCCTTCGCCTACCTGTTCGCGGATGTGCGTGAGACTGTCAGCGATGAAGCTACCCACTGTCCAGTTGCCCTGACAGCTACAGATATTGAAGATGAAGTTCTTAAGAATGATTGCGCCGTATTGGGTATGGGCTACCTCGGGATGGCACTGTAGCCCATAGATCTTCTCAGCGGCATCGCCCATGGCGGCCACAGGAGAGTTTTCAGTATAAGCGATCGCTTTAAAGCCAGCTGGCATTTCTTCGATGCGGTCGCCATGGCTCATCCAAACAGGGGATGACTCTGGCAGATCGCGGAATAAGGGTGAGTTCTGGTCGCTAAGATGTAGCACCGAGTGCCCGTACTCTTTGTGAATGCCCTCTGCTACTTGACCCCCGAGCTGCTTGGCTATAACCTGCATGCCGTAGCAGATACCAAGCACGGGCAAACCCTTTTCGAAGATGTAGGCAGGAGCCATGGGGGCGTCATCGGCATAGACGCTGGACGGTCCGCCAGAAAGGATAAAGCCCTTAGGATTGAGGGGGGCAATCTTTTCCCACGGCGTATCGTGTGCGACCAATTCGCAGTAGACGTGCAACTCGCGTACGCGGCGGGCGATGAGCAGGCTATACTGCGAACCAAAATCAATGACGACAATAGCTTCTCGCTCGGCACCTGAGACGGCTTCGACGGCTTCGACTGCCTGCTGGCCAGCTTTCTCGCGGGCGATCTCGAGATAGGTGCCAACCTCAATGTCGCCTGAGGTGGCGACGCGGTAGCTGGCTTCCGTAGCAAGATCGCGGGGATTTTCCATTCGTGTAGAGTAGCACTATGCTATACTGGCGGTCAAGAGAAGGCAGGAAGGACTTAGCTTGCAAAACGACCTTGCGGCGGAGTTGGCAAGAGCCGTTGCCATACTTAATAAAGGAGGGGTAGTTGCCTTTCCCACCGATACCGTATATGGCCTAGGGGCGCTTGCAGACAATCCCGTTGCCATCTGTCGAGTTTTTGAGATTAAGGAGCGTCCCTTGACGCAAGCCCTGCCGCTACTTGTAGCGGACATTGCGCAGGCAGCGTCTGTAGTGCATACTGTGCCGGCGGTAGCCCAGTTGCTCATGGAGCACTTTTGGCCGGGGGCTCTCACCCTGGTTCTCCCGTGTGCGACTTGGGTGCCTAAGATGATCACAGCAGGCGGGTCGACTGTAGCTGTGCGTGTGCCAGCTCACCCCTTAACGCTTGCCTTAATGGAAGCTGTGGGCAGGCCGCTGGTAGGTACAAGCGCTAATGTCCACGGCCTACCCAGCCCTGTTACAGCGGAGGAGGTTCGGGCGCAGCTTAGCGATCGGGTGGATTTCATCATAGACGGCGGTCGCACGCCGGGAGGAATTGAATCCACCATTGTGGATATGACCGTAAGTCCTCCCCAGATATTGCGGCACGGAATGATCAAAAGAGAGGATATTGAGAAGGTTGTAACAGGACTATGGTGAGGCTGGCATCAGAGATTGAGTTGCGCTAACAGAGACCAATGGCATATTTTTCTTGACACTCCCCTGCCCCTGTGTTATGGTAGGGCAACCGACATAGCTTGAGCGGCTTATCCGTCCCAGAGGACGGTTTTTTAGTCTTACGAGGAAGCAAATCATGAAAAGCGATGCTACCAAAAAAGGTATTGAGCGTGCTCCCCACCGCTCCCTTTTGCATGCTTTAGGTGTAGGCGCCGAGGATATCGCTAAGCCTTTTGTTGGGGTAGTGAACAGCTTTGCGGAGATCGTTCCAGGACACATGCACCTGCGCGCAATTGCCGAGGCTGTGAAAGAGGGCATTCACCACGGGGGCGGCGTGCCTTTTGAATTTAATACCATCGCTGTCTGCGATGGTATCGCTATGAATCATGAGGGTATGAAGTATAGCTTAGCGAGCCGCGAACTTATTGCTGACACTGTTGAAGTGATGGCGCAAGCCCATCAGTTTGATGCTTTGGTCTTCATCCCAAACTGCGATAAGGTCGTTCCGGGCATGCTTATGGCTGCAGCCCGCATGGATCTTCCTGCCGTTTTCGTAAGCGGCGGCCCCATGCTCGCCGGCCGGCTGGAAACCCAAAATGGCGTAGAGAAAGTCGATCTGAGCTCTGTCTTTGAGGCGGTGGGAAAGGTTCGCAGCGGTCAAATGAGTGAGACTGAGCTGGATAGCCTAGTGAAGGTGGCCTGTCCCGGCTGCGGGAGCTGTGCAGGGATGTTTACCGCCAACACCATGAACTGTATTATGGAGGCGCTCGGCATGGCGCTGCCTGGTAATGGTACTATTCCTGCGGTGGATCCGCGGCGCGCAAAGCTGGCGCGGCAGGCGGGGGAACAAGTAATGCAGCTCCTGGTAAGTAATATTCGTCCCCACAACATCATCACCCGCGAGGCTTTCAGCAATGCTTTCACTGCTGACGTAGCGCTTGGTGGTAGTACCAACTCAGTTCTCCACCTGTCCGCTGTTGCTCATGAGGCGGGCGTAGTCTGGCAGCTAACTGATATCAACAAGATCAGCGAGCAGGTGCCCACTCTGGCCAAGATACGCCCGTCGGGTGACTACCATATCGAAGACTTGGAGCGTGCGGGAGGTATCTCCGCTGTGCTTAAGGAGCTTGCGTCACATTTACATTTGGATGCCCCTACCGTCACTGGCCGCACCCTGGGTGAAAACATCGCCGGGGCAGAAATTTTGGACCACGATGTCATCCGCTCTGTGGAGACCGCCTATTCCCCTCAAGGAGGGCTCGCTATTCTATATGGCAACATCGCTCCGGATGGAGCGGCGGTTAAACGTTCGGCGGTTGCGCCGGATATGATGACCCACCAGGGGCCAGCTCGGGTTTTTGACTCAGAGGATGAGGCTACCCAGGCCATCATGGCTGGGTCTATCAAGAGGGGTGACGTGGTAGTCATTCGTTACGAAGGCCCCCGTGGTGGCCCGGGTATGCGTGAGATGCTTACTCCTACCTCCATCCTCGCCGGCATGGGTCTGGATACAGAAGTTGCACTCATCACTGACGGGCGCTTTTCGGGAGCGACGCGCGGCGCAGCTATCGGACATGTTTCGCCCGAGGCGGCCGAGCTGGGGCCAATCGCTGCCCTCAGAGACGGGGATATCATTGTGATAGACATTCCCAACTATCGGCTGGATGTGGAACTCTCGGATCAAGAACTGGTCGACCGTCTGGAAGAGGCATCACCTCTTTCGCCGCTCGTAGGGTCGGGCTACCTTGCACGATATGCCGAGAAGGTTTCCTCAGCAAGCCGGGGAGCGGTGTTCAAGTAGCGGGTTAGAGCTGGGGGTTTTTGGGTGGGGCTAACTACTTCATAGCTAATTTTTTTATTTCTCCTGTATAGTCGACTCACTTAAGACGTGCTAACACCAAAATAACCATGGTGCCATTATAAAAGTTGATGTTGGTTAAGTTAAGCGGCTATATCTCCTGTGGAGTGTGGGACTATGAAAATAACCGGCGGTCAAATCGTTTGTGAGAGCTTGCTAAAAGAGGGTACCGAAGTCATTTTCGGCATTCTGGGTGGGCAGATCTTACCGCTGTATGACACCCTGACTCAGTATCCTCAACTAAAGCATATTTTGATGGGGCATGAGCAGGGGGCGGCGCATGCTGCTGAGGGCTATGCCCGCGCTACGGGTAAAGTAGGCGTGTGTCTTGCCACCTCCGGCCCAGGCGCAACCAATCTCGTCACTGGTATTGCAGATGCCTATATGGACTCCACGCCAATGGTAGCCATCACGGGACAGGTAGGGCGACCGTTTATCGGTAAGGATGCGTTTCAGGAAATAGACATCACCGGCGTAACTTTGCCTATCACCAAGCATAATTATATCGTTACTGATATAAATCTTTTGGCTCAGACCATAAAAGAGGCTTTCTACTTGGCCCGCACCGGTCGCCCCGGTCCAGTGCTGATAGATCTGCCGCGTGATCTCCAAGTGGAGAGTACCGAATTCAACTATCCCAGCAAAGTGGAACTGACTGGTTATAAGCCAAATATAAACGGCCACCCCGCCCAACTTAAAAAGGCGGCCAAGCTCATCACCGAAGCGAAAAAGCCAATCCTGCTGCCAGGTCAAGGTGTGCTCATCTCTGGGGCTTGTAGGGAGCTTAAGGAGCTGGCTGAGACCGCTCAGCTACCAGTAGTAAGTACCATGCTGGGAATAAGCGCCTTTCCAGCGACCCATGCCCTTTACTTCGGCTGGCTAGGAATGCATGGTATGGCCTACGCTAACCTAGCCGTGCAGGACGCCGATTTAATTGTGGCGGTCGGTATGCGTTTTGATGATCGCGCCACCTCTCGGGTGAACGCTTTTGCGCCTAAGGCGCACGTTATTCATATCGACATTGATCCGGCGGAGATCGGCAAGAACGTGCGGGTTGATGTGCCCATCGTTGGCGACGCACGGGCGGTGCTTGCCGCTTTGAACAAACTCATGATACCCCTAGAACATGGTGAATGGCTGGCGCAACTCAGTGAGTGGCAGCGGGAGCACCCATCGCTAGCTATACGCGAGGCAGGAGAAGTCTTGCCGCAGTATGTTATTCGCCAGATATGGGAAGCCACAGGAGGCGAAGCAACTGTGGTGACTGGTGTCGGCCAGCACCAGATGTTTGCGGCTCAGCACTTTTTCTACGACAAGCCAGGGAGCTTTATCTCCTCTGGTGGGCTGGGTACGATGGGATTTGAGTTGCCCGCCGCTTTAGGGGCTAAGGTGGGTCGTCCAGATGAGCTTGTATGGTGCGTGGCGGGTGACGGCAGTTTCCAGATGACCATCCAGGAGTTGTCCACGGTGGCACGCGACAGCATCGGCATCAAAGTCGCCATCATGAACAATGGTGTGTTGGGGATGGTGCACCAGTGGCAGAGTCTTTTCTATGGCCAACGTTATATGGCTACTACCCTTAGCTGCCCGGATTTTGTCAAGCTCGCTGAGGCCTACGGCATTCCGGCTGCAAACATCACGTGCAAGGGGGATGTGCGTCCGGCCATTGAGCGCGCGATTGCTACTCCCGGTCCTTTCATCCTGAATTTTGTTATCTCCCCTGACGAGAACGTATACCCCATGGTGCCGCCGGGGGCCGCTCTCCACGAGGTCATTGAAGCCCCCAAAAAGGAGGTGCCGGCGTGGTCGCGACGAAACACACCATAGTGGTCCAAGTGGCTAACCGCCCCGGTGTCCTGAACCGAGTGGCAAGTCTCTTTCGCCGCCGCGGCTTTAACATCGAAAGCATTGCGGTAGGGGGTAGCGAAGCCTTGGGAATCTCACGCATGACTATCATTGTGGATGGTACTAGCCCCATGGTTGAGCAGGTGCGTAAGCAGCTGGATAAAGTTATAGACGTTATTAAGGTGTCCGATATTTCGGGGGAAAACATCATCTCGCGCGAGCTTGCGCTCATCAAGGTGAGGACTACCTCTGCGACGAGGGGCGAGATCATACAGATTGTGGGCACTTTCCGCGCCAAGATTGTGGATGTGTCTTCGGATTCGGTAGCGGTCGAGGTAACTGGTGATGAAGCCAAGGTGGACTCGTTGTATAATCTCCTAAGGCCATTTGGGGTGAGGGAGATTTCACGTACGGGGGTGGTAGCCATGACGCGCGGCACGGCCGACGACGGGCGGGGTGAAGAATAGGGGTGGCCCGGGGGCGAAATAAAACATAAATATTTAGGAGAAGAAAATGGCAATTATCTATTACGACAAGGACTGCGATCTGTCTTATCTCAAGGATCGTACGGTTGGCATTATCGGCTACGGGAGCCAGGGCCATGCCCAAGGCCAGAACCTGCGTGACAGCGGCGTCAAGGTTATTATTGCTGAGGTGAAAGGTTCAGCCTCCTATGATAGGGCTGTCTCTGATGGCTTTGCGCCTCTTTCGGCGACTGAGGTGGCCAAACAGGCTGATTACATCGTCATGCTCGCACCAGATACCGTACAGCCCAAGATCTACCGTGATGATATTCTACCGGGCCTCAGTGCTGGCAAGATACTCCAATTTGCCCATGGCTTCAACATTCACTACGGCCAGATTGTACCTCCTAAAAATGTGGACGTGACCATGATCGCCCCAAAAGCCCCTGGGCAGATGTTCCGGCAGATATTTGTTGAGGGCATGGGGGCGCCATCCCTGATTGCTGTCCAACAGGATGCCTCTGGTAGGGCCAAGGAGTTGGCTTTGGCCTATGCCAAGGGTATCGGTTCAAGCCGCGCCGGGGTGCTCGAAACTACCTTTGCCGAGGAAACCGAGACCGACCTCTTCGGGGAGCAGGCGGTACTCTGCGGTGGCGTGACCTCACTCGTCAAAGCAGGTTTTGAAACACTGGTTGAGGCCGGCTACCAACCCGAGGTGGCCTACTTTGAATGCCTGCACGAACTTAAGCTCATTGTGGATCTCATCTACAAGGGCGGGATTGCTTTCATGAGGAGCTCTATTTCAGACACCGCCAAGTACGGCGATTATACCAGGGGGCCGCGCATCATTAACGAGACGGTGCTGGACGAGATGGCAGATATCTTGGAAGAGATTCAAGATGGACATTTTGCCCGCGAATGGATTCTGGAGAACCAGGCGGGGCGGCCAGTCTATAATGCCCTGAAGAAGCGCGAGGAGGAGCATCTTATTGAAGAGGTGGGCTCCGAGCTTCGCCAGATGATGCCGTGGCTTACGGAAAAGCAATAAACTACGGACGGGGGATAGAACGGGGCAACCGGTGCTTAGAAGATTAGCCGCAGGCGGAATGTTTTTTGGTGGCGGTGCGATGGTTGGGTGAGGGGCTGTACGCACAGCGAGCATTTGCATACAAGCGATCGTGCGCTTCTGTGCACCACGATGGACGAAAACGCTTGGCGCAGATTGAGTAGCGGGGGCAATAATCCCAGGACAGCACCAGGCTGGATTGCCATAGCCATTATCCTGGCTATCGGATTTCATTGTCTTCTTCCTAACTGAAGATGTAGGCATCCCCGTACGCTTCGTGGACGTCTGGACCATTGTGAACGCCGTCATCTTCATCGCTGGTATCATCAGTGTCATACTGGTCTTCAAGAAAGAAGAGAAAGACTACCAGGAGAGCCGCCGCCAGGGCGAGTCTAGCCCAAACCAGCCCTCCATTTGTGCAGGGGCACTCTAATCTTGGTGCCCCTGCACAGTCTCCCAGTGGTATAACTTGGCCGGAGCCGAGACTGCCCTTTACTTCCTCTGTCGGCAAATGGTGATAGGTGGCATAGGGAAGTCGTTGTCGTACGAACCGCGGTCAGTGCCTTGCTTCGAGTGGCTGAGTGCGAAACGAGCGCTCGGCGAGCCGATGAACTTTGACTTTGCGACCCACTTTTTGTATCTTATGGTTAGTTGATTTGAGTTTGCAATGAAATACTATTCATATCGCCCTACTGTCAGGATTAGCCTTACACTTATTGGCCCCTCCATTTGAGGAGGGGCATCTGTACGTGTTCGACTAAATTCTGGAGGAGCGCAATATGGATAAAATCATTGTTTTCGATACTACTCTTCGTGATGGCGAGCAGGCTGCCGGCGGCTCGCTGAACATAGCAGAGAAGGTGGAGGTCGCCCGCCAGCTTGAACGGCTGGGGGTGGATGTTATTGAGGCCGGCTTCCCCGTCAGTTCCCCTGGTGACTTTGAGTCAGTGCGGGCTATCGCGCACGAGGTAAAAAATGCTACCATCTGTGCCTTGGCGCGCGCTAATCCCGCAGATATAGACAGCGCGTGGGAAGCAATAAAAGAAGCCGAAAGCCCTCGTCTGCACGTCTTCATCTCTGCCTCGGATATCCACATGATGCACCAGCTCAAAAAGAGTCACGAGCAGGTGTTGGAGCTTGCCGTGGGCATGGTTGAACGTGCCCGGGGCTATACTGAAAACGTTGAGTTTTCTCCTATGGATGCCTCTCGTGCCAATACCGAGTACATCTACCGTGTGCTGGAGGCTGTCATCGCGGCGGGGGCCACTACGGTTAACATCCCAGATACGGTTGGCTACGCTGTTCCGGCGGAGTTCGGGAGGCTTATCGCGGGCATCAAACAGAGCGTACCGAATATTGACAGTGCTGTTATCAGTGTACACTGCCACAACGACTTGGGGCTGGCCGTGGCCAACAGTTTGGAGGCCGTGCGCAATGGTGCCCGCCAGGTGGAGTGCACTATTAATGGCATTGGGGAGCGAGCCGGCAATGCCTCGTTGGAGGAAGTGGCCATGGCTGTGGCTACCCGTGCTGACATCTTTGGTATTGCCACAAGCTTGGATACCACCCAGATCTATCGCACTTCGCGTCTGGTTAGCGAGCTTACGGGCTTTCCCGTCCAGCCCAATAAGGCTATTGTTGGTGCTAACGCTTTCCGGCATCAGTCCGGCATCCATCAGGATGGTGTCATCAAGATGCCTGCTACTTATGAGATCATTGATCCCCAGCGTGTGGGGGTGCCGTCATCTGCGCTTGTCATGGGCAAGCTCTCTGGCCGGCATGCTTTCCGCGAGCGCTTGGCGGAGTTGGGCTATGGATTATCGGATGCCGACTTTGATCAAGTCTTTGCTGCTTTCAAGGGGCTGGCGGATAAGAAGAAAGAGGTCTCCGATCGTGATATTGAGTCTCTGGTGGCCGAGTATAAACGCACTACTACCGAACACTATCACCTGGAAAGATTGCAGGTTACCTGTGGTGATCGGGGCATTCCCACGGCGGCAGTCAAGCTTTCCGGTCCGGGGGGCAAGGAGCTTGCTGACGCAGCTTTGGGCACGGGGCCGGTTGACGCTGTCTTTAAGGCTATTAACCGTCTGGTCGGAGTATCGAACACGCTTACCGAATTTACAGTAAACTCAATCACGGGAGGCATTGATGCCATCGGAGAAGTCCTCATTCGCATCGAAAGTGCCGGAGTGTCTTATACCGGACGCGGTGCTGACATGGACATCATCGTTGCCAGTGCCAAGGCTTACATGAATGCCTTGAACCGCCTGCTCTCGGCGCATAACACGGCGGAAAATGGCGGATAACATATGTGGCGGGATGGCCTGTGTTTTGTAGTGCTGGTCTTAGCTGTGGCGGTATCTGTCATGCTCTCCCAGTCGGGTATTGCGGTATATAGAGCCCGGAGGAACTTATGACTCTAGCAGAAAAGATATTAGCGGCACATGCGGGCAAAAAGTCGGTCTCTCCTGGGGATTTCATAAGTGCTCGGGTGGATCTGGTCTTGTCTAATGATATCACTGCGCCCATTGCGATCCGCGAGTTTGATAGGCTTGGCGTACCGCGAGTCTTTGATCCTCACAAGGTGGTCATGGTGCCAGACCACTTTGTGCCCAATAAGGACATCCTGTCTGCCGAGCAAGCCAAGACCATGCGCGCATTTGCCTGGGAGCAGGGCATCCGTTACTTCGAGTGCGGACAGATGGGGATTGAGCATGTGCTGCTACCCGAGAAGGGGTTGGTGCTACCGGGCGATCTTGTTGTTGGGGCAGACTCGCACACCTGTACCTACGGGGCGTTGGGGGCTTTTGCCACGGGCATGGGCTCGACCGATATCGCTATGGCCATGGCGACGGGCGATGTCTGGCTCAAGGTTCCGCCTACGATACGCTTTGTCTATCACGGCCAGCTGCCGCATTGGGTGGATGGTAAAGACCTAATCCTTTATACCATCGGCCAAATTGGCGTGGATGGGGCACTCTACGCTGCTATGGAATTCACGGGCGAGGCGCTTGATGCCCTTTCTATGGATGGGCGTTTTACTATGAGCAATATGGCCATTGAGGCGGGGGCCAAGGTGGGCCTCTGCGCCGTTGATGAGAAGACGAGGGAGTATGTAAAAACGCGTGCCCGTCGTCCCTATGCCATCTACGAGCTAGGTTCTGCGGCAGAGTGTGCCCAGGTTATTGAGTACGATGTCTCGCAACTTGAGCCACAGGTGGCTCAGCCGCACTTGCCTTCCAATGTCTGTCCGGTAAGTCGGGTGGAGGCGAAAATCGATCAGGTAGTCATTGGCTCGTGTACCAATGGGCGCCTGGACGATTTACGGGTGGCGGCACATATCTTTGAACATGGGCAGGTTCATCCCGAGGTGCGCTGTATTGTTATACCTGGCAGCCAACAAGTGTATTTGGATGCCCTGCAGTTGGGCTATCTCCATACTTTCGTTAAGGCCGGCTGTGCTGTGAGTACGCCCACCTGCGGGCCATGCCTTGGTGGGCACATGGGTATCATGGCTGCCGGCGAGCGGGCCGTTTCAACCACCAATCGCAACTTCACCGGTCGCATGGGGAGTCCCCAGAGCGAGGTTTATCTGGCGGGTCCGGCCGTGGCAGCGGCAAGCGCCATCAAAGGGCGCATTGCCAGCCCGGTTGAGCTTTAAGAGGAAATACAATTTGGTGCTCCCCGTGGGGAAGGTGCGAGGCCAATCTGGGGCTAAGATATCGTGACGGAGGACGGAGCTACGAAACAATCTGTTAGGGAAGCCTTAGCAGGTATCATGGGCAAGGGCGGCAAGGCTCAACCTGCCGCCGTGGCGGCGGTGCCGGATGATGAATTGCGGTTTAGGTTAGGGATAAAGCCAGGGCATAAGATTTGCCTTTTTCATGCGCCTAAATATCTCCTGCCGCTGTTTCTTGCAGGCGATTTGAAGTTGACGCTGGACTGGGTGGAAAGTGACTCGGATGTCGTCGTGTACTGGCTTCGGTCGGAGGATGATGCGGTGCATGTCATGACAAACCTTGAGCGGATGATAAAACGTGACGGACGTATCTGGCTCATTGTGCCGAAGAAAGGAATCGCCCGGCAGCACGATTTCGTAGGGGAGTGGGAGGATATCCGGCGTGCAGTGCTGGAGGCCACATCGCTGGTGGATAATAAGGCATTCTGCCTAAACGACACTGAGTATGGCACACAGTTCATGTCGAGAAAGGCGGCCAGGGCAGAGGCTAGAACGGAGTATCTGCCGTGATCTTGCGAGTGAGCCTTGACCGATCGTGCAAACTGGGCCTATCTGTGATGGGCCCCAAAACGAAGAGCGAGGTCTGATATGTTGAAAGGTCATGTTTTTAAGTATGGAGCGAATGTAGATACCGATGTTATCATCCCGGCACGCTATCTGAATGTCTCGGAGACCGCCGAGCTTGCACGGCATTGTATGGAAGACATAGATAGGGATTTTATTCAGAGGGTTCGATTTGGAGATATCATTGTAGCTGAGACCAATTTTGGTTGTGGCTCCTCGCGGGAGCATGCCCCGCTAGCTATCAAGGGGGCTGGGGTGGCGGCAGTGGTCGCACAAAGCTTCGCGCGTATTTTCTTTCGCAATGCCATAAACATTGGCCTGCCGCTGTTGGAGTCGACGGAAGCGGTGGAGGCCACCGAGGCGGGCGATGAGCTGGAGATAGATCTTGCTGCCGGCAAGATAAGAAATATCACTAAGGGCCAGCAATTTGCCGCCAAGCCCTATCCCTCCTTTATGAATGAGCTTATCGCTGCAGGTGGGCTGGTGGAATATACGAAGTTGCGTTTGGCACAAGGTGCTGTTAAACCTCTGGCGTGATGGGGGCGGCGGTTAACATGAGTCAACAGAGATGATATGAAATGCGAAATGTGTAAAGAGCGATGCTTGATTTATTGACAGACTTTGATTTGGAAAGCGGAAAAACAGGAGGAAGATGATTATATCTTTGGTTAATATGTGGCGGTGATGTGAAAAAAAGTAAAAGGGCTTTATGCCCAACCTACGGTAGTAAGGCGCGCATGCAAATACGATAGCACGCAATACCACTAAATATTCCGCCGTTCTGTCAGAAACGTAAAGAGGGTCATGCCGATGAATATTAAGATTGCAGTCTTGTCTGGGGATGGCATTGGGCCGGAAGTCATAGCTGAGGCCCTCAAGGTCTTGGAAATGGTTGGGCAGTACACCTGCCATGAGTTTAGCTTAACACATGGCTTGGTGGGTGGGGAGGCCATTGAGCGCACCGGTTCTGCTCTGCCTGATGAGACGCTTGCGTTAGCCCGAGCCTCAGACGCTGTGCTTTTTGGCGCGGTGGGCGACCCCAAGTTTGATGACCCTGGGCTTAAGATGCGTCCAGAAGATGGACTGCTGGCTCTTCGCAAGGAGCTGGGGTTGTTTGCTAATCTCCGTCCGGTGATGGTCTATGACGAACTTGTGGACGGGGCGATTTTCAAGCCGGATATTATCCGCGGGGCAGATTTTATCTTTGTGCGCGAGCTTACAGGCGGGCTCTATTTCGGCCAACCAAAAAAGCGGTGGACGGTGCCCGAAGGACGGCGGGCGGTAGACTCTATGGCCTACTCCGAGCAGGAGATAGAGCGCTTGGTGCGACTTGGCTTTGAGCTTGCGCGCGCTCGCCGGAGGAAACTCACCTCGGTGGATAAGGCTAATGTGCTGGAGTCCTCGCGCCTGTGGCGCGAGGTAACTAATGATGTGGCCCGGGACTATCCCGAGGTAGCTCTGGAGCATATGTTGGTGGACACCTGCGCCATGCGTATTTTGCTCACCCCGCGCGACTTCGATGTGCTGGTTACGGAGAACACCTTCGGCGACATCTTGACCGACGAGGCTTCCTTACTTGCGGGGAGCATGGGCATGCTACCATCGGCGAGCCTGGCAGGGGTGCCTCGCGAGGTAGAGCGCGCCTTTGGTCTCTACGAGCCTATCCACGGCTCAGCTCCTGCCATTGCGGGGAAGGACATCGCCAATCCAATTGCTACCATTCTCACCTTGGCCATGATGTTGCGCTACTCCTGTGCACTGCCGGAGGAGGCAGGACTTGTTGAGCGAGCGGTGGCTCGAGTACTGAAAATGGGCTATCGCACGGGTGATATAATGAGCGAAGGGAAAAAACAGGTAGGGACGAAAGAGATGGGTGATATCATCGTACGGGAGATTGCGGCATGATGTCTGGCACGGTGCGTCTTTATGATACGACGCTACGCGACGGAGCGCAGCGTGAGGGGATATCTTTCTCGGTGGCGGATAAGCTTGGTATCGCCCGTAAATTGGATGAGTTGGGCCTGGACTACATTGAGGGCGGCTGGCCTGGGGCCAACCCCAAGGACAGTGAGTTCTTCGCTCGGGCAAGCGAGCTTAACTTGGTAAGAGCCCAACTGGTAGCGTTCGGCAGCACGCGTCGCCGCGGTCTCCGCGCCGAGGAAGACCCGGGTCTTGCCGCGCTGATCAGCTCTGGGGTAAAAGTAGCCACCATCGTGGGTAAGGCCTCTGCACCTCAGGTGACGCAAGTGTTAGAGGTGTCTCTTGCGGAGAACTTGGCCATGGTTGCTGAGTCTGTGGCTTACCTCAAATCCCAAGGCATGACCGTTTTCTTTGATGCTGAGCATTTCTTTGATGGCTATAAGGCGGACAGGGACTATGCGTGCTCTGTACTCTGCGAAGCTGTTCGGGCTGGGGCGGACTGTTTGGTGCTGTGCGATACCAACGGCGGCAGTCTGCCAGAGGAAGTTGAGGTCACTGTGGCCGAGGTCGGGAGAGCAACCACCGCGCCACTTGGCATCCACGCCCATAACGATGCCGAGCTTGCGGTAGCTGTTACCCTTGCTGCGGTAAAAGGGGGCGCCGCTCAGGTTCAAGGTACCATCAACGGCTATGGTGAGCGCGCCGGAAACGCTAATTTGTGTTCCATTATCCCCGCGCTCAAACTCAAAATGGGCCTTGATTGCATAAGTGATGCTGAGTTGGCATGTCTCACCGATGTCTCGCGCATGGTGAGTGAGGTTGCCAATCTCACCCCGGATGCCTTTTTGCCGTATGTGGGGGCTTCTGCTTTCAGCCACAAGGGCGGGTTGCACGTTTCTGGTATGCGCAAGTGGTCGGGAAGCTACCAGCACATTGATCCATCCCGGGTGGGCAATCAGCCGCGCACTTTGGTCTCAGAGCTTGCCGGACGTGCCAATATCATTGAGCGTGCCAAGGAAATCGGCGTTGACTTGGCATCCCAGGGCAAGGAGGCGCAAGAGCTTTTAGGCAAGGTCAAGCTCTTGGAAAGTCGTGGCTTCCAGTATGAGAATGCCCAGGCCTCCTTCGACCTCTTGGTATGGCGCGCCCAGCCGGACTACCGAGCCCTCTTTGAGCTTATTGATTTTATGGTCATCGTGGAAAAGTCGCGCCGCCTTGGCAGCGTACAGCACGGTGAGGAGATACTCTCTGAAGCCATGGTCAAGGTGCGGGTCGGACAGGACGTAATGCACACCGCTGCTGAGGGCGACGGTCCGGTTAATGCCTTGGATAATGCCTTGCGCAAGGCACTCTGCCAGTCATACCCGAGGCTATCGGCGGTCAAGCTGGTTGACTACAAAGTGAGGATTCTAGAAGAAAGCACTGGCACTGAGTCTCAGGTGAGGGTGCTCATTGAGTCCTCTGATGGCATGGAGCAGTGGCGGACGGTAGGAAGTTCGACCAATATCATTGAGGCAAGCTGGCTTGCTTTGGCCGACAGCTTGGAATACTGGCTGTTGAAGTGCTATGGAGGCCAGACAGCGCCCTAACCACTCTGCTTGTGACAAGGCATAGGGCTTGTCGCGGGCGCATATCAATTGCTAATCCCAAAAGAGCCAAGACACGGATATCGACTCGTTTCTAGAACTGGCTAAATAAGCGAAGGAGTATCTGCCGTTTTCAGAGTAGCGACGTATTCCCCGAAAGCACCGAGAAGACGTTGGAGGTTGCCCGCTGGGCCATGTCCGGAGCTAATGCTCAGCCGTGGGAATTTGTGGCGGTGCGGGATAAAGAGATGCTACGCAAGGTTGCTGGATCTTGGTTTGAGACCACCGCGAGACCTACACCATTGAACAAACACGCATTCTCGAACTCAGACTCACTCCTCTGCGCGGGGAGTTTGATGCCATCTTTTCTTGGTATACCGCTGTTCGTTCAAGGATATTGCGCATTATGACTGGTATGACCAAGGGAAATATCGTTCTGCAGAGGATATCCAGATATTCCTGTATAATTTGCGCAGTCATACAGAGGGGGCTTACCGCCAAGGGTTTCTGGATAAATAAGATTGCCTTGTTTTAGCCGAACTGGCGGCAGGCATGTTTTAGCCCTGGGCTTATTTTAGTATAATTTAGTGAGATACACAGTTAGAGGTATGTGATGGATGAAATAAAAAGTGCCAGAGATATCGCTCAGGCGAAGATAGAGCGCGTGGGCGACATTACTGAAGCCGACAGACTACGCTGGAAATATCTGCCAGTGGGCGAACAGTTGGCTGCAAAATATCTCAAAGAGGGACATGATTTGGCTACCGAGCTTGCGGCACAGCCTGTTGGCGCCTTGCCTTACATCAAGAAGGGCTTGGAAGCGGTGCTCATGGCTGCGGTGGCCTTGCCTCAGAATGATACTGCCCAATCTCGCAATCAGCGGGCTCTGGATGGAATCATTGTGATTAAGCATGATTTGGATGCCGCACAGCGCTTGGTGGGTCAAATACGCCAGGTACTGGGCCACTATACCGACCAAGGCGAGAAACAACGCAAAGCGACTCGCGAGACACTTAAGGTACAGTATGAAGGCAAATTACGCCAGGCTATGGACAAACAGCTTGGTGGGGTGGGTGGGCTTGAGGACCTGAAGATCAGTGTGGAGAGCCTGCCGCAATTTCAAGAAGAATGGCGGCGTGTTTCGGCGCAGCTTGATCAGCAGTATCTTGGTCTACTGGAGGAGTTCAAACAGGAGCTCGCCAAGGTTGGCTAGGCCATGAATGATGAAGAAAGACTTAGTCGGGCAATCAGCCTGACCCAGGTGTTGCGGCCGCCCAGGCAGGCGCTTGCGACCTTTGGCGCGACTAATATTGAATACTATCTGGTAACGCAACCGATCTATGCCGATGGGGCATCCGAGGAGACGGTGGTGCGCCGCGGACGGGTAGTCGCGAATCGTCCTCGCATCGTCACCCCGTATTATCTCTCACAGGTGGAGGGTTTCAGTGCTGATGCCAGGCGCTATTTGGGAAAGCTCATGGCGGCGCATGGGCCGCATGCGCCGGGTATCTATTATACTTATCGGAATGAGCCGGGTGGACTAGATATTGCAAGCGATGACCTTCCGACGGTGCTTGAGAGGATTAACAAGGAAATCGATGAAAAGGATAACCCTCTGGCGGTCATTATCCAAGGCCTGGATGAGATGTGGGATGTCTCACTTATGAAGTTCATCTTTGAGATGACCGAGAATTCGTTTGGGGAGAATGTGCGCGAGCTTAGCTCGCGTGGTCTGTTGCGCGTAGATGATGAGGGTGTACCTCAGGGAGCCAGACTGCGCATTGAGGAGATGTTTAGCCAACTCCATCGTGGGGCTGTTAAGCCAGGCGAACTTAAAGACGAGTTGGAGCGCTGGGGTCTCTTTGAGGCGTATCAGGATCGATTTCTGGCGATGTTTAGAAGGTAAGATGATGGATGTATCCCTGATCGAAGCCCGCGACCTCTCAGAGGCTTGGTTCCTTTGCCTTCGGAAAGTATTGGCCGAGGGCTACGAGTATATCATTGAGCGCGGGAGCTATGCCGGACAACAGCGTAAAGAATTGGACATGATCATGGTGCAGATTAAAAACCCCGCCACACGCCCTCTCACCCCTGATGTGCCGCCTGGTGTACCCGCGCCCTCCACCATGGAGTATGTCGAAAGCTACCTGCCGTATCTCATGACCTCGCAACGGGCTGAGGGCGAGCAATACACTTATGGCCAGTATCTTGAGCCGCAGATTTCTGAAGTCATCCGTATGTATAAAGAAGAGGGTTTTAACACCAATCAGGCCTACATGGCGGTGGGTGATGCGCGCTCCGTTTTTCTAGCCGACCCGCCCTGCCTGCGCGGCATTGATACCCGTGTCCGCTATGGCAAGTTGCACTTTGTCGCCTATTTCAGGAGCTGGGACCTTTGGGCAGGCTTTCCCTCAAACCTTGCGGCTATGCAGCTTCTCAAAGAATATATGGGGCAGGAGATTGGTGTCGATGATGGCGAAATCATTGTTGTTAGCAAGGGAATGCATCTCTACGGCTACTCATGGGAGCTAGCGCGCACTGCGGCTAGGCTGGACTAGCGACGTGAAACGCCTTTGTTTGACAACTCTTGGCCTGCTCATCATTCTTTCCGGTTGCAAAGTGGAACCTGGTCTGAAGGAAAGGATTAATGAGCTTGCCCGTCCCCACATTTTCTCGCTTTCTCGTTGGGAATTGGACAGTCTCTCGCGGGAGATTGAGGCGCACGTGCGTCAACCACTGGCCCAATATTCCACTGACAGTGCGGTGGTGATTGGCTACTTTGATCTCGTAGCGCGCGAGAATGATTTACGGGGACAGATAGATGCTGTCCATGGAGGTTTTGTCCAAGGTGACGTGTATGCCCTCCAGGCAGAGCTGGAAGCCATTTCTGCCGAGCGGATGACTATAGAAAGAGAGGCCGAGGGGATCATGGCTAGGCAGTTAGGCTTGGCCGCGGCTGATCTAGGTATATATAACCCGCTTGATCCTTACTGGAGTGTGCACTTGACATTTCCTCCGGTACAGATAAAGCTCCAAGTACCACCTCAGCTATTGGTGGTTTCGCCACGTGAGTATATTGATCGCCTTGAGAGTATCACCCTTAATCCCGATACCAGCCAGGCGGATGCTGTTGCGCTGGAAGATGCCATTGAGGGCCTAGGTGTCTCAGCTATCGTGGTGGGGCTTGGTGGTATTGCCACCTATCCATCTTTCGTCAACAATAACTATGGCTTGCGCACGGCCATTGATATTGTTGCTGAAGAGTGGATGCATCAGTACCTCTTCTTCCGTCCGCTAGGCTTCCGCTATGCCTTAAATGAACTCGGCATCTCCCAACCTACGGACATTGTTGTCATGAATGAGACATTGGCAGGCATGGTGGCCGCCGAGCTCGCGGCTGAGGTCTACGCATGCTTCTACGCCCAGTTTTTGAATCAACCTATTGTCCAGCTTGCTCAGCCTGCCTTTGACTTTTACGGAGAGATGGGCAACACCCGGAGTGCAGTAGACGCGCTTTTGGAGCAAGGGTATGTGGAAAAAGCCGAGGCTTATATGGAGTCCCGGCGGCAGGAATTTGCAGAGCATGGCTATTACATTCGCAAGCTGAACCAGGCTTATTTTGCTTTCTATGGAAGCTATGCCAATCAACCGGGCTTCGAAAATCCCATCGGCGCAGATATGCAAGCCTTGCGAGAAAAGAGCAACTCCCTAGCTGACTTCGTACAGATGGCATCGTCCTTTACCAGTCGGAATGACTTGGCGCGGGCAGTTAATTGATAGCAGTTTATTTGCTAAAACAGGCATGCCCTGATAGAATAAAGCATTGCTGGCGTGGGCCGCTAGCTCAATTGGCAGAGCAGCTGACTCTTAATCAGCCGGTTTGAGGTTCGATTCCTCAGCGGCTCACTTTGAAGCTAAAAACGGCTGTCCGGCCGAAAATATATTGGTTAATCATCGGATAACTTACAAAAAGGAACAGGTACAAACAAAGCTAACCGCAGAACGGATAACCACTCCCGTCTCTCGGCTCATGGTGGATTCTAGCGGCGGTTGCAACACCTATCCCACTATCAGTCCCCCCATTGTACCATGTGCCATAACGTAATTCATGGCCTCAGCCGGTGTATGCCAGCCGAGTTTCTTTCTCGGACGATCATTCAGCAGCCGTGCCACTCTTACAA
>WRNP01000003.1 GCA_009776515.1 Dehalococcoidia bacterium | reverse complement strand
GCGAGCCGCAGCTTGAGGCCATTGTCGCCTTTATGGTAAAAGATCTGCAAAAGCGGCTTGAGGACCGCCGGGTCGCCGTTGAGATCACCGCAGCGGCCCAGGCCTACCTGGTGCAGGTGGGCTACGACCCGGCTTATGGTGCCCGCCCTCTGCGTCGGGCGATTGAGCAACACGTTGAGAACCCTCTTGCGGCGCGGCTACTCTCCGGCGAGGTGCAAGAGGGCGATACGATCGTGGTGGACCACGGTCCAGACGGGCTAATCTTTAAAAGCGCCGCCGCGGAGACACGGGCCTAGTTTTAATCAGTCCCTCTCGAGGCCAAGCTCGGGAGGGACTTTGATCCAAATGACACAATCTTTGGAAACCAGCCGTAAATTGCCCCGTCGCTGGGAGTATGCCGTCGGCATTCTCACCCTTGTGCTATTGGCAGGGCTGGGCATTATGATCGCTCGGAACTGGCACAATCCAGCGCAGGTTGCCGGCTATGGCCTCGCGGGCGGTTTCGTGTTTAGTATCCTGAGCGGAGCAACCATCCCTTTGTTCGTACCGGCCGTAGCCGTATATTTCGCCCTGGGCGGACTGGTCACTCCTTGGCTCGGCCCAGAAGCCCTAGGTCCGGCTTTGGTCGGGTTGGTTTGCGGCTTGGGCGAGGCAATGGGCAGTCTGAGTACTTACGCCACAGGATACTACGGAACAGCAGCCTTGAAACGCCGAGAGGCCAGCGTCAACCCCGGCCGCATAGAGCGCCTTTACCGATGGCTCATGGGGATGATGCAAAGACGAGGAGGCTGGGTGCTGTTCGGAGTCTCCGCCCTCGTCAACCCATTTTTCTATCCCGTGTCGCTCACCGCCGGCATCTCCCGTTTCGGAGCCAAGCGCTATTTTGTTATTTGCCTAGCCGGGAAAGTCGTCAAGTGTACCGCACTTGCCTATGCTGGCTTTCTTGGTCTGCGCAGTGTACTGGAAGCCATAGGCATCAGCGTTTAGATCACATCAGCCTGATTCGAACCTTGCGTTGCCATAAGGGATTTATCAGAACTATCGGGCTTCTATATGCCCCACGATCTTAAAAGCATAGACGCAGAATATAAAGCATTTCCTGCACTGTTTCAGCCGAAGCCTGCTCCACGAACCGAGCATTTCTGCTTTCGTAATCTAACGCTTTCAGCTGTTCACAAAACACAAAATAAGTTGTTCTGATCTGCTCCCCCAATGAAACATGAAGCGGGAAAGCATGATCGATGTTGCTAATCGGGCAAACAAGAACCAGGCTTGCCCTCTCGTTGAAATCATCGTTGAGGGCTGAATCAACAAAGCTCTTCTAACCGGGGTCTTTGTTTTACCCACGCGATTATCCGCCATACCTAATAACGGAAGATTCACCCGCAATCATGCGCTCTCATGGGAGATACCCCATTTGGGGTCATACCGTGAAGCCTGGCGCGTCAACAGTTACGATGAGGTAGTGTCCACTCTGGCCAAGTCACGGCACCAACTATCCGGAGCTTGCGGTATCGCGATATAGGCACCCCCTGATACCCCCGGGAGACACTTGGGGCTTAAGCCTTTGCAGACACTGCCCAGCTTAGTGAAAAACCATCTTTGACCAATTTTAACCGCGCCGGTTATAATGGACGAGGTGAATTCGATTATACAATCAGGGGATGAAGTGCGCGAGTCATGCGGCATCTTCGGCATCTTTGCCCCCGGAGAAGACATCGCTCGTCTCACCTATTTCGCTCTCTTTGCCCTGCAGCATCGCGGCCAAGAGAGCGCAGGCATTGCCACATCTGACGGGCAAAAGCTCCAGGTCTTTGCCAAAATGGGGCTGGTCTCACAAGTCTTCACCGAAGACGACTTAGCCAAGCTTTCCGGTTTCATCGCTATCGGTCACAACCGCTATTCCACCACTGGAGCATCACAGATTTGCAACGTCCAGCCCCTGATGATTGGTAGCGGCGAGGACGCTTTAGCCATCGCCTACAATGGCAACATCACCAATTCCACCGCCCTCCATAAAGAACTTCAGGAGAAAGGTTATTCTTTCAACACCACTTCTGACTCCGAGATCATCGCCAACCTCATCCTCTCCTCTACCGAGAAAGAATTTACCGCCAAGATAAGGTATGCCATGCGGCGCCTGCAAGGAGCTTATTCCCTGGTGCTACTAACCAAGGAAGCACTTTGGGGTGTTCGCGACTCATTGGGCATGCGCCCATTCTGTGTCGGCAATCTGAACGGTCATGGCTGGGTGTTGGCTTCAGAAACCTGCGCTCTGGATAACATTGGTGCTTCTTTCCTGCGTGAAGTCGCACCCGGCGAGATCATTCGTATCGATAAAAACGGACTCTGCGAGTACCCTGAACCTTCTGACAAACACGCCCTTTGTATCTTCGAGTATATCTATTTTGCCCGCCCGGATAGCATCATAAGCAACCGCCTGATCTATGATGCCCGCGAGGCCATGGGCGCCAGGTTAGCGGAGGAGCATCCCGTCGTTGCTGACCTCGTGGTGGGTGTGCCCGACTCGGCAACTCCCGCTGCCGTAGGTTACTCTCACGCCTCCGGCATCCCTTTGGGAATGGGATTGATCAAAAACCGCTACATGGGGCGCACTTTCATTGAACCAGAACAGCGCCTGCGCGATCTGGGAGTGAAGCTTAAATTCAACCCCATGAGGCCACTGCTGGAAGGCAAGCGCGTCGTCTTGGTAGACGACAGCATCGTGCGCGGCACAACTACTCCCCAGGTCATCAAGCTACTACGCGGCGCCGGTGCCAAAGAGGTGCATATGCGCATCTGTGCCCCGCCCATCTGCCATCCCTGTTTCATGGGCGTAGATATGGCCACTCGGCGTGAACTCATCGCCGCCCAAAAGACCCTCCCCGAAATAAGGGAGACCATTGGAGCCGATTCGCTGGGCTATCTCTCTCTGGAAGGGCTCATTAAGGCCATCGGGCTACCCAAAGACCAGTTCTGCCTTGCCTGTTTCACCGGCCATTACCCGCTACCAGTGCAACTTGAGATGGGAAAGTTTTCCATGGAGTATACGGAGGAGCCATCTTCCTCCACCGCCGATAATCTGGCCGGTTAGGCATTGTCGCCAGGCAAATTCTTCCGCTACCCACTTGAACGCTTCTGTTTGCCCAAATCAAGTTGCCATTGAAACCTTCTCCCCGGCAGTGCTATCATGAAAAGCACTACATTCTGTCAGGAGGCACACAGTGGGATACTTCCGCATTCTGGCCGCCATACCTGGTTTCTTTCTTAGCACCTGGTTCCTGATGCTTTTGTGGGGCGTGTTCGCTCCAGATCTTGGCATCCCCACCATCAGCTACGTCAATGCCATGCTCATCAATATCACCTTGTGGCTCGCCGTAGCTCCGCTTACTGCCGTCGGCAAGTGCAAGTAGTCTTTCATCCGAGAGGTTATGATCAGCAATCATTACACCCAAGCCGGTGTTGATATCGGCGCTGCCGACACGCTCAAGAAAGATATTGCCCGCTTGGCGCGTGTCACCCTCCGTCCCGAAGTGTTGGCCGGACCGGGGCTCTTTGGCGGCATGTTCGAGCTAAAGGGTTTTACACAGCCAGTGTTGGTTTCCAGTATGGACGGTGTGGGCACCAAGCTCAAACTTGCGGTTACCTTAGACAGACTTGACACCGTAGGGATAGACATTGTCAATCACTCTGTCAATGACATTCTTACGTGCGGGGCGACTCCTCTGTTTTTCTTGGATTATATCGCCATGGGCCATCTAAAACCTGAGGCAGTCCGGGAAATTGTCAAAGGCTTGTCCAGTGCCTGTCAAGACGTTAGTTGCACTTTGATCGGAGGCGAGACAGCCGAGATGCCCGGGCTTTACGCTGGCTCTGATTTCGACCTCGTCGGCTGCATCATCGGGGCAGTGGAAAAATCAGAGATCATCAACGGCCAGACCATTACTCCGGGCGATATCATTCTGGGTCTGCCGTCAAGCGGACTGCATACCAATGGTTATTCGTTGGTGCGACGTGTGTTGGGTGAGGGCATTGAAGACTTGGGTAAATATCACCCCGAGCTAGGAATGACGCTAGGAGAAGCACTCCTCATACCCCACCGCTCCTATCTAAAAGAGCTCAAGTCCCTCTTGACTCTTGTCAAAGGGATGGCCCACATCACCGGTGGCGGCTTCCCGGGCAATGTGCCCCGCGTACTGCCGGAGAACACAGCGGCACGCTTCGATGCCAAAGCCTGGGAAATTCCTCCCCTTTTCCGACTCATTGAGTCCCGAGGGGGTATTGCGCGGGACGAGATGTACCGCGTCTTCAATATGGGCATAGGTATAGCGCTGATTGCCGCACCCGATGATGCATACCGGCTCAAAGAGCGACTTCCAGAGGCAATGATTATCGGCGAAATCGTCAGGTTGCAAGGTAGCGATCGGGTTGTGTTTGACTAGGCGGGCTGTCTGCCAATAGTCATCAATTATGCCTACTTAATATCGGCGATTATTTAAATCTGTTGAGGAGGTCTATATGCGCGCTATTATCAGCGTCTCCAACAAGCACGGGGTGACCGATTTCGTCCGCGGTCTTATTGAACTGGGCTGGGAGATTTTCTCCACCGGCGGCACCAAAAAAGCCCTGGCCGAGATCGGTCTCCCCGTCCGTAGTATCTCGGACCTCACTGGTTTTCCCGAAATACTGGATGGGCGCGTCAAAACTCTGCATCCCACAGTGCACGGCGGCCTCCTGGCACGGCGCGATTTGCCATCGCACATGGCAGAGCTTGAGAAGAACGGGATCACTCCCATTGACATGGTGGTGGTCAATCTCTACCCATTTGTCCAGACCGTGTCCAGGGCTGGCGTAGATCTGCCCACAGCCCTGGAGAATATCGACATTGGGGGTCCGACCATGATCCGAGCGGCAGCCAAGAATTTCCCCTCCGTGTTAGTGGTGGTGGATCCAGCCGACTATGAAATGGTCCTCAGCAAGCTCGCTGCAGGAACACTGGAACTCGTGGAAAGACAAAGTCTCGCTCAGAAGGCTTTCCAGCATGTAGCTGCCTACGACACAGCCATCTCCCAGTACCTCCGTCAAGGCGCAGAGGGCTTCCCGGAGGAGATAACTTTCGCCTTCACAAAACGCTACGACCTGCGCTACGGTGAAAACCCACACCAAAAGGCAGCTTTCTACGCCGAGCAAAGCATTGTTCCCCAGAACCAAGGCATCACTTGGGCCAAGCAGCTTTGGGGCAAGGAGCTGTCTTTCAATAATATTTTGGATGCCTCTGCTGCCTGGGCTACAGCTAGCGACTTCCCAGAGCCCACCGTTGTCATCGTAAAGCACACCAACCCCTGCGGCCTGGCGAGCCACCCCGACCTGGATGAGGCCTATCGACGCGCTTTCAGCGGAGACCCGGTTTCGGCTTTTGGCGGCATCGTGGCCTGCAACCGCCCCATTACCCTTAAAATGGCTGAGGAGATGGCCCCGACTTTCTACGAAATCGTGGTCGCCCCGGGCTACGATGCGGACGCCCTGGACAAACTCAAGGAAAAAAAGAACCTCCGCATCTTGTTGGCGGAAAACCCTGCGGACGGCACCATCCTGCCCCGAGAATACACCGACTACCGCCGCGTGCCTGGCGGTTTGCTCGTGCAGGAAGGCGATGCCTTAGATGAAGACAGCTTGGCCTTGAGGGCCGTCACACAGCGCACCCCAACCTCCGAGGAGATGGAGGACCTAAAGTTTGCCTGGCGAGTGGTCAAACATATCAAGTCCAATGCCATTGTCATGGTGAAAGATAAGACACTGCTTGGCATGGGGGCCGGACAGCCAAACCGAGTGGTGAGCGTTGCCTTGTCCAAAGAAAAGGCTGGTCCGCGCGCTCAGGGCAGTGTACTGGCCTCCGATGCCATGTTCCCCTTCCCCGACAGCGTAGAGCAGGCAGCCGCCGCGGGGGTAACCGCTATCATCCAGCCGGGCGGGAGCATCCGGGACGAGGAATCCGTTAAAGCCGCCGACAAAAACAATATCGCCATGGTGCTCACCGGCATAAGGCATTTCCTGCATTAGGCACTGCCTAGTCGAAAGGGTTTTTATCAAAACCAAAATGGCTTAGCGGACCAGCCCATGATATAATTTAGTCCTCCTCCCCCTCTCCAAGGGGGAGGAGCATTTTAATCAGATGAATATCATAACTATAGACGAGGCTATCAACGCGCTGCCCACCGCAGACAGGCAGCTTTTCAGGCGTCTTTACACCCCCGCCGTCTATACAAGCCGCATGATCGTACCAGAAAGCATGGAGGCCTGGACCGCGAGTCAATTCGGCTCGTTGGAGGCGGTAACTTCGCAAAGGGTAGCCCGTCTGACGAACAGGGTCACGGGGGAGGAAACCATCTTTAACCCCCTGCGTCTCAAACGCCCGCACGATGCCCAAGAAGCAGGCAGTTCCTCCCTTGACAGCCTAGACAAATGTGCGGACAATTTCGACCGCCCTAGGATAAACACCCCGGAGGATATTTTTGGACGCATCCAGGGCAAATATTGCCTTACGGCCAGCAATGTGGCCAAGTGCGACGGGTGGCACGGTGTCATCATTTTCAAGGAACACCACCCCCTACGCTTCGGCGAGGCTGAGGTCAGCGATTACCTGGACGTAGCTTGGGACTGGGCAGGCTCCGCTCACCGCGAGAGCCCAGCCAGCAAATACTTCTTCTTTTCCTGGAACTGTCTCTGGCGCTCCGCTGCCTCGCTCACCCACGGCCATGCTCAGATGATGCTCACCCGCAGGCAGCACTTCGCCCGCATTGAACACTTGAGGAAATGCGCCTTGGCCTACCGGCGCCGCCATCAGCGTAACTATTTTGAAGACCTCTGTCTAGTACATCAGGCACTGGGGCTGACCGAGAATCATGGAGGCACCCGGATGCTCGCCTACCTCACCCCCATCAAGCATAACGGAATCGTGATACTGGCGAAAGCTATAGACACACCTTTCAAGAAAGCGGTCTACCGGGCACTGTCTTTCTACCGTGACAGGCTGAATGTGGCGTCCTTCAACCTGGCCGTGGCCACCCCGCCCCTCAGCNTCACACGCGAGAGCTGGCAGGANTTCCCGGTCATCGCTTGGTTGGTAGACCGCGGCAACCCAGACAAGCGCTCCTGTGATATAGGTGCCCTGGAACTTTTTGCCTCGACCGCCGTCACCAGCGACCCATTCGTATTAGCGGCGCAGATGAGAGACTTTAAAGGAAACAAGGAGACCACGTTCCGCAAAACTGAAATGGGAACTGCGACTGATGTATACTGAATGACCAAATCGTTCAACTTCTTACTGTAGGTGTGTTTATGTCAAATGCCGTCATCGTCATCGACATGTTGAGGGGCTTTCTAGAGGAAAGCTACCCTCTATATTCCGGGCCTGCCGCACGTGCCATCATCCCAAATATCCTGGCACTGCTCGCCCATGAGACCGAGAGGGGCGCTGCCGTCTTCTTTATCGCCGACAATCATGCCCCTGAAGACCTGGAGTTCAAAATCTTTCCGCCACACTGCGTTGCGGGCACCGCCGAAACTGAGATCGTCCCGGAGCTTGCCCGTTTCGCTGCAGATGCTATCATCACCAAACAGCGCTACTCCGGCTTTTTTGAGACCGCCCTTGAAGCTTCTTTAAAAAAGGTATGCCCGGAGAAGCTAATCATCTGTGGGGTGTGCACCGACATCTGTGTGCTGCACACCGTAGCCGACGCACGCAACCGAGATTACCAGGTTGAGGTGCCAATAAATTGTGTCGCCTCTTTTGATGAGGAGGCCCATCGTTGGGCACTCCGGCACATGGAGAAAGTGCTGGGAGCTAAGCTCACGTAAAAGGAGTAGCCATGGCACATTTCGAACCATCCGAGGATATCATCTCCGGGCGCACTGCAGATATCTATTTTCAGCGCACCCTCCACGTCCTGGAGCGCGAGGGCCTCAATCCCACGGCTACTATGGAGTTCTTCCCAGCTCGCGCTGGCATCTTCTGCGGCATAGAAGAAGCCAAGGTCCTTTTGTCTAAGGTGTTGTCCAATGGTTGCGCCGAGGTCTGGGCTCTCACTGAGGGCGAGCTCATGGAAAGAAAAGAGGTTGTGCTACGCATAATCGCCCCCTACCGGAGCTACGGTCTTTACGAGACTGCCCTCTGCGGCCTGCTTGCCCACCAGAGCGGCTGGGCCACTGCCGCCCGCGAGTGTGCGGAGGCGGCCAACGACATCCCCGTTGTAAGCTTCGGTGCACGGCACATCCACCCTTTGGTTGCAGCGGTGATGGACTACGCCGCCGTGGTTGGCGGCTGCCGAGGCTGCTCCACAGTTAAAGGAGCAGAACTCGCTGGGTTAGCCCCCTCCGGCACCATGCCCCACGCTTTAGTGCTGACCATGGGCGACACCGTGCGAGCGACCGAGGCCTTTGACAAGCATACCCCGCCCGAAGTGACACGCGTATCCCTGGTGGACACCTTCCGAGACGAGGCTGAAGAAGCACTCAGAGTAGCACATGCCCTGGGGGAGCGTCTGGCCATGGTAAGGCTGGACACGCCGCGTGAACGGGGCGGTGTCACGCCAGAGCTGGTGCGCGAGGTAAGGTGCCGCCTGGACCTGGCGGGATTCAAGCATGTCGGCATCTTTGTGAGCGGCGGTTTCACAGCCGAGCGTATCCGACAGTTCGTAGCAGAGAAGTTGCCAGTGGACGGTTTTGGAGTGGGGAGCTTTATCTCGGGGGCTCCGCCCATTGATTTCACCGCCGACATCCGTGCCCTGGACGGGCAGGCCATAGCCAAGCGGGGGCGCCTGCCGGGCATCACCCCAAATCCACGCCTAAGACGCCTCATATAGCCCTGGACAATCTGTCCAATGTATTTTACATAATGATGAAAGGAGCCTTAAAAGGTATGCCAATAGAGGAAAAGGGCTGGAAAGACATCGAGGAAGAATACGTCCAAGCCAAACGTGAGAAGCAGTCTCTTCCTGGCGGAACCGGTCGCTGGGGCAAATGCTCTCGTTGCCAAGGTACGGGCAAAGCCACTTGCCCCTCATGCAAGGGGTTAGGCCGCAATCTAGCCTCTATGCGTCGCAACGAGGCTTGCCCCATTTGTCAAGGCACAGGTAAGGCCGGCTGTCCACAACCTGGCTGTCAGGGCGGCTGGGTCAAGGTCAACGCCTCTTGAATTCCAGCCTCAAAACGCGCTCGGTTTGGGTTGCCACCTTCACCCGATCATCAATGCGATAGCCAACAAGCCACGCGATCTGGTGCGGTGTGACCACCAGCGGAATGTGAGCACGCCATTTTTGCGGGATTTTTTCATCAATCATGAACCGGCCTAGTTTCTTTTCCTGAGCCATCCCCAGCGGCCTAAAACGATCTCCATGCCGCCAGGCACGTACGGTAAGCCCCTGCCCTAAAGTTTCAAGGTCAAAATAGGCCACAAGTCCGCTTTCCATCTGCATCACATGCTCCCTAACATACCTTGCTTCCACTCTCCAGCCCACAAGGTTGGTGATGCCAGGAATCTCCAAGGGATTCTCGCCGGATAAAACAGGATACGGAGAGGGCAAATCTTTCGCACGCCCCAGCCAGTAGCAGTGGTAATCCACGGCAAAGACGACCCCATGCGGCAGATCAATGTGGCATCCAGCGGCCAAATTGAAACTTGACATAATATACTCTATATGCCGCATCTCAATATCCTTGAGGTCACCCAGCAACGACCGCAGTGCACCCCGCAGCAGATGCCTTTGCAAAGCCGCCGACAGCCCAAGCAGCGCCGCCTTGCCCAAAACGACAGCTCCCTCTACCTTGCTAACAACCCCATCCCACACTTTGGCCATCTCGGTCTCCAGGTACTCTAGATCCATTTCGGTGGTTACAGCTAAGCGGAGGAGAGCTTCCTCAATGCCAGGGTTATATTCTCTTAGGCGAGGTATCAGCTCCAGCCTTAGGCGGTTGCGGAGCGGCTCCAGCGAAAGGTTGGTGGCATCTTGCCGGGGACTAAAGCCTGCATTGCGGCAGTAATCCTCCGTCTCGGAGTGCCTAGCTTCCAACAACGGGCGCACTATAGTGAGCTTATGCCCCTCCAGTGTCCAGGGTGTCAATGGTTTTAGGCCAATAAGTCCATTGAGGCCCGTTCCGCGGATCAGGTGAAGCAATATCGTCTCCACCCGATCGCTCATGGTATGCCCTGTGACGATATAAGGCGTATCTAACTCATCCGCCAGCTTAGCAAAAAAGCGGTAGCGTACCTCGCGGGCAGCCTCTTCTAACCCCAAGCCCTTTTCTCGACGGTAGCCCTGGACATCGGCCCTCTCTATCGTTGCCACCAATCCCAGCTTTCCTGCCAGTTGCGCTACATAGATCGCATCTGTAGCGGAGTCTTTTCGTAACCCATGATCTAGATGCGCCACCCGTAGTTCGAGCGAGAGTTCATCCCTAAGGCCAGCTAAAACGCATAACAGACAGACCGAATCAGGTCCGCCAGAAACCGCCACCACTAACCGTGCCTTTACCAGGCCATGATGACATAAGAACGCACCTACGATCTCAGAAATGGATTTTGCCACGAAGCTATTATAGCAGGGCGGCAGGCAAGGAGCGCTTAGATAGCGTACAAATGATATGACATATGCAGCAATGGGGATTAACTTGGTTTTCGCCCGACTTGCCACATGGCCATCATGTTATTTGTTACGATTGCTAATTCCTTAAGGCAGCCTCAGATGGCTAAGCGGGCTCTAATAGTAAGTTTCCTGGCGTTTATCAAAGACAAGTATCGCGCTTATGATGCCAGCCGCTAGTATGGCGGCATTCATTATGTCACTATCGGGAAAACATCAGAGGTAAGGGTAGAATCCAAGAAGGTGAAGATCAATATGCTCTCGGCTATTTCCAATCGGGGCAAATTGCGCTTTCAGTTTAATTGGCGGATCGATAGCAGGAAGCCCTCCGTCTGCATGCGGCTCAGGTTGTTCCCAGAATAAGACGAGTACGATGAATGTCCAATGGGCTGTCCAGTCCCAAGGCACGCACTACTTGTTCTGGGCGGCCCGTGCCTGAGGCATCGCTCCTCAGGCGCATGTCCAGAGTGGCAACGCCCTCCATATAGGCGGTGAGCCTCAGGCTTGCAATCAGAGGACGAAGGTCGTAGCTTTTCACTCCAGTGTCACGCTGGTGCTGCCAAGGCAGGCTACGGCATTCAAGGAGAGCGAGTATGGCCTGACCCAGGCCAGGCTCATCCAGGGCGTTAACCTTGACCAAATAATCTGCAAAGCGCACCTGTGCTTGAAGGGCCGGCAGATTCATCCTCACGGGTACGACCTGCATGATGTCCAGCCCCAGTGGCAGTTCCATACGTAGCCGGTCGGCAAAGGTCGCTGCAGCAAGGGGTTGGACAGTATAGACATCCATAAGCTCAGCTTCACTCGTTGCCCCAAGTTGCAACGGAGCCGCCAGCGATAGCCGAGGGTGGGGGTTGAAACCTTCACTGTAGGCCAAGGCGATACCTGCCCGACGCAGGGCACGATGCCACACCCGTGTGAGGTCGAGGTGTGAAATGAATTTAAGCGCTACCCCACGCCCAAAACGCACCCTAAGACGATTCACGGGGCTTCTTTTCATTAGACACGGGAGTGGTTTTTTCCTTGGTGATTAACACTTCTTCGATCTTCAGCCCTTTCATTTTGGTCACAACCATCTTCAGATTATCGTACTGTACCTGCTGGCCTCGCTTAGGGAAACGCCCCAAGAGATGCAGAATAAATCCAGCAATGGTTTCATAATCGCCCTCGGGCAGCTCAAGGCGAAGTTCCTCGTTGATCTCTCCGATATGCATGCCGCCGTCCACCTGAAAGGTGTTCTCGTTAATCGACTCAAACTCTTTCTCGGCAGCTGAGAATTCATCCCCCACCGGCCCCACAATCTCCTCCATAAGGCGACTCAAGCTCACCACGCCGGCGGTGCCGCCGTATTCATCAACAATCACGCTCATGCGAAAATTCTTGTCGCGCATCTCATGGAAAAGGTCGCTGATAGGTTTGTTATCCGGTGCGAAGTAAGCCGGGCGGATGAGATCATCAATGCCCACTTCCAACGCCAGCCCGTCTCTCGCAAGGGACATTAGCACATCCTTGATTGAGAGGATTCCCACCACGTTATCCATGTTCTCCTCATAAACCGGAAAGCGTGACATGGGGTTCTGGGCATAGATAGCCAGGAACTCCGCTAAGGTCGCTCCTTTATGAATACTGACCACCTCCGGGCGCGGCACGATGGCCTCCCTCACCGGCCGATCGCCAAAATCAAAGACATTGCTTAAAAGCTGAGCCTCGGACTGCTCCACGGTACCAGCCCGATGTCCCGCCGCGATCATGCTCTCAATGTCCTCCGGGCGCACCAAGGCCACCGGCTGAGGATTGCTTCCTAGTATGCGCGTGAAGAGGTTGGCCACCCAACCCAGCACCGTCACCACAGGCATAAAAAGCCAAGACAGGAGCTCAACCGGCCGTCCTAAGGAAAGGGCTAGGCGCTCACGATGGTGTACGGCGATGGTTTTTGGAGTAGACTCGCCAAAGACCAGCAGAACAACAGTAAGGATAATTGTAGCCCACACCACCCCCTGGCCTTCACCTCGGAGCGAGACTGCCAGCACCGTACCAACGGACACCGCTGCCGTACTCATCAGGTTTTGACCGGTAAGGATGGTGGAAAGTAACCGCTCCGGTTTCTCCAGAAGCTTAGCTACGCGCCCAGCTCCCTTGACCTTTTCGTCCACCATGGTCTGCAAACGATATCGCTCCAGCGAGATAAAGGCCGCCTCTGCGATGTTGAAAAATGCAACAAGCAGAACACAGCCGATCAAAAGAGAAAGATAAAGATAAAAAGTCGCCGAGGGCATATGAAAATCACCTCATTTGTCGTGTGAACTGCAAACCGCTCCATATTAACACCGGCCATAGGCAGTGTCAAAGCCCGAGCGTCCTCAATCTGTTATAATGCCCATATGAAGGTGCTGGGCATAGAGAGTTCCTGCGACGAGACCGCCTGCGCGGTAGTTGAGAATGGGCGCCACCTTTTAGCGAGTGAAGTAGCTTCACAGATAGAACTCCACGCCCGTTACGGCGGAGTAGTGCCAGAAGTAGCTTCGCGCCAGCACCTCTTGGCCATCATCCCCACCATCCGCCAGGCCATGGACAGGGCCTTGACAGGCTGGCCAGACCTGGACGCCATAGCCGTTACCCGTGGGCCGGGACTGGCCGGCTCCCTGTTGGTAGGAGTGAGTGTGGCTAAGGCTCTTGCCTTAGCACAAGGGAAGCCGCTCATAGGCATCAACCATCTGGAGGCTCATATCTATGCCAACTGGTTAAGTGCCGATGAACCAGAGTTCCCGCTGCTGTGCCTAGTCGTCTCGGGTGGCCACACTGACCTTATCCTGATGCAGGGCCACGGCGATTATACCTTGCTGGGCCGCACACGCGATGATGCTGCAGGGGAGGCTTTCGACAAGGCAGCACGCATTTTGGACCTGGGGTATCCCGGTGGGCCGGCCATCGACCAAGCTGCGTGCGCCGGCACTCCGACACTACCGTTGCCGCGAGCTTGGCTACCGGGCAGTTATGACTTCTCTTTCAGCGGTTTAAAGACCGCCCTCTACCGCTTGGCCGAAGAAAGCAACCTCGCGAATGTTAACGATGCCGCTGCGAGCTTCCAAGAGGCTGTGGTCGAGGTGCTAGTTGGCAAAACGCTCGCTGCCGCGCGAGAACATCAGGTGCGTCAAATTCTCCTTTCGGGAGGCGTAGCCGCCAACCATTGCCTGCGCACACGTCTCAAGCAAGAGTCGCCGCTTCCAGTCCTCATGCCGCCGCCTGCCCTATGCACCGATAATGCAGCCATGGTTGCCGCCTGCGGCTATTACCATCTCCGCCGACAGGCCTTAGACAGCCTTGACATGGATGTCATCCCTGATTTAAAATTGATAACCTTAGAAAACAAGAGTTAACAAGAGAATACTTGGGGTTATTTATTTCTATTCTGCCATTTTCTCCTGTACACTTCTCTCCTTTCCTTTCCGCTTTCTTGCTGGCCAGAGCAGTGTAGGTTATTATAAATTAGCAGTCTCGCCATGAGATTGCTAATCATTTTAAGCGACAGGAAGAAGGAGGGAATTTAGAAGCATGGCAATCACACTTCAGCCTTTGGCTGACCGCGTTCTGGTCAAACCGTTGGCAAAAGAGGAGGTATCCCCTGGGGGCATCGTACTGCCCGACACCGTCAAGGAAAAACCCTTGGAGGGCGAGGTTATCGCCGTGGGATCCGGCAAGCGCACCGATAAGGGCGAGGTCATCGCCATGGACGTCAAGGTGGGCGATATCGTGCTCTACGCTAAGTACGGCGGCACCGAGATCAAACTCGAGGGAGTAGACTACATGATCTTACGCGAAAGCGACGTGCTGGCCAAAAGAATAAAATAGCCAAAAGCGTATTACGAAAAACTAAAGTTAAGGAGAAAGAATAGATGGCAAAACAGGTCATATTTGGTGAGGATGTCCGCCGCTCTCTTAAGAAGGGCGTTGACGTTCTGGCCAATACAGTTAAAGTAACCCTTGGCCCAAAGGGCCACCCCGTAGCGCTAGATAAGAAATGGGGCGCACCCACCATCATTGACGATGGTGTGACTATTGCCAAAGACATTGAGCTCCCCGAGCCTTTTGAAAACATGGGTGTGCAGCTTGTAAAAGAAGCGGCCTCCAAGACCAATGATGCCGCAGGCGACGGCACCACCACCTCCACCGTACTCGCCTGGGCTATCATCACTGAGGGTTTCAAAAACATCGCCGCCGGGGCAGAACCTATCGCCCTTAAGCATGGCATTGAGAAAGCCACCCAGGCTATTGTGGACGAACTGAAAAATGCCTCGACCCCTGTCAAGGGCAAGGAGCAGATCGTCCAAGTGGCAACCATCACTGCTAAGGACGCCGCTATCGGCGACCTTATCGCCGACGTGATGGAGAAAGTTGGCAAAGATGGTGTCATCACCATAGAAGAGTCGAAAGGCACCAAATTCGAGACGGACTACGTCGAAGGCATGCAGTTCGATCGTGGCTATACCAGCGCCTATTTCGTGACAGACACCGCTCGCATGGAAACCATCGTCGATGACCCGCTCATCCTCATCACTGATAAAAAAATCTCCTCCATCCAGGAGATTCTCCCATCACTGGAGCGCATCCTCCAAGTGACCAAGAACTTGCTCATCATCGCCGACGACGTGGAGGGTGAGGCCTTGGCCACTTTGGTGGTCAACAAACTGCGCGGCACCTTGAACGTGGTCGCGGTCAAAGCCCCGGGCTTTGGTGACCGCCGCAAGGCTATGCTGGAAGATATTGCTATCCTCACAGGGGGCAAGGTCATCTCCGAGGACATCGGGCGCAAGCTTGACTCCATCACCCCCGAGGATTTGGGCAAGGCCCGCCGCGCCGAGATCAACAAAGACAAGACCACCATCATTGAGGGCAAGGGCGACTCCGAGGCTATCAAAGACCGCATCAAACAGCTCAAGGCCCAGATTGAGGAAACCGAATCCGATTTCGACCGCGAGAAGCTCCAGGAACGCATGGCGCGTTTGGCAGGCGGTGTGGCAGTGATTAAAGTCGGTGCCGCCACCGAAACCGAAATGAAAGAAAAGAAACACCGCGTAGAGGACGCTTTGGCCGCTACCCGTGCCGCTGTCGAGGAGGGCATCCTTCCGGGCGGTGGCCTCGGCCTTATGAACTCGCTCTCCGCATTGGACAAACTTGAGGTGCGCGGCGACGAAGCCACCGGTGTCAACATCATCCGCAAGGCCGTGGAAGAGCCCATTCGCTGGATTGCTATCAATGCCGGTAAGGACGGTGCGGTAATCGTGAATACCGTCAAGAACAGCAAGGCTGGCATCGGCTATAATGCCGAGACCGACGAGTACGGTAACATGGTGGACATGGGCATCATCGACCCCACCAAGGTCGTCCGTTCCGCTTTGGTCAATGCCGCTTCCATCGCTAGCATGGTGCTCATCACCGAATCGCTCGTGGCCGATATCCCCGAGAAAGAAAAAGCACCTCCCATGCCCGCCGGTGGCATGGGCGACATGTACTAGAACCTAGACAAGCCTTAGACAAACTGGACAAAAAAGACGCCCCCGCCGGGGGCGTCTTTTTTTACGCACAGCTTATATTCTCTGTTTCAGTTTCAAAATCCTGCCTTTTTGAGCCCCCGACAACTCACCCATCCTTGCTTCTAGAGCTTCGATAAATGCCTCTCTGTTGCCCGCATCAATGCCAATCGCCATCCGCTCAGCATGTTGCGGTATTTCTTTTACCCGGCAACTGGCAAGGTGGCTAAGCAGGATAGGAAACACCACCGCTTGATAGGCACGATTTGCCTTACAAAGTCCGGCAAAAACGCTGATGGCGTTATCAACCGTGATAACGCTGCCTTTTTGGTACGCTGCAACCACTTCTGATAAGCGGCGAAATATCACCTCCGGTTTAATCAGGGCAATATGAGCTAAGGCCGCCATGCTTCCCCATACAACCCGATTGTTTTTGGTTGACAACGCGGCAATGAAATCGCTGACAAAGTCTGCTATCAATTCGGGTCTTCTCTGCCCAATCTCATATAAAACCTTGATACAATCATTGGCCACCGCCTGTTCTCCCGACTTCAGGCCCTCCGCAATTTCCAAAATCCCCGCCCTGTCGTTGCCAGCACATAAGCTCGTGGCCAGTTCGATGTTTGGGGCCTCATCATTACGACCAAGATTGCAAGCTAGTAGCTCAAGCATCAGTCCTCTCCCGATAGGTTTCTAGGTAAAAAGACTTTCCCATGCCGGGAGTTTCTTCATCATTGACAGCGCCGCGCTTTCGGCGGCTTCATGAGCCAGTCCCTGCGTCTTGATGATAAAGTTCACCAGGCTCTCTTTTTTCTCATCGAAAGATTGCATGGTACCATCAAGACGAGCGCAATAGACACAGTAGTTTTTGTTCTCGTCACCCATTGCAAAATCGGACCCATTCTTCATGGGCATGCCACAGGCGATACAGGTTTTCATTTTTGATTTCCTCCACAATTATTTTCTTATCAACGATACAAAACACGCAATCAGGGTATTTTTATATCGTTTCAAAACCGATTCTTGCGGCGCAAACAAATCGCCGTTCAGCAGATAATAATGAACCAACCCGAGCCAGGTATTAAAAAGCAGGTGGAAGGGCACGTTTTTTATTTCTCCTTTACTTATCGCCTGCTCCAAAGCTTGTAAAAAATGTATGGATACCGTTGACTGTATAGATATGAATGTATTTCTCGCTTCTTCCGGCAGATAAACCGCCTCTTTTATGAGACGTTTATAAAAATCTTCATGTTTTGTCAGCACGTCTAGGTGCATATCCAAAAGTTTTTCAATGTCACTGCCAAGTTCGGATAGCAAGCGTAGCTCGCCATTTATATCACGCAAAAAATACTCCAGCAGGCAAACCAAGAGGCTCTCAACGGTTGGAAAATGCACAAATATAGAACCATGAGAAACATGGGCTTCATTTGCAATAGCCGCCGTGGTAGCGGAAAAGCCTTGCTCAGAATATACTTTTATCGCCGCGGCGATAATTCTTTCTTTGGTCTGGGCTTTTTGTAGCTGTCGTCTTCCCGCCATCTAATAACTCCATACTCATTGAGTTAACGCTCAATTTATCAGTTTACAACTGTAATGTCAACACTCATCGGCAGGGGATCTCAATTGTCCATCATGTGGCCTAAAAGCATGCTCGGGGGGCTAAAGCCCCCCGAGCATGCTTTTTCACACGAATGCATCTCTGCGCAAAGTAGCGAGTCTCATTCTGTCCAGGCCTGCCAAGCCTGTCCATGCTACCTTACGAAACAACGGAATAAGAGCAATTCGTCCATGATCGCTCTATTTTTACATAACTCAGCCAGTTGAGAAGTCTACTCTTCCAGAATGCCACGCAGTTTAGCTACTTCTTTCACCGGACCGACCACGGCTAAGTGAAAATGTTCTGGCCGGACAAATTCTGCGGCAAGGTGTCTAAGGTTATCAGCAGTCACCGCTTCTATCTCCGCCACTACCTCATCAACCGTCAGTATCTCGCCCTTGATGATCTCCTGGGCACCATGCCAGCCAGCCACACTGCGAGAATCCTCCAGGCGAAGAAGAAGGCGCCCCTTGGCCAGCTCTTTGGCCTTAGTAAGCTCAACCGCCGAAACTGTTTCGTCTCGTAGCCGCGCAAACTCCTCGGCAATGGCTTCTACTGCAAGAACCAATTTAGACGTATCTACTCCGGCATAGACAGTAAGCGCTCCGGTATCAGACAGATGTTCTGCATAGCTACTGATGCTGTAGGCTAACCCTAGCTCATCCCGTACCCGGGTAAAAAGACGGCAACTCATGCCCTCGCCCAAGATGACATTTGTAATATCCAGGGCATAGCGGCGCGGGTCAAAGGCAGACACCCCCGGCACGGAAAGGCAGAGGTGCGCCTGTTCAATGTCGCGTCTTTCCACCCTGAGGCGACGGCGGGGTTTTGGCGTATAAGGCAGAAAGGCTTTTGCCTGCCCATGAGCTGTCCAGCGCCCCAGCCGTTTCTTCACCGCTGCCACAGCCTCCTCATGTGTCACATTGCCCGCAATGGAGACCACCGTTCCGGCAGGACGGTAACGCTGGGTTACGTATGACATCAGTGCAGTGCGCGTAAGGCTGCCAACCGACCTCTTGGTACCAGCGATATCCCGCCCTAGAGGGTGGCCACCCCACATGAGCGCGTCAATGAGAAGCCCCACCCGAGACGACGGTGCGTCATAGCTCATGTTTATTTCCTCAATGATAACCGCGCGCTCTTTTTCCATATCACCGGAATCAATGCGTGAGGCAAGCAGCATATCGCACAGCACATCCATCCCCCGCTGAAAATGCGGCTGCGGCACCTTGCACCAGTAAACGGTGGTTTCGCGATCGGTGGCAGCATTTAGGGTCCCGCCAACCCCTTCTATCTCGGTGGAAATATCTCTGGACGACCGACGTTTTTCCGTACCTCGGAAGAGCATGTGTTCCACAAAATGTGAGATGCCGCCTAGGGCATCGCTTTCATAGCGCGAACCTGCCCTGATAAAGATGCAAATGGAGGCCGAGCGAGTATGGGGCATATGGTCGGTAATAATGCGTAGCCCATTATCCAAGGTTGTTTTTTGATGCACGTCTTCACCTCTCAGCATGATGGGGGTTTTATCAGCGATATTCACAAGATCGTTTCATTATGTCGCCTTAGAGGGAAACTGTCAATGGCTGGACAACCAAGGCTAACACGTGGCCGCCAGACAACCAAGCGCTAAAACCCTGGACAAGGCATGCCCTCTAATGCCAGAAGACGGCGCTTTGTATCAATCCCCCCGCTGAAGCCGCCCAGCGTCCCGCCGGATGACAAGACCCGATGACAGGGAATGACAATTGGCAAGGGGTTCTTGCCCAATGCCTGGCCAACCGCACGGCAGGCCTTCGGGTTGCCCAGGCGGGTAGCGACCCAGGCGTAACTCCGAGTCTCGCCGTAGGGGATTTCCCGCGCCGCAAGCCAAACCTGCCGCTGGAAATTGGTAGCCGCCACCAGATCAAGTATTTCATCAAATGCTACCTGTTTTCCGGCGAGATAGTCTCTAAGCTTTTTTTCAAATTCGGCAAAGCCGACCCCGCAACACTCTGCGCCGATGGGCATCCCAAGCGCGGACATAGCACCTTCAGCAGTGGAGTGGGGCAGCGCCAAAGACACTAAGCCACGAGGCGAACGAGCAGCACCTAACCAGCCCCAGTCCGTGTAAATAAGAGTATATTCCAAATCGTCAGCCAAGGTTGATCTTCACCATCTTCCATCTCGGACTCTGTTTTTGTCTCCCGCGGTCTCTCTGGGGGATTTGGAGTTCTATCAAGACTCGGATATTACCAGATCAAACCGCCCATCAGTTCGGCGCTTTAACAGGCTGACCTTTTTATTGTCAGTATTAAAGAACATAAGGTAATCGTAATCCAAAATATCTAACTGATCCTGTGCTTCGGCAAGAGACATGGGTTTCGCCTCCATGCAATGAGTTTCGGCGATGCGCCCGATGGGCGAGGGAGCCACTGCGGCATCCAAGGTGCGGACAGATCGCCCGACTTTGCTCCTGTACTGCCATTTTCCCTTGCGACGCTCAATCTGTTTGGCGATAGACTCCGCCGCCCGATCCACTGCTGTCAAGGCAGTGTCGCCGCGCTCCTCAGCATACAGGGCAACGTTCGCCCCGCTGATGTTGACTGTTACCACCTGGCGCTCCAATGCAGAGCGGGTGTGCTCCTCCAAGACCTCCACCTTGGTCTCCATGATATTTTCCAATTTGCGGTCGAAGCGCCCCAGCTTGCGTTCAATATAATCCTTAAGTTTTGGGGTAAGTTCAATATTGCGCGACTTAATGCTGAGTTCCATCATTGCTCCTTCTCAATTACTATGTATATGACGGCAGATCTTGGTTCGGCAGTACCCCACAGGAACACTACCCAAGCAATAGAGGCTCAGGCCGAGGAGCCGGATGAAAGGGCACAGGGATGATGCTAAAACACGAACAGCCTTACGTACAAAAGCCACGCTCAGGCAAAAAGACCTGCTTTTGCTCTACCGCACAACCCAGTAATGCCGGGGCAATACATAGCCAGAAGCACACGCCCCCGGCTGTGCCCACGAAGCATGATCCCTCAGCTTATCAATATTAAGAGGCTAAACCACGCTGTTTTGGCGACCGCGGCCGTTGGCACCATTCATGATCGGTTCATTGATATAAATATCGCCGTTTCTGATCTTCAGATTGAAACCGCAATCGGGATTGGTACATACCCAGGCCTTATACTTGATGGACGCTCCCTGGCTGCCGAAATCCGAGAGTGGTACAAGGTCCCCTCCATGGCACTTAATGCATTTAGGAAATCCAGACTGTTCCACAGAACCGCCTCCCAACCTTTTTATTTTTCACCGGGGCTGCCGGCATAGCTGTCATGATCCCATGGTATGCGAGGATGAGTTGCGCGTTGCTTTCGCCAGTATACACCAACCAAAACGCGGTTACAATAGAACGCATTGCCTCATTCACTGTTTCCCTGTTCAAGCTGATTTCCGCTACATTGCGGCTCTCCACGACTGTAATCTAGCGGTCGCAGCCTCAGGGGTGCGCCATTTTTCATGCGCCGGTAAGATCAGTCCGATAAAGGCAGGTATAGACTGCTCCGGCGGGGCTAAGTACGCTTTTCATGAGACTTAACTTTGAAACGTCCACAGGCAGCAAGACCGCATCCAAACAGCTCATGGCCTCTTTCAACTCTCGGCCGGTAGCAGGAGAAGCCTCGCTCTGCACACGAGCAAGGGTTAGGTGAGGCTTGAAAGGGCGCCTCTCTGGTCGGTAGCCCACGACATGCAAGTCTTCCTCAAGATGTCGGTGCAACTCCGAAAGGACCTCTAGATCACCCCCAAGCCCCACCCAAATCGTCTGAGGCTGCCCGGTACCAGGGAAAACCCCAGGCTTTGAGGTTATCAGCCGCAAGGGAGAAAAGCGGACCCCGATCTGGGACATGACACCCTTGACAGATTCTATCTGTCCCAGGGTGAGTTCACCCAGAAAACAAAGTGTGAGATGCATACTGTCTGGTGATACCCATTTGATGGAACAGGCAGTAGCCCGCTTAAGTGCCGTCTGGAGCCGAGCAAGCTCAGCCTTGACCTCAGCGGCAAGCTCAATAGCAACAAATACACGCAGACCATTCATTCTCCGCCCCCACTCAAGCCAAACAAGCGCCGAGCGTTGCCACCCGCGACGGCCGCCTGCGCAAACTTCGTAAGATCGGCTGTGCGAACCTCCGCTAGGCCTCGCGAGGGCGACATCAAAGGGTAATCCGATCCAAAAAGAATGTGTTCTGCGCCTATGATGTCCACCACTTGTCTATAGACAGCGGAATTGTATAGGTACGGCGAGGCAGCGGTATCAAAATAGACATTCTCCAGCGCTGTCATAACCTCTGGCATAAGGGCATAGAAAGGCAACCCGCCGCCCCAATGCGCCAGGATGACCCTAAGCGCTGGGTAGCTCAAAAGGAAAGGGTAAAGCATCTCCGGCGTAAGCGCCCCTTTCCCCGGATAGGCATGGCCTATAGGCTCTGAGGCATGACTCAGCCACACTAGACCATGCGCTACAAGGTAGGTAGCCACATCTGCAAGAACACCTGAAGTAAGATCGAAACCTTGAATGTCAGCCCGCATCTCACCTACCCCCTTGACACCACCTTGGACACAGCGCTCCAACTCTTTCAGGGCCACATCACCAGCTTGCGGCTGGATAGACGCCAGCCCAACCAATCGACGTGGGTAACGCGACAAACACTCCAGGACATAGTCATTGTTCTCAACGCACAGTTCGTGGCTCGTCCAACCGATACCGGCGATCACCGACACGTCTATTTCGCAATGATCCATGCTAGTCAGAAGCTCTTGCACCGTGGCCATTTTTGCCTTGGTGCTACCGTAAAGCATGGCAAAGCAGGGGTCGCGACGGGCATATTCTTCCCGGCGACTCACAACACGAGGAGAAAAAACGTGGGTATGGGCGTCAACGATCACCCACGGATTATAGCAGACGGCTGGGATGGGGAAAATCGCCGCCTCGCATAAAAAGAGGGAGCTCGCGCTCCCTCTCCGATAATACCAAAGACTCGGTTATTTTTTCTCAGACTTTTCAGCCTTGGCAGCCTCCACCGGGGACTTGCCCGCTTCAGCGGCCTCCGCTGCGGCGGTCTCCGCCACCTTCTCCTCAGCGATGGTGCTGACCTTCACGATAAGTTGCTCAGGAGCAGCCATGATAACCACACCGGAACTCGTTATAACATCGCTCACACACAAGGCTTGGTTAGCTTCCGCCAGGGAGGTGATGTCCACCTCAATCTGCGGCGGTAATTCGCCGGGGAGGCTCTCTACCTCGACCTCACTCATGAGTTGTTCAATGATATTATTCTTAAGCTTAGAGGCAGGAGCATCACCCACCAGTACCAATGGCACGGCCACGCGTATCTTGCGCTTCTTATTGACCTGATAGAAATCAACATGAACAAGTTCACCGCTCAGGGCGTCACGCTGAATCTCGCGGATGAACACGCTGCGCGTTTCCTTCTCATCATCCAGCCTGAGATCCATTAAACGGGTCGTACCTTTCAAGGCAATGGCCCGCCTTAGCTCGCCGGTGGGGCACTGCACCGCAACCGATGCCAGTCCTTGGCCAAAGAGATGCGCCGGGGTAATGCCTTCGCGGCGTAAAAAACGAGTTTTCTTCCCGCTTATGGTACGGGTGGTTACTATAAACGATTTTTCAGCCATTTACCTCTATGTCCTCCTGGATTACCCTGATCGACAAAGATACGTGTCTAAATCTCAGACACAACAGTTTGTCATGATATCATATCTGGCTCAGAATTCAAAACGCGCACCGGTTATGTAAATAAAACAGGCTTTGCGCAATTTGCCGAGCTACACCAAACCCCAGTCCCGATACCCCTGTCTGATGCACGCCAGGTACTCTGGCGATGGCTTGTTCTCGGCCACTTGGCCCGGGCGTATGAAAGCTATCGCCTCAACTGGCCTACCCATATCGGGATAGACGGTGAGGGTGATATGTTTATATGCAGATGGATAGCCCTCATATTCATCCAGCTTGGCCAGCTCCTGCTCGGTAATCTCGTACACCCCACCCATAACCTTATCCCCATGAGAGGCCTGGAGATTGGCTGTGCCTCCGCCCCAGTGACGCGAGTAACCGCCAAATACCAGCCGGTATCCCGGCAACGTGGCCGCAAAGCGCACCTTAGCTCCAGGCACCCGCTCCGCCATTTGAGTGCGCTTCAGATTAGATGCATAGGCAAAATAGTACATTCTTATCGCCGCCGTAATATTAGCCACCTAGCGTCTCCGCGTCAAACAGCATTTTTGGCGAAAGATGCGCGCCAGTCATCCAGCTATATTTAAAAAATATTTCTCTATATTCGGTCCATGCCTATTGACATTTAGTCTACGAATAGTCTATTCTAGCTAGCAAACCTAAAAAGGAGGTGTTACATGGCTAGCGTTCAAGGTTATTGTGTCAAGTGCCGCACCAAGAGGGAAATGAAGAATCCCAAGGCCATCGTCATGAAGAATGGCCGCCCCGCCACCCAGGGCACCTGTCCATCTTGCGGCACCAAGATGTTCAAAATCGGCAAAGCCTAGGCCCTCTTCCCTCGGCACCCAAAGGCTGGGCAATTTGTCCAGCCTTTGCTTTTACCAACGCTTTGATGCGCGTCTTGTTGACAATACCTTAGGCTACCCTTATATTGTCAGGAACGGGGAACAGATGAAGACCTACGACGAGCCAGTAGCAATCAAACAATTACCCCGACTTAACGAATACGGCCCCGATGACCTGTTTATCTGTTGTGCCAGTTTCGAAGAACGTTGCGTCAGCAGCGTTACCAAACTCGCCTCCAGCTTCCGTGCCCGCTATAGTATTATCTTCGTCATTGAAGAGACTTTTTACTCGCGCGAAGTCAACGCCCAACTCATCAGATTACAAACAGAGCTCTCACGTCACACCAGCGAAGGCTTATACATCATCCGTTGCCAGCGTGATAACCCGGCAGATGCCATTGGGCAAGTAAAGAACATCTGGCAACGCGTGCGCCCCAAGGACGCCGATGAGCCGTTCATCACCCTAGACATCTCCGGTTTCACCAAGATTTATCTGCTGCAACTCCTGCATTTCCTAGTTGCCGAGCAGAATCTGGGCATACCTCGCATCATCCATACCACGCAGGAATATGCCCCCACCCGTCTCACTCGCGGTGTGGAGCAAATCACCACTGTGCCCAATTTCTTTGGCACCATCTCGCTAGAAAAACAGACTCTTCTGCTACTCATGTTGGGGTTTGAGCCAGAACGTTGTCTCAGCGTCTGGAAGCAGTTTAACCCAGTGCGCACCATCGCCCTCATCTCCAATCCGCCACGCGATGGACAGACTGACTATCTGGCCTATGCCGAGAGTAGCAATGCCAGCCTGCTCTCTCAAGGCGGGGTCGAGCGACGAGACATTCCCCCAGATGATCCTTTTGGTGTACGCCAGGTACTGGAGTCCATCTACCACGAAGTACGCGATGCCTACAATGTCGTCATCGGACCTTTCGGCACCAAGCCCCAGACGATTGGGGTGTTCCTCTTCTGCCTGGAGCATCCCAAGGTGCAAGTAGTTTATTCTTTCCCCAGTAGCTACACCCACTCATACGCCCAGCGTCAGCCCGGCGCAACACTGCTCCTCCCCCTGACCTCCGTTGCAGCGATGGGCTTCAGAAACTCCGAATAGCTTGCCGCGGCTAGCAGCGTCCGGAAGCTTGCTATCCTAAGTTGAAGGGCGTACCTAAGTGCAGTAAAATGTAGGAGAGCCGGGGTGGCGGAACTGGCAGACGCAGCGGACTTAAAATCCGCCGGAGCAATCCTTGTGGGTTCAAATCCCTCCCCCGGCACCATTAACCCAATGAACCCCAACATTTCAGAGATGATGCCCCGATATCTCTGCCGGAGGACACATATGGATACTGTTATCGTCAACCAACAGGTTTTAAAACTCAAGAATGCCAGAAGAAATCTACTTTTGGTCATTGCTTTCACGGCCATCAACGTGATCTTGACAGCATTTAATGCCAGTGTTTATTTTCTCTTTTCGGCTACGGCGCCCTTGTTTCTTTTTGAACTCGGTCGAGAACTTGCCAAAGATCTGCAAAGCGACGCTTTTCTCATGGGCGGAATAGCGGTGGCCGCAGGTATCATTATTCTCTATTCCATTTGTTGGTTTTTCGCTAAGCGCCTGCCAGCTTTCATCTTAGTGGCCCTGATCATTTTCAGCCTCGACAGCCTGATGCTTATTTGGCTCGTTTTGGCGTCCGGATTTGAAGTTTCCTATTTTTTTGACATCATATTTCACGGTTGGGTTCTATTTTGTTTGATAAGCGGCGTAAGCGCTTGGTCGAAATTGCACAGAGCCAATCATGGTGATTTGCATGCTGTCCTGCAAGAGGCCGTCTCATCCGAGGCCTTGAATAACGACTCAACGGGCTGATCTTCTACCGGATTAACTTTTGCCGAGAGGGAGGTTATGTACTCTCTTCAGACGCCTGTGCCGCCGGCGACGCATCGGATAGACCCCGCCGGTGCCCAGTGAAGACCGACTGAAAACGCCGCCACCAAGACTCTTTCGCCACTTTCACGGAAGGCGGTGGGGCTAAGAGTTTGATTTGGCTTTCCAGATGGCGGATGCGCTCCGCAGCTGCACCAAGCTGTGCGGCTAATGCCAGGTTCTTTTCCTGCAACTCGCGGATAAGCCCCATCCCCTGGACAAGCCCATTGCCATCAGGAGCAGATATGTCTATGGGTTGCCCATCTGCAAGCTCTTCTTCCAACTCAGCGTTCGGGTCAAACTGGGGGGGCAACTCCAAGATGCGGTACTCCTCACCAAAGCTCCCTTTTATCAGCTCGGCCTTGATTTTGCCAGCCTTGATATGCCGACGAATGGTGCGAGTGGATACGTTTAGCTTTTTGGCAGCCTCATTGATATTCAAACCTTGATCAAACATAGTCTGGACAGTGTATAGTCAACTGGCCATAGTTGTCAAGGGTTAGCCTAGCAAGCAACGCTTGCACACCTAAATAAGCAAGTGGGCTTTAATAACATAGAGAGAGGCGACGAGCGGATTCGAACCGCTGATGGGGGTTTTGCAGACCCCTGCCTTGCCACTTGGCTACGTCGCCTTAAAATGAAGCTCCAGGGGGAAGCTGGAGCGCTTGAATTAGGTGGAGCGGAAGACGAGGCTCGAACTCGCGACCTCCTCCTTGGCAAGGAGGCGTTCTACCACTGAACTACTTCCGCACGATGTCCTTGGTGCCGAGAGAGAGATTTGAACTCTCACGAGATTTTATCTCACTAGCCCCTCAAGCTAGCGTGTCTGCCATTCCACCATCTCGGCCTTCTGGCAGGAGTGGAAGGATTCGAACCCTCGACCGGTGGTTTTGGAGACCACTGCTCTACCAACTGAGCTACACTCCTAGCTCAGCCAACATCATAGCACAGTCTGTTAAAAGTTGCATCATGTGGGCACAACTCGCCTGATATATTATGGCAAGATAGTGCACCTGTCAAGCCTCTGACCGCCTAGACGGCCTCCACCAGTAGCGCTTCCTCGCCGACAAGCTGGATGAGACGACGCCGAAGGTCATCGCAATATTCAATGCGCACTTGACCCATCTTGAGCTTGAAGATTTTGGAGCCGTTATTCACGATCAAGCCAAACTCGTCTGAGCCTGGATAGTCGCCTAAGATCGCCAGCACCTGATGGAGGCGGCTGCTATCGCCATCGACATCATCCGTCTGCCGAAGAGTGACGACCAGCCGCTTACGTTCGGCAGGCTTAGTGTTGATATCGGTTGCAGGCATCTCCTGGACTGTCTCTTTCTTTGCAGTTTCTTGATTGGCAAATGGCCTAGATGTTTCACCCGGAGCAGCCTGGGGCATCACCTCAGCTCGTTTCGGCCGCTTCTCCGGCACCGGCTTTGAAGGCTGGGGTGCAATTGCCGTGTCAGGGGCTGGTACGCTCACCGAGGTGAGTTCATAGCGCACCGCCCGGTCGCAGGTGAGCTGCATCTGATCGGCTCGTTCGCGTACCCTGCCCTCTACAAGCACGATGTTCCCTTCCTGCCAAAGTTCCTTCGTCTGGTTGTATATGCGCGACCAGACCATTACTTCAATACGCCCGGTCAGATCCTCCAGCATGACCGACGCCGAGGTCTGTCCGTCTTTGGCCACAATGTGGTGCAAGGAGGCGACCATGCCGGCCATCCTTACAGTCTGCCCCTCCATTTCGCGATCCACCTGGCCACAAAGGACGGTCTCGTCCGCACTGGCCCGGCCTACATACGGACTAAATGGATGTTCAGAGAGATAAACACCAGTCAACTCTTTTTCCCATCTTAGCTTCTCGGCCGCGGTGACGCTCGATCTCTCCATTTCCAAGTCGGGCAGGGGTGTGTCAGTTGACTGGCCCCAAAGATCAAACATGGTTGTTTGACCGGTGGCACGCAGTTTGGCCTGGTGCTGGTGTAGCTCCAAGATGCGCTGGACATTGGCGTTCAGGGTGGCTCGGTCTTCCAGGCTATCCATCGCCCCAGCGCGAATTAGGCTTTCCAGCACCCGCCGATTCGCCGTAGAGAGATCGGCACGGCGACAGAGATCCTCTACCGACTTGTAGGGACCGTTCTTCTCGCGCTCATCAATAATGGGCTTTACCGCTCCTGTTCCAACATTTTTGATGGCCGTCAGCCCAAAGCGCACCGCAACACCCTCGCCCTCCTTTTCAATGGCGAAGAGGTGCTGGCTTCTATTGATATCAGGCGGCAATACCTTGATTCCCAAACGCTGGCACTCACTCACCGCCACCGTCACCCGGTCGGCATCTCCAACATAGGCCATGAGGAGAGCGGTGATGTACTCCTCAGGGAAATTGGCCTTAAGATATGCCGTCTGGTAGGCAATCAAGGCATAACTCGTAGCATGGGCTTTATTGAAAGCGTAGCCCGCAAAAGGCTCAATGAGAGCGAATACCTCGCTTGCCAGTTCCTCTGAAAACCCCCTCTTTTTTGCACCGTTTATAAAATTCTGGCGCTCTTTCTTCATCACCTCAGGGATTTTCTTGCCCATAGCCTTTCGGAAGATATCAGCCTGGCCAAGCGAGTAGCCCGCAAAGGCGCGCACAATAAATAGTACCTGCTCCTGATAGACAATGACGCCGTAGGTCTCCTTGAGGAAGTCCTCCAACACGGGGTGGGGATAGCGAATCGGCTCCAGACCGTGTTTGGAGCGGATGAAATGCGGAATCTGCTCCATCGGTCCCGGGCGGTAGAGGGCAACCATGGCGGCAATATCGGAAAATACCGATGGTTTGAGCTCTTTGATATAACGGCGCATGCCGGTGCTTTCGAGCTGGAAGACGCCCACCGTCTCCCCCGCCGACAAAAGCTCAAAGGTCTTGGCATCGTCAAGGGGAATCGTCTTTAAGTCAATATCCAGGCCCCGCGTCTTCTTGATAATCTCTCTCGCCCGTACCAGCACTGTAAGATTGGACAATCCCAGAAAATCCATTTTGAGGAGGCCGATGCGCGCAATATCCTCCATAGGAAATTGGGTCATCACGAGCTCTGAGTCATCATCACTACGAGAGAGTTTTTGCAGAGGCAAATAATTGGTAAGCGGCTCCTCGGCGATAACCACTCCAGCGGCATGGGTCGAGGCATGGCGCGAAATGCCCTCCACTTGACGGGCAGCGTCCACAAGCTTTCGGATGACTTCATCCTGGCCATATATGGTGCGAAGCTCAGTATTCTCCTCCAGCGCCCGCTCCAATGTCATGCCCGCTGCAAACGGCACCAGTCGTGCCACCCGATCCACATCGCTGTAGCTCATGCCGAGTGCCCGACCTACATCTCGAATTGCCGCGCGTGCGCCAAGGGTTCCAAAAGTGATAATCTGCGCTACATGGTCGGCACCATATTTTTCGGAGACATGGCGGATGACCTCATCGCGCCTGGTATCTTCAAAGTCCATGTCGATATCAGGCATCTCTCGACGCTCCACATTCAGGAAGCGCTCAAAGACCAAATGGTGAGCCAAGGGGTCAAGCTCAGTAATGCCCAGACAGCGTAGCACGATAGACGATGCCGCCGAGCCACGCACGTTGTAAAGGATACCTTCGTTCCGAGCGAATGATATTATTTCCCATACCACCAAGAAATACTTGGCGAAGTTGGTTGAGCGGATAACTTCCAGCTCATATGTCAGCCGCTCCCTGACATCGTCCGAGGCATCGGGATAGTAGCGCGCCATCCCCTCATCGCAAAGCTCCTTAAGGTACACATCAGGTTCCATGCCCGCAGGGATGCCGATGTCCGGCAGATGGAGTCGGCCAAACTCCAACTCAAGGTGGCACATGTCAGCGATTTTTTCGGTGTTGGCAATGGCTTCGGGGATATCTTGGTAAAGATCCGTCATCTCCGTGGGGGTCTTAAAAAAGATGGCATCGCCGGTCTTAAGACGCTTCTCGTCATCAATGGTACTATTGGTGCCAATACACAAGAGAAGGTCGTGGGCATAGGCATCAGCCTGGTTAAGAAAATGTACGTCATTGGTGGCCACAAGAGGGATGCCTAATTCCCGCGCCATAGAGATAAGTTCCTTGTTCACCTGTTCAAGTTCGGGAATCGGCTGGCGCTGTACCTCCAGATAAAAACGGTCCTTGAATGTCTGTTGATACCACTGCGCCGCCTCTCTGGCATCCGCTAGGCGATTGCCCAGAATGAGATGAGGCACTTCACCTGCGAGGCAAGCCGACAGGGCAATCAAACCTTGGCTGTGGGCGGCCAGAATTTCTTTGTCCATGCGTGGCTTATAGTAGAAACCCTCTAGGTTGGCCAGGGTGACAAGGGTGATGAGGTTGCGCCAGCCGACCTGATCCTGAGCTAATAGCACGAGGTGGTGATTGCTCTTCTCGCTTGCATTGCGACTGTGGCGAGCACCTAAAGTAAGATAAGCCTCACAACCCAGAATGGGCTTGATGCCAGCATCCTTGGCCGCCTTATAGAACTGGATGGCACCGTGAAGGTTCCCATGGTCAGTGATGGCCAAAGCATTCATGCCCAGCTCTTTGGCGCGGGCGATGACCTGCGGAATACGGCACATGCCGTCTAGCAGGCTGTATTCAGTATGCAGATGTAAATGCGTAAACATAGCTCAACAGGGGTGAAACAGGCTCAATTATATCACAGGACTCCCAGCTTATTATCAAAGCAGCCCCGGCCAAGAAAGACCGGCGAGACTCAAATTCCGTCAAAGACTCTATATGTTTATGGTTTAGGCACGCCCCATGCGATTTTGGCACCGGATTTTTCGTAAAGCAAGTCGTTCCAGCCATCACTCCAGCCAGATGGCATAATCGTACCCTGATGCCTCGGATAGATTAACGAACGCATCTATCCGGCCCTTTAGATCGGATCATCCGATAATCCTTGCCAGCGGAGCAGACATGAGGTAGCTAGTTAGCTTTGGTTGTGTCTGTTTCTTTTGATAAGACAGATGGTCACTGGTCAATTTTTTTCGGCCGGTAAGCCGCTTTTCCGCTATTTTAGGCACAAAATGGGCGGTATAGGATTCGAACCTATGACCTCCTGCGTGTAAAGCAGATGCTCTAACCGGCTGAGCTAACCGCCCTAGGTAAATGCTGTTGTAGGACAAACGAAAACGGCAAACAACAGACAAATAAAAATGGCGCGCTTGGCGGGGCTCGAACCCACGGCCTCAGCCTCCGCAGGGCTGCGCTCTATCCAACTGAGCTACAAGCGCTTGGTGCCGAAGGAGAGATTTGAACTCTCACACCCTTTCGAGTACTACGCCCTGAACGTAGCGCGTCTGCCATTCCGCCACTTCGGCCTACTTTCAGATTATATCTACACCAGATTGCACTGTCAATGAAACTGACATAGATAGGCTCATCCTAAAAGGTCAGCCGCTCGGAAGAGTCATGGAGAGACTGACCCATGGCCGATAGCAGCCCAGGGAGGATTGGTGCAGACAGCCTAAGTCAAGTCGGAGTGCTATCCGCCGCACGTACCGCATGAGCTAGAGGTGCAACTTCCACACCCGGAGCCACCCAGCGGAGCGGTGTAGCCCGTGTCGTCTTTGGCCAAGCAAGAAAAACGCGAAATGGTGCGCGATACAAGCTGTCTGCACTCTGGGCAAGCGCCTTTGTCAGAGGACTGGCTCATGGGGCGCATGAGCTCAAAACGCGTCTGACAGGCCTGACAGTGGTACTCATAGATAGGCATACTTATGCTATTCTAACATTTTCCGCTCGCCCGTCAAGAGGGCTTCTATTGACGGCCACGGTTATTCTTGAGGTAAAACCAGGACAGGCCTCCGATAATCAGCGCAAGGCATGCTGTCAGCCCCGCCACGATTAGCACGCTGTCAAACCAGAAGCCCTCGGGAAACATCATGATGAGATAGTCCCGACTTGGATCGAGTAGCCATAGATCGTTAGTAAAGCTTAGGAGATGGAACTGCTGCCAGAAGCCGCCAAAATCAACAAGCGCTATAACCCCTACCACCGCAAGGATCCCCATGCTGAGGATACCTCCGCTCAACCCACCAGCGGCGAGATCTCTCCGATAGGCCGGGCGGCGGTACCAGAGTGCGAATGCCGCATATACCAAACTGTACAAACCAGTTACCACAAGCGCTATGTAGTCCAGCCGCACCAGATCCTTAACGTCCTTAAGATGAACCACCTCCCGCTCATTAAAAAGGGTGAAAGATTGCTCATCTTTCTCCACCGTGACGTTGACATATTCCTCACCAGAATTCCAATAACTTATAAGAGCGCGGGCAGCCTTGTTTAATTCCAGAGGGCTGATGCCCGTAACTGTGCTGATATCGTATTTGTCGAATCCGTAGCTATAGAGACTTGGGCTGTTAAAGGCCACACCTATGGAGGCCGTGAAAAGAAAGATGGGCAAGAAGATGATAAAAACTACCTGGGCGACTCGTACGGTTACTTTCATACCCAGATTTTACCCCGACAGCGCCTAAATTACCAATTTGTCATACCTGTCCATAGACAGTCTATAGACAATATGGTCAGCCTGTCTATGCATCCCAGCCCAAGCATACTGCATCGTATCCAAGGGACATGCTACAATACGCACATGGCCATCATCACCCAGCTATTTGACTTAATCTGTTTCCGTTGTGGCGAGTGCTGCCGACGCTACCAGGTACTTCTGGACCGCACTGGGATCGCACTCCTGTCAAAGCACATGGGCCTGTCCACTGAGGATTTCCGCAGGCGTTATGCCGACCCCCGTTGGCCTGGAACAAACACTTGCCTCGTGCAACAAATAAACGGCAGCTGTCCCTTTCTGCGGGGTGAAGGCAGGGAATTCTTATGCACCGTACACCTAAATAAGCCGCAACCCTGCCGCGATTGGGCAGCAAGCCCTGCCAAGCTTGAGTGCCAACGTGGACTCCAAAAACTCTGGAAACTTACTGTAGACAGCTCTGGGCATCTCCAGGGTATGCCCGAGGACATCTCTGCGTTCCAGGGCTTCCTTAATACCTGTGCCAAAGAGGAGTAGGGCGACTATAGTCGATTCATTTATGAAGTGCTAACACCAAAATAATCGTAGTGCCATTACAAAAGTTGATGCTGGTTAAGTTAAACGGTTATAAGACCAGATCAACCTCCGAGGTAAAGCTTCTCCAATATCCAGAAGAGAAGACGCTTAACGGGCCAGAGGAGCTTAATAAGCGCAAACGCCAAAGCTACTCCTAGCAAGCCAATAATGACTCCTCCGAGTATGTCAACCGGATAGTGTATGCCGACATAAATGCGGGCGAAGCCTGCCAAGCAAGCCATGCCTAGTAGCCAGCCGCCTGCTTTCCGATTTTTCAGCCAAACTGCAATCGCCAAACCAAACACCACCGCCGCCATGTTAGACGGAAAGGAAGGATCGGTTGGTCGATAGAAAAGTAGTTGGACACTTGGTTCAGCCTCAAACGGACGCAGACGGTTAAAGAGATTTGAGAGAGCTGTGCCTGCTAAGACTTGGTTTTTCACGAATATTAGATTGATAAGAGCCACCATGCCCGTTGCCAGTCCCAAGCTGCTCATAGCAGCAATCACGGCAAGTTGGTTGTCTCGTCGTTGGGACTGTTCACGGGTACCGAACCACATCACCACCAGCACCAGGCACATGGCGATTATCATAAAATAATCACTGGCGATACCAACAAAGAGATGGTCCAGAAAAGGGACGTGCCCGGCCAGCCCATTTATCCAGCGAAAAAGCGCCCTATCCCAGCCCACGCCTCATCCTTGCCAGGCTCCGCATCACAGCTTGTGCCCAAGTGATATCTTTTAGGGCTTCTAGACCGGTACCCCGAGCCTCGTTGCGGCGTAGCCGCCAGTGATTTATGAGCGATGAGAAGAGAAAGGTAAAAGCCACCGCCGAGGCCATGGCCAGCACAAAGAAGCCGGCCTGTTCCGCTCCCTCAATGATGCCGGTTTCATTCCGGCGATTCCAAAAGAAGAAATCCACTAGCGATGGGGTGATCGTCACCGCCGCAAAGATGCCGCCGAAAGCCTCGCGGGAGATGGTGAAAATGCGCCGGCTAGGGAACGGTCTCACGCGCACTTCACCCGGGGCAATCAGCAACCCCCGGAAGCCGCCATAAGCCGCCGCGACCTGAAGCACCCCCAGGCCAGCAATGAAGACCAGTAAGCTATATTCCCAAACCAAGGTAGCGAAAGCCGGCAGATTGGTTTTATCCATAGTTTCAGATAAAATTCGGAGAGTTTATTTGTAACGAACGCATTACCGGAGGCTATTATGATATAATAAGCAGTGAATATCAAGGTCGTTGCCACCAACCGTAAAGCCTACCACGACTACACCATTTTAGAAACGCTTGAGGCTGGGCTGGCGCTCTCTGGCTCAGAGATAAAATCCGTGCGCGAGAGTCAGGTTAGCTTAGGCGAGGCTTACGTGAAAGCCGAAAACGGTGAGTTGTGGCTCACCGGAGCGCACATCGCCCGATATGATCCAGCGAGCTACATGAGTCACGATCCGACCCGACGGCGGCGGCTTCTCCTACACCACAAGGAAATCAATCGGTTGCGGGGCAAGATAAAGGAAAAAGGCCTGACACTCGTACCACTAAAGATATATATTAAAGAGCGTCTCGCAAAACTAGAAATTGGACTGGGGCGTGGTAAGAAGCTTTATGACAAGCGGGAAGTCACTCTACGCCGGGACACCGAACGGGAGATAGAGCGCACCTTAAAAAGAAAGTAGCTACGAGTTGTGGCGGGGAAACTCAAAGACACACCGTCACTGACTCAAAACTAGTAAATGGGGACGCGTGGTTTCGACAGTGAGAGTCATCCACAGGATTGCAGGCTGAGGATGCCATCCACCTCATTAAAAAGATGGCAAACAACAACTGCCGAACCTGAAATGGTTCTCGCCGGCTAAATAGCCGACGCATCCGGCCCGGTCCCACCCCGACGGACTGGGATTTGGGTGACATTCAGCCGGGGTGCCGCTCGCTTACGCCGATAAGGCGGGTGAAAGATTTATCGGCTAGCCTCCGTGGACTCGGCCAGTTGAGGACGCTGGGGTTAGATAAAGAGCTGGCTAACCTGTAGTATATCCTGGGAGGTTCTCATTGGACGGGGAGTTCGACTCTCCCCCGTCTCCACCAACTCCAACATTTCCCCGTTTTTGCACACGAATTAGACGCATTTTTGCCCCTCGTGTCAGCCCAATGGCTTTCCCATACAACGCTTTCAACGCCGGCGTTGGCCTTACCGCCAAGACTCTCTTTTCTCTCAGATCTATGAAAACCGTTTCGATAACACTTTGGAGCAATTTACCCTTTTCATCTGCGGTTGCTTCACTCCAGAAGCTAGGGATATCGGCAAAAAGTGCCAATGCTTCCTCAAACTCTGGTTTGGCAGCTCCATTAGCTTGCCGCATTTGGAAATCAATCTCCGTTAAGCGACGATTGTACTCATCTTCGGAATACGCGCCATCTGCATAGGCTCGGCTTAACCGGCGACGCTTATCTCTTAGCACCGCCAAGCTCGGAACCCCAGAATTCTTCACAACAAGCTCAGCCATCTTCTGCCGCCAATCTGGGGCAACCTCCAGTGAGTAAAAAATATCGACCACTTGCTGATCGATTACTCCTGCCACGAGGGACTTATTTCTGGCTTTCGATTATTGACGAGCTGCGGACGCGGGGGGTAAGAAGACTGGGGTTCATCAGCATAGACGGGTTGAATGGCCTGGAGGANGGCATACGC
>WRNP01000002.1 GCA_009776515.1 Dehalococcoidia bacterium | reverse complement strand
CCGCCATAATAGGCTTCGGTAAGATAATCTTCGGCCTCAGTGGCTCGCCGTGGGGCACCAGCCACGGCGTTGAGTACGATGCTAGCGTTACTGATTGTACCCCCGCTATGGGTGATCACAGCCGCACAGTTCACGATTGGGAAGTCGATAGACTTCCTGAAAGCGAACTTCACGAAAGCGCTCTTGGCGGCTGCGGGCAGAGCGGGCACCTGGATCTCGGTCACTATTTCATCTGTGGCCAAGGCGGTGCATCCGTCACCCGTAGGTACGAAGAAATCCGGTGCGGAGAGTTTACGCTTGTTGGTTACGATGTCGGCACCCAAGGCTACCAAGGCTGGGGCCACATCCGAGGGATTGACTGCCATGCAACTCGCCACGGCACCGAAGATGCTGTGGAAGCGGTGGTCGCCCGTTAGGGCGTAACAGATACCGTTCCCGCTCTTCCTGGAGCAGTTGAAGTAGTTCCCGGAGGCGCGGTAATACCAGCAGCGCACCCGCTGACAAATATTGCCGCCGATGGTGCCCATGTTGCGGAGATCTGGCGAGCCCACTGCCCCTGCTGCCTGAGCTAAGGCAGCGTACTTCTCCTGAATGGCGGTATGTTTGGCGATATCGCTCAGTTTAGTCAGGGCACCGATCTTGAGCAGCCCACCCTCCTCTTTAATTTCGTCCAGGCCTGTCACCGTCTTCAGATTGACCAAGGTATCTGGGTATGAGGGCAGGATGGCGTCTTTCAATACGCCCAGCAGGTCGGTGCCTCCGGCAACCAGGGCAGCCTGGCCGCTTCCCAGGGCGGCAGCGGCCTCGTTCACGGTGGTAGCATTGATATGTGCAAATGTCTTCATTTTTTCTCCTCTATGCCTTGCCCAGCGCAGCCAGAATTTTGTCAGGCCCGATGGGGAGGTCCATCAACTTGCCGGTGGCGTTATAGATGGCCATGGTGATGGCTGGAGTGAGCGGTACCCCGATGCACTCGGCGAGGGATTTGGCCCCGTAGGGTGCATCCACAACGGGCGTCTCGGTGATGATGGACTCGAAGTTTGGCAGGTCAGCGAAGGTGCGGCTTTTGCAGTCGAGGTAATTTGGGTTCAGCACGCGTCCGGTAGCCTTGTCCTGCACATAGGCTTCCCGCGTGCCGTCCATTACTAAGCTCCAGATCATCTGCTGCTCACAGTCCTGCGGGCTTACGATCTGGCCCACATCTGTGGCAAGGACAGCATTGACGAGTTCGTAGTCGCCTGTTTCGGTGTCGATCTCCACTTCCGCGAATGCGCAGATGATTTCCGGGAAGCGTCCCTGCTCGGCGATGTTGGTGCCAGTTCCTACGATTGAGGTCTGGCTGGGGATGATTTGGCTCCAGGTCAGCGTCTGTGTCGGATTGGCCTTTACATAAACAATGCGGTCCTTGGTGTCCAGCTCTTCGGCTTTGACCCCCAGTGTGGGGGCGGCCATTTCCAGTAGTTGGCGGCGGACATCCTCGGCAGCGCGCTTGATAGCCCGGCCGATGGAGAAAGTGCCGCAGGCTGTTTGCCAGGCGTAAAAGGGCTGGGCATCGGTATCAGCGGGCGGACCTTTCACGCTGTCAAGGGGGATCTTGAGTACCTCGGCGGCTTGACGCCAGGGATTGGTGCGGTTGCCGTTGCCGAACTCATCTTCTGAGGGGGTGATGCTCACGGTGCCGTTGTTGCTGAGGGCCACCGTGGCGGTATATGAGGTGAAGTTGCCGCAACCGTTGCCGCCCCAGCCGATCCCCACCCCGCGCACTTTGTGTCCGGCTACGGAGCTCGGCTTCTGCCAGCCCTGCCATTTGTCTTTCCAGTCGAAAGCTGTGGCGGCCTTTGCTGCGGCGATGGTGATCGGGTCGCAGTCGCAGGTGAGCCATTTGTTATAGTAGTATAGAGTTCCCAGTTTAAGGGTGTTCTTCATGTAGAACTCGTAGGGGTCTATATCGATGGTCTCCATGGCCTGCTGGAGGGCGTGCATGGCGGTCCACTCTGCTTCCTGATATATGTACCCCCGACAGCCGCCCCCAGGCGGGTTGTTGGTGAAGACGGAGTTCAGCTGGCTGAAGCGCAGGTTGGGGAAATATGCCACATAGCACAGATGGGTCGCAGCTGCGTTCGCACTGGCGGTGTAATTGTAAGCGGCACCCTCACCAGAGGCCGCGCCGTCAACGGCTACCAGCGTGCCGTCTGGCTTAAGACCGAACTTGTAGCTGATGCTCATACGCTCTTTGTGGTACTGCAGGAAGGACTCCTCTTTGGAGAGGAAGACCCCCACCGGACGCCCCGCGAGTTTGGAGAGGGTGACGGCAAACTCCAGATCCTTGAGGGCGTTTTCTTTGATATTGCTGCTGCCGCCGACGAAGCGCGGCGACATGACCCGCATCTTGGTCACGGGAAGACCTGTGAATTGGGCAATCTTGGATAAGGTAGTGGGGCTGTTTTGGGTGGTGCGGATGACGATTACCCGGTCATCTTCCCACCAGGCGATGGTGCCGCAGTCTTCAATATAGCCTACCGAGGGGATCTCAGCGATGAAACTGGAGGTAGCTTCCACAGTCACTACGTCTGGTTGAGCAAAAGCGGCATCCACATCACCGTACTCATAGGGAGCCTCTGGGAGGGTGTTGCTGGGGTAGGCTTCATGCAGTACGGGCGCACCGGGCCTGAGGGCATCTTCAATGGTGAACACTGCTGGCAACTCTTCGTATTCTACTTTGATTAAGGCGATGGCCGCTTCAGCCTGCGCTTGGGTCTCCGCAGCCACAACGGCAACGGGGTCACCCACGAAGCGAACTTTCTCGTTCAGTATACGGATGTGGTTGCCTGAGCCATAACCGGCGGGCCATTCGGAGGGGAGATTTTTGTAGGTAAGGACTGCGGCCACGCCGGGATACTGTTCCGCCGCCGTAGTATCAATGCTCTTAATATTGGCGTGGGCATGGGGACTGCGTAGGATGTGAGTGCGTAGCATGCCGGGCATCTTGAGATCACGCACATAGACGGCCGTGCCGTTCACGATTGGCAACGCGCCTGGACGCGGCAGAGCTTTGCCGATAACAGACAATTCGTCAGGCATAGCTATTTACCTCCTGCTAGGGTAACGGATTCCATGAATGAGTAATAGGCCCCGCAGCGGCAGATGTGCCCGCCGAAAGCGGCTTTCATCTCCTCCATGGTTGGCTGGGGCTTTTCAGCCAAAAGGGCGGTGGCCTCCATAATGAGGCCTGGGGTGCAGAAACCGCATTGGTAACCTGTATGGTCGTAGACGGCTTGCTGCAGGGGGCTGAGCTCTCCCTTTACGGCGAGCCCTTCAATGGTGGTGACGCTCGTTTCGCCCGCCTCAATGGCTAGCATCATGCAGGCAAGCACGGGCTTACCGTTGACGAGCACCGTGCAGGCACCGCAGGCACCTCGGTCGCATCCCACCTTGGTCCCTGTGAGGCCTAGAGTATCCCGTAGCATATCGGCCAATGTTTGGTGCGGCTCGATTTGAACCAAACGTTTTAAGCCGTTCACGGTGAGCTCAATGGTGCTGATTGCCGAGGCGGTAGCCGGCGGGTCAACAGTGGGCGGGGCGGTTACAGTCACGGTCGTAGTGGGTATTGTGGTGACAGTCGTAATGGGTGCAGTGGTCACAGTTACAGTTGTGGTAGCCGTGGCCGTGGTTGTGGCCGTGGTAGGGCTATCACAGGCAGCGAGGAGTGGCATGGCAACGGCGGTTGCTCCGCCTACTACCAGTCCGGCATCCCGCAGAAACTCCCGGCGGGAGAGCTGCCCCTCTTTCCCCTTGGTTTTTTTGGTCATCTGTTGCTCCTTTGTGTTTTTTCTTTCAATGTTTTCCATGGCGCGATGTTTTCTTGGTGGTTACCTCCTCTAACAATAAAATGGGGTTCCCAACATTTGGGCACCCTGCTCGGTCTGACCGTTAGGGTTAGGAAAAAACGCGACTGTTAAGCCTTGGTCTCTTCCATCAATTTATCCACTGTGGTGAGGATGCGGAAGACGGCCCCATTCTTAATGAGCACGCGGACTTCGCCGAAGCCGACCCGTTTCACAATTTCGATGTTCTCTGCTACGCGGCTGAGTTCGCTTGGCGTTGGCTTGGTTTGTTTGTTCGATTCCATCAGTTTAAACTATAAGATAAGAAATTTAGATTGTCAATATATAATTTGCTTATAATTATGGCAAACACGGGAAGGCTCCGTAGGCGGACGATAAAAATTTGACTGCTTAAGCAGGACCGCCGTCCAAACATGTTGTGGCGGCATATATGCATGTGTGCAGAAGCCGTAACAATAGATTCAAAAGCCGCTTCATTCCATGTAACTTGGTATAAGCAACCTCGCTTAAGGCGGAGCATTTTCACACCTCTCGCTTTCAGAGTTAGCGGACTTCTTGATCTCGAGCGGATGAATCAGATTGTTTGTCTCAACAAAGATACGGGGGTCTGTTGTTCACTGCATTTAATGAGTTGAGCGGAGTGGTTCTCAGATAACTTGGAAAAGAATCTGGCTACCTCCTTTTGAACCGAAGGATGCATGGCCCAAGGTACTGTAATGAGTTAGGTCAGCAGCGTCCTGATGGTGGGTGTGACGAGATAATATCAGCCAAGGGTAACGCAGAAAGTGTCGTCGCTGTTTACCTTGGCACCCATTCTGTAGTATCCTCATAGCGGAAAGGTTGGAAACTTCATGAGCGAGACTATCGTTGTCTCCAGTGACCATGCTGGCTGGGAATTGAAAAACCACATAAAGCCTTTCTTGGAAGAGTTGGGCTTTCGGGTAGAAGATGTAGGTACCTATAGCATTGAGCCGGTGGACTATCCGGCTTATACCCTGAGGGCTGCTCAGAAAGTGGTCTCCGGTGAGTGCCGGCGCGCCGTTGTTTTTTGTGGCACGGGGCAAGGCGATGCCATTGTGGCGAATAAGGTGCCGGGTATCCGAGCAGCCTTGTGCTGGGATGTCTCCACTGCCCGCCTCAGCCGCGCTCATAATGACGCCAACGTGCTGGTGCTAGGTGGTTGGTTCATTGGACATCGTTTGGCGGAAGAAATAGTCCGTACTTGGCTGGAGACCCCATTTGATAATGGCCGCCACGCACGCCGTCTGGCAGAGGTCGCAGCCATTGAAACGGCTATGCTTGTCCAGCGGCAACGTATCTATGACCTAAGCGGAGCCATTGCCCCCGGCATGCCGGTGTGGCCTGGTGACGGCGAGGTCTCCTTTGTGAGGCGTGAGCAAGAGGGTATCGCCAAGCAGACCACGCTTACTTTGAGTGCCCATACTGGTAGCCATGTGGATGGTCCGGCACATCTCATCCCAGGAGCATCGGGGGTAGATTGCCTGGAATTAACTAAGCTTATGGGGATGGCACGCGTTTGCCAGTTGGAGGACACTCGGATCATTGACCGCTCGATGCTGGAGAGCCTGGAGCTTGAGGGGGTTACCCGCCTTCTTATCGGTAGGGGGGGCTCGGGGTCGCGGGCGCAACGGGGGACCCAAGGCGATGGTGTTCATCTTACGCCGGAGGCTGCTCAATATCTGGTTGCGCGCGGCATCTTGCTCGTTGCCGTGGACAGCTTATCGGTGGATGGTTGTGATACCCAGACCTATCCTGTCCACCGTATACTACTTACGGCCAATGTGGTGGTGGTGGAAGGGGTAGACCTTACCGGTGTACCTGCTGGCGACTATGAGCTTATCTGTCTGCCCTTAAAGATTGCTGGTGGCGATGGTGCTCCGGCGCGGGTGGTACTGCGGGCGCTGTAGCCAAACTTGGCTCGCCAGATAATGCCACTGCTTGGTATTAACAAGGATGCCATAAATGACTAAGAACAAGGAGGGAGTTCCTAACAAATGAGACAACTACGTCGCGTGGTGCCGGCTATCCTTGCGGATAACGCCGCCGATCTGGAGCATATGGTGAGGCAGGCGGAGAGGTTTGCCTTGTGGGCGCAGTTCGATATCATGGATGGGCTATTCGTGCCGTCACAGAGCATTTTCAGCGCCGAGATCGCCGCGACAAGCCCCAGTTTTCAGTATGATATCCACCTGATGGTGCATCATCCGGAGAGCTATTTCCCGAGCTTTAGGCTTGCCGGGACGCGGCGGATCACCTTTCATGATGAGGCTACCCCCTATGCTGAAAGCTGGTTGCCCTATATTAAGGATTTTGGGCTGGAAGTCGGGCTGGCGCTAAACCCCGAAACCCCGGCGGAGGTGATAACGGCTGAGCTTGCGGCTAAGGTTGATGCCCTGCTTCTTCTGTCGGTAGACCCTGGCTACTATGGTCGGCCGTTTATCCCCGATGTGCTGGAAAAGGCAAAAGAGCTACGCCAGGTATATCCTGAGCTCACTATCGGCCTGGACGGCGGTATCAAGGCTGAGAATATTACGGAGATTGCTCGTGCGGGGGTGGACGAGATTTGTGTTGGTAGCGCCATCTTTGGTTCTTCGGATCCTGCGGAAGCTTACCGGCAGCTCGTGGTACTTGCCGAACTGGGCTGGCAAGAGTACGACGAAAAGGGCTAGGAACTTTGACTTGGTAACGCAAAGAGGGGTGCCGTGCGGCACCCCTCTTTTATGATGGAGCCTCAGCCTAATGTCGACGTATGAGAGCAAAACCGCCGGCGAGGAGCGCCAGAACTCCCAGCCCCAATGCAACGTAGCCGACGGTGCTACTGGGCGATGTCCCGTCCTTGGTCGCTCGCAGGAGCTCCGCCTCATCCTTTATCGTCTGGAGTGATTTCTGCATAGAGGCGTAGCCGTACCAGTATGTGTAGTCGGGATTGGCATGGATAGCGCCTACGAAAGTGCGCTGGCGGTACTGTAGGAACATGGTAAACAGTTCGTTTTCGATATTGCTTTCAGTGTTATAGAATTGGAGGAGATCTGGCGCGTAGTCCCAGCCAGTCGGTTTTGCCAGGAAGCCGTCTTTATAAAGGCCGTTCACCACATCAATGGCTTCGGCCATCATACTGTCAGCCCGACGGATGAGATCATCGTTGGCATTCATCTGCTGTTCAACGAACCCGGATGAGTGGCACTCCCCGCAGATGGCTGTCATCTGGTTGCGGAGAGCCATAAATTCCTCCTCAGTGGTGCGCACTAGGTTGATGCCGACCAGGGCATCCAGCAGTTCGGTGGGATTCCCCTGGGCATCCAGCACCCCTAGGGCCTTGAGGATGGTTTCCCGATCGGCCTGCCAGGCGGGGTCATCTTCAGCATAAGCTCGCAACGCCAAGAAGCCCCAGGCGGTGATGTTAGTGTGGGTGCCATTTGGCAGGTGGCAATTCTGGCAAGTGGGGGTGCGGCCCGAATCTTCTTCTATGGCCCAGATGGAGCCATGTTTGGCGGTGGACCAAGTTTCCCACTGCGGGTGATCAAAGCCGATATGACATAGCTGGCAGGCGCGTGGGTCTTGTGCCTCAGCCTTGCTAAAGAGGTGGCGGGTATGGCAGGAGTCGCAGGAAGCGCTACCGTAAGGGGCATCCCAGTCCTGCATGACTTCCTCGGTCTTCTCGCCGATCTTGTGACATCCGGAGCAACCCTTGAAGCCATCAGCCCCCCCGAGAGATTCCGGCATTTGCGCTACAAACGGTATGGCGTTCATGGCAGTCCAAGCTAGGGCATGCTTGCCCTCACGGTACTGCTCTACCTGAGTCCTATGGCAGGGGGCGCAGGTGCTGGGGGTGGGCAGATTGACCTTATCGACATCGTCATTGGTTGAGTGGGCGACCCCATGGCACATGCTACAGTCAAACCATTCTGACATCTTGCTTCCAAGCCACTGTTCCACGACGCCCGGGGTCTCCGTGGCGTGACAGGTGATACAGTCACTCTCGTCCTGGGCGGCAACTTTTTCGCCCGAGGAGAAGCCAAGTACAAGGGCGGCAATGAGAGTGGCGGCAAAAGCTACCGACAATTTGGCGGTGCGGTGTGCAGGCATATCACCCTCCTTAATCAAGTGTTCGGTAAGGAGTATTATTACTCGGATTCGCTCTGGCGTCAAGGGGTGGGGCATCTGGTTGCGTTTTTAAGATGTCGCAATAGGCACGAAGTCGAAAACGGACCGTTTTTGATAAACTACCGAGTCGTTCCTCTTGTTGGGGGGTACTCGCACAAAGAAAGTGGCATCTACTACACACATAAGCGATGGCGGGGTTGAAGGAAGAAATGGCTGGGTTCTGTCTCGGGCTTATTTGATAGGACCGATTGGCCAGATGACTTTGCCATAGACTTCATTCAAGACCTGGGCGATGGCTGTGTAGATGGCGGAGAGGCCGCAGAAGATTCCTTCATAACCGGCGATTCTAGTAAGCGTCTCAATGCCAGTGGCATTGCCTAGTGATAAGAGGAAAAAGAGTATCGCTAGAGAACCGAAGACGACCTGCAGTGCCCTATTTAGTTTAAGTGTGCCTATAAACATGAGTAGGGTAAAAAGTCCCCACATAAAAAGGTAAGTAGCCATCGCTCCCGAGCTGGCAGTTGCTGTCCAGCCGAAGCTGGGAATGACCCAGATAGCTACCAATGATAACCAGAATAGGCCGTATGAGGCGAAGGCAGTGGTTCCAAAAGTGTTGTTTTTCTTCGATTCCAGAATCCCGGCGATGATTTGCGCTATACCGCCATAAAAGATCCCCATCCCCAAAATCATGGCGTTTAACGGAAAGAAACCCGCATTATGGATGTTTAGCAGAACTGTCGTCATGCCGAAACCCATGAGGCCTAGTGGGGCTGGGTTTGCAGTTAAATCGGTGATGGTGGCGGTAATTCTTTGACCGGAACCGGTACTTTTTTCTGCAACCATTACATATTATCCCCTCCTGCAAATTGAGATATTTTAGTATATGGCCGAATACCTGTAAAGGAGCGCGGGCTCTGGTATAATGTTGAGTTAGGAGTCCGTTGTCTTCAGGCGGAAGCCCAGTGCTATCTTTATGGGTTCACTACTCGGCATGTAATTCTTTAAAGAAATATCATGACAATTGCGTCCAGGCTGCTGCTTGTTGATGGAAACAATCTGGTGCATCGTGCCTATCATGCCTTGCCTCCGCTTACTGTGCGGCGTACGGGCGAGGTCGTAAACGCTGTGTACGGTTTTGCCAGCATGCTCCTCAAGGTCCTTGCTGAGCAAAAACCCACCCATTGTGCAGTTGCCTTCGATATGAAAGGCCCCACCTTTCGCCATCTCATGTATAATGCCTACAAGGCGCAACGCCCCCACATGGCCGAAGACCTTGTACCGCAGATGGCGCGCGTGCGAGATTTGGTGACGCAGTTCAACATTCCTATTTTCGAGGCTGATGGCTACGAAGCTGATGATGTGTTGGGCACGCTTGCTCATCAAGCGGTCCAGGCGGGCATCAATACTCTGATATTGACCGGAGATGCCGATGCCATGCAGCTCGTTGGTCGCGGCGTGGGCGTACTCTATCCCAGGGCACGGCAGGGGTTTGGCGAAACCGCTGTTTTTGATTCTTTGGCTGTCAGGGAAAAATATGGCGTTGACCCGGAACGCATCGTTGATCTTAAAGCGCTGGTAGGGGACGCCTCGGATAATATCCCCGGCGTCCACGGTATTGGCGAAAAGACGGCAGTCAAGCTCATACAGCAATTCGGTGGCCTTGACGAGATCTATGCTTGCATAGAAGAGGTCGCTCCGCTACGTATCCAGACTTTGCTCAAAGAAGGCGAGTTGTTGGCTCATCAGAGCAAGGAGCTTGCCACGATCGTGACCGACGTGCCTGTTGCACTTGATCTCGAAAAAGCCCAGGCGGTGATCTATGATCGCGAGAAAGCAGTGGCATTCTTCCGTGAACTTGAGTTCTTTGCTCTGCTTGACCGCTTGCCTGATACGGACACGGAGAAGGCATCCGTAACGATGCCGGACGGCAAAGAAAAGAAAGATTACCATGTTATAACGAACAGCGATGAGCTTGCGGCACTGGCCGCAAGGCTTACCGACTCGTTCGCTTTTGACATAATCACTGATGGTTTGAATCCTATGGCGGCCAGCCTCGTTGGGTTGGCAATCTCGCTTGGTGTCGGTGAGGCTTGTTATCTTCCCCTTCAGCATGGAGGTTTGGAAGCGATGGGGCAGATCGGTCTTGTCGAGACCAGGAGGGTCATCGGACCGGCTTTCGCAAGTTACCATATAGCCAAGACTACTCATAATGCCGCTTTCGCCTTGACGGTCTTGCGGGAGCATGGCTTTGAGGTGAATGGCCTAAGTTTTGATACTGCCCTCGCAGCGCATCTGTTGGGTGAGGCCTCGCTGGAGCTTGGTGCGCTGGTACTGGGCAAGATTGGGAGGGAACTCCCGGTTTTGCCAGTTGGCAGCGGGGCGAAGAGAGTGCCGGCCTCGGCACTGGCGGTGGCACCAGCGGCCGAATTCGGCTGTGCGGCCGCTGGGGAGATTGCGTGCCTGGGGATGCTTTTTGAATCGGAGCTTCGCGATCAAAAGCTCTGGCAGCTCTTTGATGAGGTAGAGTTGCCGCTTGTGCCAGTTCTGGTTGGTATGCAGCAGGCGGGTGTGCTTTTGGATAGAGATATCCTTGGCGAGATGTCCGTCAGTTTGGGTGATCGCCTGGAGGCCATCCAGGGCGAGATCTATAAGCTTGTGGGGCATGAGTTCAATATCAATTCGCCGCGCCAGCTGGGGGTAGTGCTGTTTGAGGAGCTTCAGCTAAAGACTGATAAAAAACGAGGCGGCTATTCCACTGAGGCGGTGGTGCTGGAGTCGCTACGGACGGCTCACCCGGTGATCGGATACCTTCTGGAGTATCGCCAGCTGGCCAAGCTCAAATCAACCTATGTCGATACCTTACCGGCGCTCATCCATCCTCGGACGGGGCGGGTGCACACCAGTTTCAATCAGACGCGCACCAGCACGGGCAGACTGTCGTCGTCCGAGCCAAACTTACAAAACATACCGGTGCGGGGTGATTTGGGGCGAGAGATCCGCCGCACCTTCGTGGCGCCGCCGGGGGCGGTATTATTTTCCGGTGATTACTCACAGATTGATCTTCGGGCACTGGCACATCTCTCGCAGGACTCACTCCTTATGGAGACTTTCGCACGAGGCGATGATGTGCACACGGCGACCGCTGCCCAGCTTTTTGATTTAGCACCAGAGCAAGTGACCGCCGATATGCGCCGTCTGGCCAAGACGGTCAACTTTGGTGTCATCTATGGCATGTCTGGCTATGGACTGGAGCAGGCTACCGAGTTCTCGCGCCTTGAGGCAGAGCGCTTCATTGCGGAGTATTTCCGCAAGTACTCCGGTGTCTGGCAGTATCTGGAACGCACACGGATAGAGGTGCGCGAGCGTGGCTATGTGCAGACAGTGTTGGGGCGTCGTCGCTATATTCCAGAGATACGTTCTCCCAACCGCATGGTGCGCGAGACAGGTGAGCGCATGGCGATTAATATGCCTGTGCAAGGCACCTCGGCGGACATCATCAAAATAGCCATGCTACGTCTGGATGAGGAGATAAGGCGCCGGAAACTAACCAGCCGCCTTATCCTTCAAGTGCACGATGAGCTTATCTTTGAAGTTCCGGAGGCAGAGCTCGTGGTCATGGAAAAGATTGTGCCGGAACTAATGGCGGGAGCCCTCCAACTTAGTGTGCCGATTGAGGTGAACGTCAAGTCTGGCCGCCGATGGGGAGACATGGAATAGGACGGCGCTCGTAAGGCATAAAGGCCTTTGGGCCTTCGTCAAAATAACAAAGAGAGGCATTGATGCCCGAACTGCCTGAAGTCGAAACCATTAAGAATGAGCTTACCCCCATTGTTGTGGGGCAGGTTATCAGGAAAATAGATATTCTCTCGTTATCTACCCTGCGTGCGTGTACTCCGGATAAACTTAACGCAGAGGTTGCCGGGCAAGCCGTCACGAACCTTTCTCGGCGCGGCAAATATCTGGTTTTTCGTCTGGAGAGCGACAAATTGCTTTTGGTACACCATAAGATGACCGGATCATTTCAAGCGTCCCTGGGTTCCTCTGAACTGCCTAAACACACCCGTGCCATTATTCATATTGGCGACAGGGTAGCCCTCTTCTTCGTTGACCCGCGCCGTTTTGGGCGATTCGAATTAGTCGGACCGGAGGCGGCGGTGCTTCAAAAACTCGGTCCGGAGCCCCTGGCGCGGGAGTTCACCGCAAAGCGCCTCTCGGAGATTCTGGCGCGGCGCAACTTGCCCCTCAAGGCTGTTCTTTTGAACCAGGGGATCATTGCTGGAATTGGTAACCTCTATGCGGACGAGATCCTCTTTGCGGCGCGCTTAAGTCCCAAGCGCCTTGCGGGCTCGCTCACTCAAGCAGAGGTTCGTCGCATGCATGCTGAGATACGTCGTGTTCTCCGAGAAGGTATCGCCCGCAAGGGAGCCAGTTTGGTCAACTATTACCGTCCCGGCGGCGAGAAAGGGGGAGCGCACCTGGCATTTCAAGTGGCGCGCCGGGCTGGGCAGGCATGTTTGGCAGGTTGCGGCGGGATGATAGAGCGCATCTTTTTTCGAGGGCGTGGTACCTATTACTGTCCGCGCTGCCAGCAATAGTCATATGCAGTCTTGTCATCCATGGCTGGAGTATTTCCTGCCCAGTCCACTACGGACGGCACCACCGTTCGCTATCTAGGGGATCTGGGCTACCAATTATTGCCATCGCATCGTCATGGTCACTTGCCGGAGCGCATATTATTAATCCATGATCTTGATTACACCTGTCTTTTTCATGAGCGTTGCCCTGCGAGGGTAGGATAGCCTGTTATGCGCAGATCCTCTCCGCGATAATTGTGGCAGGATGGACGTCACCCAAGGATTTACTGATCCTGTTTGGCAGCGGACTTGGGTCCTGCTATAATAGAGTCAATTCTATACAGACGGAGTGCCACCTTGCCAAAAACAGCCAAAGCCGAACCGAAAAAAGGTGATCAACTTACCCCAGAAGAAATGAAGTCCTTTATCGAAAACACCGCCAAGCAGGGGACTCCCCGTAATGGTCGCCGTATTGAATTTCATTTTGTGCGTCGCAAGCGTAAAGCCTGTTAGTTATAATCTGCCGTAGGCTATTCAGTGACAGGCATACCGAGAGGCCATTGAGCCTCTCGGTGTTGTTTTGTGATATCATCGGACACTAATCAATCATGTCGTCTGTAGGTTAACTCGACAGGCAAAAAGCGGGACGCTTTCACCCGCAGATAATCTTGGTTTCCTAACAATCCCCTTGGTTTGATCCTGGTTCACGGATCAAACTCTGTTTATTACTTGGCCTACTGCCTTTTCTATTTCTTTTTCAGATATGCCTTTCCCTGCAGAAATGATCCGGTCATCCACCATGACTGCGGGAGTAAGGAAAATGTTGTATTTCTCCCCCTCTTCAGACATAGCTGTGAAAGTGAGTACTTGTACTTCCCCGACGGGGAATTTTGAGGCGACGCGGCGAGCCTTTTTCTCTTCCGAGTCACACGATGGTCAGCTGGGGATTGAGGTAAACACCCTGATGGTTACCATATTTCCTCCTGGGTCATGCTACTATAAACCCGCGTACGAAACCGAGCAGGGCCGCCAGGCATATTAACATTATGGTGTTTGTCAAAGTTTTTTTCCATCCAATGACGCGATTCAGTATTATGATACTAGGCAATGAAATAGCAGGTGCCGTGATCAGGAAAGCCAGAGCCGGCCCCATGCCCATACCGAGGTCAACAAATGCCCTGGCGAACATTACCTCAGAGGGAGGGCAAACATAAAGTAGAGTGCCGAGAAACGAAGCTGTGAATGAAGACTGCAGAGAGCTGCCGCCGGCCAGCCTGAGCACCAGGGCGCTTGGCAAGAGTCCGGCCACGATGGCGGCTCCTACGGAACCAATCAACAGCCATGGCAATATACTTCTGATGAATTGGCCGGAAGCGCCAATCCATGCCTTGCAGTCCTCTTTGGAATATAAACGGAACAGGACAGCGAGCAAGGTTATCAGGGCGCATCCTAAGGCGAGCCAGTTTCCATCAAGAGCAAAGACCAGAGCCAATATCAATAGCCCGAAAAAAATACTGTGAGTCCACCATGGCTTAGCAATCTCGGTATCAGGTACAGCCGCGAGCTTAGTGGCAGATGCCTCGGGGCTTTCTCGGAAAATGGCTTGCATGGCAAAACCCATGATGACACTAAAGGCAGCTACGCCCAGTACATGCATCCAACCCATAACCGTACCCATCACCTTGAAGGTAAGTACTATGGGGACGATATCCAGCGCGGGGGCTGCCAGTAAAAAGGCTATGGCTGGCCCCAGGCCGGCTCCACGTTTACGAATACTGCTGAACAGCGGTATAGCAGTGCATGATCAGACTGAGAGCAGTATTCCTGCTATGATGACCACGGAGTAGGCCAGGAATTTGTTGGAACCATCTCCAAGGTATTTTATTACTAGGGATTTTGGGATGAAAATATTGATAGCTCCGGCCAGGAGAAAGGCAAAACAAAGTCCGACGACTACTCCCGGCGAGAAAAATGCGGCGAGGAAACTCCAAGCTCGGCCCAGGGCATCGCTCCAATATGTCATGACGCCTGTCCTTTCTGCAGATCGTTTTGTGCTTGGATAGCTGCCCCCAGTGCGCCCACGGTCTGGGGGTCGGACGGGACATTTATTTCAGGGCATAGTTTTTCGGCCAACAACTTGCGCATGCATGGGTTGTAAGCCACCCCTCCGGCGAATACGAAACTAGGATTTATTCCGACTCTTTGTACGACTGCATTAATCCGGTTAACAATAGCCTCATGAATACCAAGCGCCACACAGTGGCTGTCTGCGCCTTGCCCAATCAGTGAAACGACTTCGCTTTCGGCGAAAACGGTGCACATGCTGGAAAGGGGGATACTTTTCTCGGCACGCAATGCGTGGACCCCCAACTCCGCAACGCTCAGGCCGAGAGCAGAAGCCATGTTCTCCAAGAATCGCCCTGTGCCAGCAGCGCAGCGGTCATTCATTTCAAACTTGATAACGTTGCCGTTGCCACTCATCAGGATGACTTTACTATCTTGCCCGCCGATATCTAGTACGGTGTGGGCATCGGGAAAAAGCTGTTTGGCACCCAGGGCATAGGCTTTGATTTCGGTTATGACGCCGTCTGCCAAGCTATGTTCGGTGATGAAGTGACGACCGTAGCCCGTGGCTATCATACGATCGTAGTGCCGTCCCCTGGTGAGTTTTTGAGAATTTTCCAGCGGGCTGGTGCCGGTGAAGACAACCTCCTCTCGCACCACCTGGACACCATCCCATTCGACCAGGGCGATGGTGCGCGATCCCACGTCCAATCCTGAGACAAGCATCTAAGATCCGTGTCCCATTGCGTGGTTTTCTATTATTTGGTGATAACCAATATCATGGTTTTTAAAAAGAAGTTCAATGTCTGCTTTTTGTGTTAGGCTGATTTCCAGCCCCAGCGCACAGCAGCCCATTCTCAATTTTGGGTGCGGTGATACGATTTTGGCATCTAATCCAAAGGACTGTAGTAGCTTATTAGCCCTGATGGTTTCGTATGGCTCAGTGAAAATTATGATGCTGTCACCATGGTATGCCCATCTTTTTATCTCTGCATTATTCATAACCCGCCTTTGTTATGTAGGATCGCTATATTTTTTTTGAGTATACTGTGCGGCGCGCCGTTTTTAGCTACCAGCAACCAGTATTGGCCGTCGCTTAGCTTATCAGGTGCGCCAACACCATAATAGCTGCAAACATCATTGCCTATGATGGTGTCTGATAAACTAAGCGGCTACAAGGTTTTAGTTATTAATGGTTTCCAAAAACGCCTCAATGCGCACCCTGAGCGTTTCTGTGTCTGACTGGGAATAGTCCGTTTCTAAGTGCAGGAACGGCAGCCTTAACTTTTCTTCAACAAGTTTGGCGACGGCGTAAGATTCTACATTATAGGTGTGGCAGGCCTGCCATGTCAGGTCTATTACGCCATCGACTTGGAAGTCTTTCACCATGCGTTCCAGTAGCCCCAGGCGGTCACCGTTTGGAGACATCACCGAACATGGGATCTTGAGGTATTTTTCGGCTAATAGCACGATTGGATCACGGGGGTCGTTTTCATCAATGCGCAACCCAACGGTTTTGTAGCCGCCGCAGGTCTCCTTGGCGACGATGAGCGCCCCAGCTTCTTCCACCAGCTTTACCACCTTTTCGTTTCCGATACCTACGGGGGTGCCAGTTAATAGGATGCGCTTGGTTAAGAGCGTGCCCACCGCATACCCATTATTGGCTTTTTCCGTTAGTTCTGCTGTAACGGCATCTACCATGCGGATCGATTCTTGGCGGTCGGCTTGGAATCCGGTCAGAAAAGTGATGTTGACCATATCCATACCAGAGAGTACCGCCGGCTTGCGTTTATTGAGGTCGAACATAGCCTGGCGGGCACGGGCCTCCTCGTTGGTGAGATGGATGGCTTCGCGTAACGACTCGTCGGTGATGGTGACCCCAAAGGTGCTTTCGAGATACGTCCTCAGGCGACGTAACTCGGATATCCACAGCGCCAGCGACGATGGTTCATCCGGTACTTGCGGCAAGTGCATGACGTAGATGTTTTTTAAGCCCTTTTCGCTGAGTAATTCAAACATCTTCTTCTTGCCGTCGCAAGTGGTTTCACCGATGATCATGTCGGCCATGACGAAATAGGGACAGCGGTCGGTTATAGCTAGTCCGTATGAAGATTTGATCAGAGGGCATAGATTGCGCGGCAGATCTTTCTCTGCAGCGGCAATCGGGGCATCAATAGTGCCGCATAAACCGACATAGATGGCCCCCATGGCCTGGGCCAATTCGCGGGGGAAATAGGTGCAATATGCCCCGATGATGCGCTTGCCCTTTTCCTTTTCACGGAGCAGGATAGAGGCATTGTCACGCCGTAGCATTTCAAATGCCTCTAGACTGGTGGGCCTTAACTGGGTGTACTCTTCAAGTGTTGACGGATTAATCATGATGCTTCCTCCCTATTCAGCGGCCTGAACATATTTCCACTTGGATGCCTTGCGATTGAGAAACAGCATACTGCGGTCGATGGTGAAGCCGATCATACCTGCCATAATCATTAGCGCCATCACCATGTCAGTCCGAAGCAGTGTTTGGTACCAAACCATTGCGTGGCCAAACCCAAACTGGGTGGCAATGAACTCCGCTCATATGACGGCCATCCACCCATTTCCCAGCGCCAGGCGCAGGCCTGTTAAAATACCGGGCAGTGACCCCGGCATAATGACATTGCGAAAAATGCCCCACCGCGAAGCGCCCATACTGCGTGCGGCATGGTAATAGTCGGGGGAAATTTCGTGTACACCGGCGATGGTGCTGAGCATGATGGGGAAGATACCAACCAAGGTAATCATGAAAACGGAAGGACCATCTCCCAAGCCGAACCATACGATGCTCAAGGGAACCCATGCCATCATCGGGATTAGGCGGACGGAGTTGATAATGGGGTCAAGGAACTTAAGAAAAGTCCTGGAATACCCCATGGCAAAGCCAAGGGGCAAACCTATGGCACAGGCGAGCAAGAACCCGATGAGGATGCGCCTCATGGTGTAAACAAGACCTTGCAGTATCTCGGCATCATGCACGGCGGATGCCAGAGCTTGAATGGTAGCCCAAGGAGTTGGCATCAGCAGTTTGTTGTTGAAACGCATGGCTGCCATCTGCCAAATTATGAAAATCACACCTAACGTTATCAGCCAGTGAAGCTGAGGAAAGCGGCGCCCGCGATCGCCAACGAGGACCGTATTTTTCAGCTTTTCAAATGTTGCACTGGCATTAAAAACCGGACGCGGTTCTGATTCCACGAATCACACTCCTCCCTGGCGCTCACGGCTTGCTATGTGATTGCCGGTCAGTCCAAAGCCACAGCAGTCTAGATCACAAGTGGTCGCTAGCTTACTTGTTGCCCAGTTCCAGAAAACGATATTGCTGGTATATGGTATAGAAAGGCGACCAGGGCGCTCTTTCGTCAAGAGAGGCACCGGGCGGGTCGTGACATATTGCCCTCCCCATCGCGCCAAAGCTAGTCGGAAGTTGGCATAATGGCAATTCGAAGAAAAGCTGCCCGTTGCGCTTTCTGTCATTGCTCGCTGCCCAAGGTGCCTGAGGCTAGACATCCGTCTCTAGAGCCTTTTTGTACCAGTCATCGTATGACATGCCCAGCGGGTACACCGGATCAACCTGGGTTGTGATAAATGTATTAAAATCGTTGGCCCCACATTCATCCAGTAGTGTTGAGTCGACGAATGTTGTGGCGGGAACCAATGTTTGGTACTGGGTCATGCCTATGTCTTTGTAGTAGTTAAAAGTGTTATCGAGCCTGGTTACAATATTCGGCTCAGTGTGCATATCCCAAGTCATCATGCGTCCTTCGCCATTGGTCTTGCGGTAGACGGTCATCATGGCTACCTCAAGCGGCACACCATAGGTTTTAGCGAAACTGAGCGCACTCTTGAGGGGGTGGATATACATGGCTTCAATTGCCCGGGTATGGCCTAGCACCATTTTTACGGCCAACGCGCGGTGGTTTTTGATGAATGAATCATTCATGGTCAGCCCGCAACAATCGGCTTTTTGGTTTCCGGGTAAAACGTCAAGGAAAGTACCCATGGCCTTGCCTATTTTCTCGTACACTGCCATAGACCCCCAGGGGTCACAGCAGGTATAGCCGTCAATCTGACCGGCAGCCAAAGCCAGAAATTTGTTGGAGTCACCGGAGATGCTGGACGTCTGGTAATTATCCCCCTCAATGGGCAGGTCGAGAGCATTGGCCATCGCTACCCAGCTGGAGTTGTTGATTTCTGGCCGGTCTCCTAATGCTAGGCGTTTGCCAAGTAGTTCCTCCGGAGATTCAATGTTGTTGGCGACTACCAAATAATAAGAGCCACCTAGGAAATTGTCGGCTACCACTGTCAGCGGAGCACCACCAGCGGCAGCTATCTCAATGTTACCCACTCCAACATAGCCGATGTCACCCTGCCCGGCCGCGAAGGCGGTTGGAACATTGCCATTGCCGCTGATGTTGACGTTGACACCCAGTTCACGATAAATGCCAAGGTCATAACCAATGGGGCCAGGGGTCATGTGATCACAATTGTAGTAAAGAAGATTGACAGTGTAAGGATCCATTGTTACACCAGAGCTTGAGCCCGTTGGCTCATCAGATCCTTTGCAGGAATTCAAGAAAGTCATAGATCCTATAGCGGCACCGCCGATAATGAGCCCGGCATCTTTCAGAAATTCCCGGCGTGATAACCCGCCGGACTTGGCATAGATGCCATTATTTGGTGTACCCATGATAGCCTCTCTTTCTGTTAGACATTTTATTTTTGTTTGATATGCCACACTTATGTGGCACCTTAACAACAATCGGCCGTTGTTGCGCTCGACCGGTATTGACATTAAGAAATTTCTGCATTGTTCCGGGCACCACCTTTCTTTTCGGGCAACCTATTTTGAGTAAGTCGCCCAACTTACGCCAAGCGAGTCCAATATCCCGCGTCTATATTGCGCATGAGCGCTTCCATCAAGTGGTACTTAGCGTTATAAGCCGCAACAAGCGGCATAATCGCCATCGAAAATTCCCCCGCCAAACGGATTAATCCACTCTGCTCCGATAAGCTGAAAGCAGCCAAGGCCTACTTTATCTCCATTTTGTCCCGACACGAAAACTGCCACAGACTGGTTGCCACCAATATTGCGGATAAACATCGCCTGGTTTTCCAGCGGTGCCATGATGGTGTCTGTTAGTTGGTAACCATCTATGGTGTCAAGTATGCCAATAAACAGACATTCCCCACTCGGTGTCCGATAGATAATCAAAGTATCAGGCCGCCGATCGCCGTTGATATCGCCGCTGATGGATAAGACCAATGCGTCATCAGGTGCCTGCTTTTGCCAAAAAGCAATAGCCTCTGGCAGGCCGGGTAGTAGTGGTATGTCGGAAGTGCCGCCGCAAGCAGCTAACATAAGCGCGATTATCAAACAGTAGGCGCTAACAGCGAACAGGCAAATCTTCAGCCGCGCTCTTGGGCGGTTACCCTGTGCACAGAACCCCTCTCTATTATGTGGCATTACAGCAACAGTCGGCTGCTTTGCTTTCAATCGGTATTTCCTCCATAATGTTTTTTATATTGTTCCAATCACTGATTTCCTTTTCGTGATGCATATTCTGTAATAGGTCGCCCAACTTACTCACGAGTTGTTGATATTCTAGGCTGTGGCGGTTGCGAGGATGAGGTAGGGGGATAGACAGGTCGCCGGCGAGCTTGCCTTCGCAGTCGGACATGACCAAGATGCGGTTGCTCATAAACACTGCCTCATCAACATCATGGGTTACCATGACCACGGTGGCGGGGCTGTCAATAAAGATACGCTCCATGTCCTCCTGCAACTTGTGTCGCATCTGCATATCCACTGCTCCCAGGGGCTCATCCATTAGGAGTACCTTGGGATGACAGGCCAGCGCTCTAATTACTGCTGTTCTCTGCTGCATACCGCCTGAAAGCTGGTGTGGATAAAGCTTCTCCTTGCCCTCCAATTTGGCTAACGCCAGCAACATGTTAAGTTGCTGTTCCTGCTCTGGTTGGGGCATCTTCTGTTGCTGCATGGGGTAAAGGATATTGGCCTTGATGGTCATCCAGGGAAACAGCCCATAAGATTGAAAAACGAAAGCGCGGTCAGGGCCGGGTTGGGTAACTTCGTCATCGCCGATCATAATCCGCCCGCTTGTGGGTTTCAAAAAGCCGGCGATGATGCGGAGGATGGTTGTCTTGCCGCAACCCGATGGGCCAAGCAACGATACGAACTCCCCCGTTCTGACGCCGAAACTTAAATCTCTGAGAACGACATGCCTTTCCTTATTGTTGTTAGCATAAGCCTTGGTTACGCTTTCTACGCAGAGCTGAGACATAGAAACACCATCCTTTGAGCATTCCCAGCTATTAAATTTTACTTATCAAATCCATAAGGAATATACAATAAAGAATATTTAATGTCAATATAAAAATTGTTTTTTTACTGACAAAAGAGTGGCCAATTTCCCATGCGCATGCTATAAACAGAACTTAACCATATTGACAAAATAACTTATGAACCACTATTATCAAGGCAGCTTTGCACAAGCATCGCAAATAAAACATTGAAAGGAAAATGTATCGGTGAAAGTTGCTTACATCTTTGAAAGCCCCAGGTCGTTTGATATTCTGGCGATGATGATCGTGCCACAACTCGAGGATAATCGTCATGGTGCCAACGTGGTCGGCATGTTCTTTATGTTTGACAACACCTTGCTCATCGAGAAGAATAACCCGTTGGGGCAGCGCATTAATGCCTTGGCGGAAAAAACCGGCATGATGGTGATGGGCTGTGACCAGTGTTGTTACCAGCGCAATATTGCCGACAGCTTAGTATCTAAAGCTGGCATCGGGTGCTTCCCCGACCTGTACAGTGCCCTCGGTAGCGTCGGAGGGGTAGATCAGGCGATAACGCTTTAGAACCGCGGCCTCACTGATTGCCAGCTAAGTGGCAACGTGGTGGATGGTAGCAGTAGTAATAAAGAAGTAGGTTAATCATAGCATGCCGAGGATTGAGTTGGAGCTTAGCTTCGGCGCCAAGATGAGACGACTCGCCTCGCTGACTTGAGGAAGCAAAGACGGCCTGTTGATTGCAGGGATTATTATCAGCAGGCCGAAACTTAGGTGGTACCGCCGTTCTCGGTTATCACCAGCAGTGTCTGTATAGCCCAGCAATGCAAGAATCCGGTGTTTAAACGTAATTTGCATGAGCTACGGGCGAAAACAAGGTGTTTCTGAAGCTACTAGCCTTAGATTGGCATTACCAATTCGAAATGGCGAATAATCTAGCTTCCAAAGGGATGGCCAGGCCGCGTGAAGTCTGGCAAATAGTTTTCTGGTGAGGCTGGGTCCTGCACCCATCCGTTCTCAATGCCCGCCTTTGCTAGCGAACGCTCCGCTACCGCATGCTCTGCTGCGGTGATGGGGCGTGCAAGCTCTGGGTACTGTGTGGCGCGGTGGATGGGGTAGTACTGACTCATGAGGCTTACGGTGATGTCAGGCGAGACTTCGTGCGCGAGCCACTGGAGAGACTCCTCGGTTCCCGCCGCATTGTGTGGTAGGATAAGGTGGCGCACGATTACACCGCGCTCCGCGATATCATCGGTGTCTGTTTCTAGTATGCCTACCTGGCGGAACATCTCCCTTATGGCCGCACGCGCTGTTTGCGGGTAATTTGGAGCTTGAGAATACTTCTCTGCGTTCTCGTCTGTGGCATACTTGAGATCTGGCAGGTATATATCAATGATACCGCTAAGCTCTCGTAGTGTCGTCAGGCTATCGTAGGCGTTGGTGTTATAGACCAGAGGGATGTTCAGGCCTTGCGGTGCGGCCAACGCTAGTGCCTGAACGATCTGTGGGACGAAGTGGGTGGGCGAGACGAGGTTTATGTTGTGGCAACCTTGGGCTTGGAGGGAGAGCATTATCTCCGCTAGTCTTTCAAGGCTGACCTCATTTACTTTTTGCCGATCCGGAGCTTGGCTTATCTGATAGTTTTGGCAGAAAGCGCAACGCAGATTGCAGTTGCCGAAGAAGATGGTTCCCGAGCCGTGGGTGCCAGAAAGCACTGGCTCCTCGCCGTGATGGGCACAAGAAGAAGAGACAACTGGGAGTACCCCGGAGCGGCAAAACCCTAACTCTCCCTGCGCACGGACAGCACCGCAACGGCGCGGACAAAGCTCACAGGATGATAGACTCTCGGCAAGGCGTGCGGCACGCTTATTGAGCTCGCCGGAGCGGAAAAGAGTAAGGTAGGAGGCTGTGTAGTTCCCCATGGTCATATGGCTGATGGGACTGTTTTCTTGCGCCTCAGTTTAAGCTTCGCCCCCAAGTCCTCCGCCATTTCCCCAAACGTATCCTGCACCAGTGCGGCTCTCTGTCGGGCGGTGAGCTTGGTACTCATCTGCTGCTCGGCTAAGGCGAGGGAGAGTTTTGATCTTTCTGCGGGTAATAACTGGGCGCAGAGACAATAAAAGCCCTTGCTGCGGTCGTCATCATAGACCGAGATCATCCAGCGCAGGAAAGCTACCTTTTCCTTGAGGGTGCATACCATGGCGGCAAGACCGTATCGCCTGATGCTCTCCAGATTGTTCAGCAGCCTCCGGCATGACATGAAGCTGATGATCGCGTTGGCAGCGACGAACTTGAGGCAGATGCGGAGGCAGGATATCAGCCGGGAGTATTCATCGCATACCTCTAGTTTGTGCCGTCTGGCGAAGGCGAGGATGCCACAAGCGGGGTGTTTTTCTAAGAAGCCATCGCCGTCGCATCTGGCACAGGTGCTTATGCCCATGGTGTGAGTTTGGGGGCAGAGCCCACGATTCAGTTCACAGACACCGATTTGGGGATATTTTCTGGCGGGTTGCTTTTCCATGCGCGGCCTTTTAGCTTACCCTAGCGCTTCAAGTTTGGCAGCGGCCTCTCTTATTCTGGTTATGGAGCGGTGCTTACCTAGTGTCTCCATCATCTGGAAGAGGGGCGGGGTTGCTGTGAGCCCAGAGACGGCGGTACGGAGCGCTCCGAAAAGCTGTCCGGCTTTAAGGCCCATCTCCTCGGCCAGGGGGCGCAACATTCCTTCCAGAGTGGTGGCGTCAAAGGCGGGCAGGACATCCAGTCTTGCGGTGGTTGTGGCAAGCAAGTTTGCGGTCTGTGTTTTGTCGAGCTTCTTGTCTATCAGGAGCTCGGCTGGGTAATCTACCCGATCGGTAAAAAAGAACCAACTCAGCTCTGGGCTCGCTGCTTCGGCGAGCGTTTTCGCCCGTTCCTGCACCAGAGCCAGTACCTTTTTAACATAACTTTGGTCGAGCGGCCTTACAATCTCTGGGGGCAAACCTTTTTCCAGGAAGGGCAAGGCGCGCGCCGCGAATGCGTCTGTGGTGAGGGCACGGATATAGACACCATTCATCCAGTCCAGTTTTTCCTTGTTGAAGATGGCTGCCGTTTGGCTCACGCGCTCAATGGTGAAATGGCGACAAAGTTCTTCCTTGGAGAAGAGCTCGGTTTTATCATCCAGCGACCAACCTAAGAGGGCGAGGAAGTTTGTCATGGCCTCAGCCAAATAGCCCTGTGCCCGATAGTCCAGGAGAGCCACGGCCCCATGGCGCTTGGAGAGCTTGCTACGGTCAGTGCCCAAGATGATTGGTAGGTGGGCAAATTCGGGTGGCGACCATCCGAAGGCACGGTACAGCATGAGGTGGCGGGGGGTGGAAGATAGCCACTCCTCACCGCGCATGACATGGCTTATTTTCATATAGTTGTCATCAATCACGTTTGCTAGGTGGTAGGTGGGATAACCGTCCGATTTTAGCAGTACAAAGTCGTCCAGCACGGCATTATCAAAGGTGACCTCGCCCCGGATGAGGTCGCGAAAAGTCGTTTTTAAGCTTAGTGGTATCTTAAAACGGATGACCGCGTTTGGGGCTGGGCCCAGCCCCAACTCACGGCAGCGGCGGTCGTAGCCCGGCGGCGCTTTGCGGGCGGTCTGCTCCTTACGCATTTCCTCCAGCCTCTCTGGGGTACAGTGGCAATAGTAAGCATCTCCCTTTGCTACCAGCTCCGCTGACATGCGGTTATACAACTCTAGCCGTTGCGATTGGAAGTAAGGGCCGGCATTACCGCCTGCCTCCGGACCCTCATCCCAGTCTATCCCCAGCCACCGCAGACTCTCCAGGATGGCTTCCAGCGCTTCCGGCACCGTACGGGCGACATCGGTATCCTCAATGCGCACGATAAAAGTCCCACCGGTGTGGCGGGCGAAGAGCCAATTGAAGAGGGCGGTGCGGATGTTGCCCACGTGGGGGATGCCGGTGGGTGAGGGGGCATATCGGACACGAATCTGCTTCATGGGCGGAAACCTCGATAATTTATTTGAACGATGCGGGTCGCAAAATCCCGCCAGATCCTATGGCAAATTGCCCGGACCTCAAGCGAGGTGGTGTCCATTATACATTATCGGTTATATTCTATCCTTGAGCCTCCGCAGACGAGTGTCTCTAGGGCAGACCCGAGATCGGTGGGGAGGGGGGCGGTGAAAGTGGCCTCCGTGCCGGTGGAGGGCAACCGAAAAGTGAGCTTGTAGGCGTGCAGGAATTGGCGTGCTACCAGTTCTGAGCGTATACCATAGACGGCATCTCCCACTACGGGATGGCCAATTCCAGCCAGATGGACGCGTATTTGATGTGTGCGTCCGGTAGCAGGTTTAAGCGTAAGCAGGGTGTAACCGCCAAGGCGGCGCCTTACGCGGTAGGCGGTCTGGGCTGGACGGCCGGAGGAGACCACGGCCATCCTTTGATGGTGGACAGGGTTGCGCCCGATGGGGGCGTCGATCAAGCCTGCCTCTGGTTCGGGGTGCCCCTTGACGAGGGCGAGGTACGTTTTTTCCACCCGGCGCGACTTGAACTGGCCAGAGAGGTCTTCCAATGCCCGGCGGTGCTTAGCGACAACGATAAGGCCCGACGTGTCCTTGTCCAGGCGGTGTACGATGCCGGGGCGCTCAGGGGCGCTACCTGCGGTGAGCTCTGGCAGGAGGCCCAATAAGGCGTTCACCAAAGTGCCGGCACGGTTGCCAGGTGCCGGATGAGTGGTCATGCCAGAAGGCTTGTTTATCACAATAAGGTCGGCATCTTCATAAATGATATCAAGGGGGATATGTTCGGGGGCGAGAGGGCTGGGTTCGGGGGGTGGGGTTGCAATCACCACCCGATCACCCGTTTTCAGCCGGAGAGCGGGCTTGGCGGGCTGAGCGTTGACTGTTATCCAACCCTCGGCAATGAGCTTTTGAATAAAGCTGCGCGAGAACTCCGGGCTATGCTCGGCTACAAAACAGTCAAGCCTCTTGCTGCCATGATCAACAACGAGTTGTTTCGGGCGGTCCATCTGTATGCTCGTTAAGCGCAGAACGAAAGAGGATGACGGCCAAGACGATGCTGCCTACCACTGCTGAGGCATCGGCGATGTTGTAGTCCGGCCAAGCGCCCATTTTGAGGAAGTCGGTTACGTATCCGATGAAGGTGCGGTCAATAAAATTGCCGATGATGCCGCCCAACATCATCCCTAGGGCGATTAGGCTGAGGCGGCTACGCAGGAAATCAAAGCGGCGGTTCATGAATATTCCAAGCCAAAGTACCACCAGCGCCATGACGGCGGAAACGACAGCTAGAGCCACAGTGTGCTCTTGAAAGATGCCGAAAGATGCCCCGGTATTTCGGACGTGGGTCAGGCGAAAAAAACCGGTGGCGGGGACGGAGCCTCCCAGTGCAATATGTTGCTTTACCAAATACTTGGTGAGTTGATCTAGAGAGACGGCGGTCGCCGCCGGAAGGAGGAAGGCAGCGATCTCTTTCAGGCGGCTTTTGCCTATCATTTCTTAATCTGGGCGCACTTCATGCATATTTTAGCGATGGGGATGGCCTCAAGGCGGGCGGCCTCAATCTGCTCGCCGCACTTTTGGCACTGTCCGTAGGTGCCGTTGTCTAGCTTTTTGACTGCCAGATCAATATCAACCAATTGGTCGAGGATGCGTTTTTCCTGGGCGATGAGGTTTTCCAGCTCAGCGGTCTCGCTGGCCTCCTCTTCCCGTTTACCGAAAGGGCTGCCCTCTCGCCTTTCATTGGCGGTGCGCGCCGTTCGAATCTGCTCAAGCTGATCGTTAAGTTGCTCTCGATCTTTCTCGATTCTTATTTTGATGGCCTGGTAGTTGGTATCTGCCATTGTTTTCTCCTAACCCAGCACCGATAGTGAATTTGGTGAGATTGCTGTTAACCTTGGGGCGAATCGGTGGCAGGCTGCGACAAACAGCCTTAACTTAGGCAGGCTGGAACGAACACATCCTGCCGCGATAGAGATGGCATAAAATACTGTAACGGCATAGTTGCTTTCACTACTCAGTGTAGCTCATTTAACGGTATAATTCAACCAGTCTAACTGGGATATGGTCTGAGTTAATGGTACTTCAGTTATTGGACCATCTGGCATAATTTAAATCTCCGGCTTCATCCGGTGCCAATCTGTTGCTTGCTCGTAGGCATAGGCTATCTTGAAGATGGTTTCCTCGGCGAAAGGACGAGCGATGACCTGCATCCCAACGGGCAACCCGCCGACGAACCCGGCGGGTAGGGAGAGAGCCGGCACGCCAGCGATGTTGATGGGCAGGGTGCATACGTCTGAGAGGTACATACGTAAGGGGTCACTGGTCTTCTCGCCGATCATAAAAGGCACGGTAGGGGAGGTCGGGGTGACGATGGCATCATATTTTTCAAATGCCTGCTCAAACTCACGGCGAATAATTGTGCGCACCTTCTGCGCCTTGAGATAGTATGCATCATAATAACCTGCTGAGAGGGCATAGGTGCCGAGCATGATGCGCCGCTTGACCTCTGGCCCAAAGCCGAACTGGCGCGTCTTCTCCATTACCTCCCACATATTCTCGGTCTGGGCGTAGGAGAAACCGTACTTGGCGCCGTCATAGCGCGCCAGGTTGGCCGAAGCCTCGCTCGGGGCGATGACATAGTAGACGGCCAGGGCATAGGACGTGGAAGGCAAACTGGCCTCCCAATCAACCTTCGCTCCCAATGCTTCCATCTTGGCGATGGCGGTGCGCACGGTCTGGCTGACTTCGGGTTGCATGCCTGTCGTAAAGTACTCTTTGGGCACACCCAAGCGCAGACCTCTGATATCGCCGGTCAGGCTTTGGGTGTAGTCTGGCACAGGGCAATCAACTGAGGTGGCATCGCCTGCGTCGTGGCCTGCGATGGTGTTCATCACTAGGGCAGCATCGGTCACATCGCGGGTCATGGGGCCGATTTGATCAAGCGACGAGGCGTAGGCTATCAATCCGAAGCGGCTCACGCGTCCGTAAGTAGGCTTGAGGCCTACGATGGAGCAGAAGCCCGCTGGCTGGCGGATACTGCCCCCGGTGTCGGATCCCAAGGCATAGACCGTCTCACCGGCGGCCACGGCAGCGGCTGAGCCACCCGAAGAACCCCCCGGCACGCGGGCTGTATCCCAGGGGTTATGGGTAACGAAGAAAGCTGAGTTCTCTGTGGAGGAGCCCATAGCGAATTCATCCATGTTGGTCTTGCCTAGCATTACCATGCCGGCATCTTTCAGCTTTTTGATGACGGTGGCATCGTAGGGAGGGGCAAAGCTCTCTAGTATATGGGAGGAGCAGGTAGTGCGCACCCCCATGGTACACAACAAATCCTTCATCGCGGCGGGCACACCAGTGAGGGGGGTGGCTTCGCCATGTTTAAACTTTCGGTCGGCCTCCTCGGCTTGCTTTAGCGCCAGCTCGGCGGTGACGGTGGTAAAAGCCTTGAGGTGGGGCTCCAGCTTTTCAATTCTCTGCAGGCAGGACTCTGCCAGCTCAACAGCGGAAACCTCTTTCTTTTTCAGAAGTTTGCCTACTTCATGTATGGTAAGGCAGCTTTTGATTTCCAATTTATGACTCCATCCTGCCCACAGGCATGATATAGAAAGTTTCGCCTTCGCCCGACCCGGGGTTGCATCTTAATTCGTATGAAAAAGATTCTCGTGCTTTGGGCTAAGCCTTGGTGGCGGTTGGCGTTTCTCAGTGACTCCTAGTCATCTTCCAGCACGGCGCGGATGCGAAAAAAATCACCTTCGCGCCGCGGGGCGTTGGCCAGCACCGCCTCTGGGGAGAGCGATGGTTGGGCGGTATCATCCTGCATGACGTCGCATAGGGCGTTGGCCTGAGCTGTGGGCGGGATGTTCTCCGTGTCCACTTGCTTTAAGACCTCGAAGTTTTCGAGGATATTGGAAAGCTGTTCTTGGAAGCAGGCGATATCCTCTTCGGCCATTCCGAGTTTGGCTAAGGCGGCGATATGCATAACCTCTTCACGAGTGAGACTCATCTTATTACCTCGCTGGCATTATACATCGCGTGTGGGAGGGGCAGCAAACAACGCATTTCAGCAACGATATGGTTGACGCGATAGGGTGTCGCCAGTTCACTCAGGTATATACCCATTGTATCGCTCAGGCACCATAACTGTGGCCGGGCTCAACTAAGCAGAAATTTACGTTAACAGCCATTCAATGATATTTATTTTGTTCTATGCCTTCATAATTTCCGGTGGCGAAATCAAGCGTGAGGAGATATTTCAATTTGGCAGAATATTTACCGAGAAAATGGGGCGCGGCTCATTAGCTAGTGGTCATATGTTACATGACGCCTGTTCTGCCCAGATGCTATAATGGTTGCTCTGTTTAGGTTGAGGAGTGAGCCATAGAGATTATTCCGGCCATAGATATCCGCAGCGGACGATGCGTGCGTCTTTTTCAAGGTGACTTTGCCCAGGAGACGGTCTATGGCGACGACCCGCTGGAGATGGCACTTCGGTGGCAGTCACAGGGGGCGACGCGTCTACATATTGTGGATCTGGATGGTGCGGAGAGCGGTAATCCCCAGAATTCGGAGGCCATTCGGCGTATCGCTGAGACCATCTTCATCCCTATTGAGGTGGGTGGCGGCATTCGCACTTTGGTGACTATGGAAAAGCTCATCAAATTGGGGGCCGATCGAGTGGTTCTTGGTACGGCGGCGGTTAGTGATCCCGAGATGGTAAGAGAGGCTTGCCGTAATTTCCGCCAGGCCATTGTGGTATCTATTGATGCCCGTGACGGCTATTTGACCACTCATGGCTGGACGCATAATACGGATCTTAGGGCGGTGGATTTTGCGAGAATGATGGTCGCTCTTGGAGTACGGCGCTTCGTTTATACGGATATCAGCCGCGATGGCACCCTAACCGAGCCCAACTTCCTGTCCATATTTGAGCTTATAGACAGTACGAGGTTTCCGGTGATCGCCTCGGGAGGGGTGGCTTCGGCCTTACACCTTAAGTTGCTTAAGAAGATTGGGGCGGAGGGGGCGATCGTCGGGAAGGCGCTTTATGCCGATGCCCTTAGCCTGCCGCAGGCACTTCAAGCCGTTGAGGGCTAGCCATTCATGAAACCGTCTGTTGTGCGCGGCTTGATCCAAGATGGAGAAATGATAGAAAGAGGTTGCCAGCATGCTTAACATAAAATGGGACGATAAGGGACTTGTGGCGGCCATTATCCAGGATTCTGCCACGGGCGAAGTGCTCATGCTGGGCTATATGGATGCTGAGGCTCTAAAGCAGACCCTGGAGAGCGGACACGCTTGGTTTTGGAGCCGTAGCCGCCAGGAGCTGTGGCACAAAGGGGCTACTTCTGGCAACTATCTCAAAGTGAAAGAAGTATGGTACGACTGCGATGCCGATGCTGTCCTAGTAAAAGCCCACCCAATTGGGCCTACCTGCCATACCGGCGAGCGGAGTTGCTTCTTCCGCCGTCTCAACTCAGCGGATTTGTAGAGGCTGACTCAATCCTTGTTAGCACTCCGTCGGCGATGAGCACTTCTTCGAGGGCGGCGATGCTTACTTCCACCATCTTGTCATCGGGCTGTTTGGTGGTCAGGCTCTGCAACCACAAGCCCGGAGCCATGACCGCACGTACCATCGGATTTCCCAGATGGCGTGCTCCAAGCTGGGTGAGTTCATAGGCGAATGCTGCAATAACCGGCACGAGCAGAATGCGCGAGGCGACCATGAGCCATAATCCAGGTTTGCCAATGAGGCTGAAGACTAAGATGGCGATGATCATGACGGCTAGCAGAAAAGCCGTCCCGCAACGGGCATGGGCAGTGGTGAAAGTCTGTATGTCTTTGGGTTGGAGGGGCACCCCAGCTTCATAAGCGTGGATGGTCTTGTGTTCTGCCCCGTGGTAGGCGAAAACCCGCCTGATGTCTGGCATGAGGCTGACCAGGGAGAGATAAGCCAAGAAAATCACTAACCTCACCATGCCCTCAGCGAAGTGGAAGAGCAGACTTGAGGCATCGTTCGGTAAGATCCAGCGCGTTAAAAACAAAGGCAACAGAAAAAAAAGCCCTACTGCCAAAGCTATTGAGATAAGCAAGGTGACCCAAATGGCGGCCCCCATCCCCTTGCCGCCATCAGCGGGTTGGTCAGCCTCATGTTTTTCCTCGTCATCCAAAGCGACACTCGTTGAGAACATTAGGCTTTGCATGCCTAGAATGAGGGCCTCCAGCAGGGCAATGACGCCGCGTACAAAGGGGAGGCGGCGGAGAGGCCCAGTATAGATAGCGGAGAGGGGCTTTACCTGTTTGGCCAAGGTGCCGTCAGGTCGGCGCACCACGATGGCTAGATTCCTCTGACCGCGCATCATCACCCCTTCCATGACCGCCTGTCCGCCGTAACGAAAAGTGTTTGACATACCTCAGCTTCCGGTTCGGCAAGGGAGAAAGAGGAGCTGGTGGGTTAGTTCTTCAAACATCCAGTGCCCGCATAACGTGTCAATTAAAAAGAAGCGGCTGTTCTGGCCGCTCCTTTGGTCTTTCCAGTTATTTACCAGCCTTGGCGTAGCGCTGTTTGAAGCGCTCCACACGTCCGGCGGTGTCCACCATACGCCGCTCGCCTGTGTAGAAAGGATGGCAGGCACTACAAAGCTCTACCTTAAGCTGTTTCTTGGTAGAGCCGGTGGTGAACTTGTTGCCGCAGGAACAGGTGACCTCGGCATCTGGGTAGTAATTAGGGTGTATTTTTTCTTTCATAGCGTTTCTCTCTCTAGATCTCCGCCCGTTAATTTGGTGGGGGATGGCGATCTCGGTTCGTGAGCTGCCTATACGGCGTAAACGCTTACCTTTCGCTTATCTTTACCCGCCGGCTCGAATTTGACCTGACCGGAGATGAGGGCAAATAGGGTGTAATCGCGCCCCACGCCGACATTGTTGCCTGGCGCAGTGTGTGTACCGCATTGGCGCACGAGGATGGTGCCGGCACTCACGGTTTCACCGCCGTAACGCTTGACCCCTCGCATCTTGGGCTTGGAATCGCGACCGTTGCGCGAAGAACCCGCTCCTTTTTTGTGAGCCATTAGACTTCCTCTTTCTTAGTGTGAGGGCGTGGGGTAGCGGATTCCCCAGCCTCTTCCGTCCCAGGCATGACGATACTATTGATTTCGACTTCGGTAAACGGTTGACGATGCCCTTGCTTGCGGGAATAGCGCACTTTGGATTTGAACTTGAAAACCGTAACCTTATTACCCAATCCGTTACCGATAATGGTGGCCACGACGCTTGCTCCGTCAACGATGGGGTTACCAACGTTGAGTTTGTGGTCGTCGCCTACAGCCAGCACGCGACCTAGCGCGAACCTATCGCTATCCTGAACGGTCAAGCGCTCGACTTTTAGCTTGTCGCCTGGACGGACGGTGTATTGCTTATTTCCGGTCTCAATTATGGCGTAAATGACATACCTCCAATGAAGCGGCGGGTGGCAACCCGCTACTTTGCAAATCAACAAAGCTGAATTATATCAGCCGTACGTATAGGTGTCAAACATACGATGACGGAGCTCACGACACCCCTCCACGGCGGCCGATTTATGGCTTGGTAACGACCGCTGGTGTATAATGGCCTAAAAAGCAGAGAGGAGGCATGTGTGAGCAAAAGGTTACCCAACTTCTTGCTGGGCACCCTGGCTATTGTGGCAGGGGTTGTCGTTTTATATCGTCAGGACTTGATATATCCGGTATGTAGTATTGTTCTTATCGCTTGGGGCCTCCTGACTATTTTCAGGAAATCTTAGAAAGGAGCATTCTATGCCTTGGGCAGAACTTAGCATCGGCGGTCTCTGGTTCGGCATCGTGGCCATCACCTTGGGGGTTATCGTTATTGCTTTCCCTCGTATTTTGAACTACCTCATTGCGGGTATCGCGATTCTTTTTGGCATTCTCTGGATTATAGGCGGTGCCTGGCTGCCGGGTATCGTCTCGCTTTTGTTTGGCCTTGCCATCCTGGTATTCCCAGCTTTCTGGAACTACCTAGTGGCGGGCTACCTGATCTTGATGGGGGTGTGGCTGATATTCGGTGCTGATGCCATGGTCGTGGGCATTGTCACCTTGGTCTTTGGGGTAATCGTCGCCATCTTCCCGTCCATTCTGAACTATATCTTTGGCTTCTATTTGATTATGTCCGGGGTCATTGCCATTGCCAACCACTATGGCTGGTTCGGCGATTTCTTTATGCTGTTGCCTTTCATTAGGCTGGTCGGAGAGAAAGGTAAAGCTTGGCACAAGTTGCCTTTGCCTGTCTCGAACAAGAGCTAAAGAGCATTGTCATCTAACCTTGGAAAATGGCCGGACGATTGCAAGGTCGTCTGGCCATTTATGGAACTGTGGAGCCCGCCCGTGATTTCGGTGGCTATGCTTCTCGGGCGGTGACCTGGCCCCCTGCTTTGCTCCAGTCATTGATAGTGTAGCGCCTCAGCTTACCAGCAGTATTCCTACCGCGCACGTGACGGCAATGGGAGGCAGGGCGGGCATAGGTCGCCCCTTGAGCAACACCAATTGGATGGCGTAAGCTGCAAGGAGCCCGATTAGCCCGAAGACAGCTACGAGCATTGCCGAACTTAAGCCGAAAGCGAAGAAAGCTGAGGCGGATACGAGCAGGGGAAAAGCGATGTCACCGCCTCCCAAGATAGAGAAGCGCCGCTCTCCAGGTTTTTCATCCTCGGTGTGGTCAAAAGAGGCCTCCTGGAGACTTGAGCGCCACCCCTTGCTTTTACGGGGGAAAACGAAAGCAGGCATGGCGTTGGTGAGGGAGAGCTTGCTGGCCATCCATACCATGAATCCGAAGCGCACTGCCAGCAAGTCGTAGATGGCAAGGACCGCCAGCAAGACCACTGCGGTCCAGGGGGTGATGAAGCGCCCGAATACTGCTGCTAGGCTGACCATGGCTAGCAGCATAACCCCGTTATGCAGCCATACTCGGGGATATAAGAGCCAAGCCAGCCCTACCGCTACGGCGAGTACCAAGCTTGGTACCAATGGTAGCCAGATGGCTAGAATCACAAAGACGCTCCAGCCGAAAAGTATCCCGAACAGGATTCGCATCAGCTTCTGAAGCAAATGGAGCGGAAGGAAATAGAGGACCAGACCGACAATGACCACGACCACGAAGAAATAGATGATAATGGGCCCCAGGGCAGAGTAGGCTGGGACATCGACCACTGTGTCGTCAGGCAGGACGACCTCGCCCGGCCAGAGCGAGACGATGTCGGATGGCTGGGACGGCACATAGATACCCGCTTCTTCCAAAAAAGGGTCTTGCCGCCACACGGTGGCGAAAGTGAGGGCTTGGGCAATGATGAATATAGCAAGGCTCCAAAGAGCGGGGCTGATTTTGAGGAGCAGTTTGTTTTTTGACATGATAGGTCGTATTCTAGCCGTCTGTCCTCATAATGTCCAAAGACTGACTGGGCAGGCGGTTACTACTTACTATGATAACGACGGCGCATACTGAAAGTTATGGTGTTTACAATGCGAGATTGCCATTGTGCTTAATTGGGCGGGACCTCGGTACACTCTCGCGTTAAGGCTTGTGAATAGTTCACTCATACCAAACCGAACAAGGTGCCGTTTGCAGCGCGCTTAGCCTTATGGCAGGGGGTTGAATGCCCAGTGCAGAAGATTCTCCCCTGGCTTTGGCAGTTAGGCCCTCTCATTGATCTCTGGTGAGCTAGATAGCAGCGCGGGGATAAAGCTTGCCTGCGATGATGGTCAGTACTAACGTGGCACTCACGAGTACGACAAAGTCCAGCCAGAGCGCGTGGTTGCCGGTGCCTCCGTTTATCATCAGCAGACGCAGGGCATCCACTTGATAGGTCAAGGGATTGATGCGCGCCAACACCTGGAGCCAGCTTGGCATAACCGAGACGGGGTAGATGGCACTGGAAGCGAAGAAAAATGGCATGGTGAGCACTTGGCCGATGCCTAGGAAGCGCTCGCGTGTCTTGACGAGAAGGGCGATGATGAGGGAGAAAGAAGTGAATACCATCGCTCCCAAAACGACTACAATGATGACTACTAACAGATTGATAGGGTTCCAGTTGATGTGCACTCCCATAATCATGGCCAACAGATAGACGATGAGCGCTTGGGAGAGGGCGCGCACGCCTCCGGCTACGGACTTGCCCAAGGCTAGGGCGAGACGAGGGGTAGGCGAGACCAGAAATTTGTGTACGATGCCCAGATCACGTTCCCAGATGATGCTCATGCCGCCGAAGATGGCCACAAACATAGCACTTTGGGCCAAAATGCCCGGGGCGAGGAAATCTACGTATGGGAGATCGCCCGTGGGGATGGTATGCATCCGAGAGAAGACCTCGCCGAAGACAACGAGCCATAGGGCAGGCTGAATGGCGCGCATGATGAGCTCCGATGGGTCATGGCGCAACTTAAGCACTTCAACGCCGGCGACGATGAAGATCTTACGGAAAAAGTCGCTGAGACTGCTCGGGGAACGCGTTTTAGCCGAGTCGGCTGGCGACGCGCCTGGTTCTGGCGGTGTCATGATAGCCCTCCGCTTCGGTTAGATTGTCGCCGGTGTAATGTATAAAGACGTCCTCCATGGTGGCGTTCGGGCCGACGGTGGCCTTGAGTGTTGCTGGGCTACCTAGGGCGACCACCACGCCGTGGTGCATGATGGCTACGCGGGAGCATAGGCTGTCGGCTTCCTCCATAAAATGGGTGGTGGTGAGTAGGGTGGTGCCGTAGCTACGGCGGAGCTCGGCAATGACCTCCCAGACGGCTTTGCGGGCGATAGGGTCAAGGCCGACGGTGGGCTCGTCCAGGAAGAGGACGGATGGGTGGTGTAGGATGGACTGGGCGATCTCCAAGCGGCGGATCATGCCGCCGGAATAGGTGCGTACCAGTCGGTGAGCAGCCTCCTCAAGCCCCATGAAGCGCAGAGCTTCCATGGTGCGCTCCCGCCTAGTGCGCGCGGGCACGCTGTAGAGACCAGCGAAGATCGATAGGTTCTCATAGCCTGTTAGAGACGAGTCGGCGGAGAGCACTTGCGGGACATAGCCAATTACGCGGCGCACATCGGAAGCGGCCCGGGTGATGCTAAAGCCGGCTACCATGGCTTCTCCGGAGCTGGGCGGTAGGATGGTGGTGAGCATCTTAATGAGGGTGGTCTTGCCCGCGCCGTTGGGGCCGAGCAACCCGAAGCTCTCCCCTGTGGCGATATCCAGATCAAGATTGTCGACAGCCGCAAGCTCGCCAAAACAGCGGGTGAGCTTGATAAGACGAACGACGGGCATGGGGTTGTTTTCGGTAATGGACACAAGGCTCACTTTCTAGCTGTCAGATTATTTTGGCTAATATCCTAACAGACCTCCCGCTCTTTGAAAAGAAAGTCTGGCAATGTCTAGTTCATGCCTGATATGCTTTTCGTTTCAGGTGCCGGCTTTATTCCCTGAACCTTGATGCTGGCAATGGATTCCGAGGCATCTTGTACCTGTTGATCGGTCAGCCCCAAGCCATCCGCTGTAACTTTGGAGATAATGTCAGTCATGGCGCTACTGAGAGGGTATGCCGATTCTTCGATGATTTTAACCGCCTCGAATCCCGCTTTGCCGATGGTCTCCATGTATTCATTTTTCTCCATGGCACCGGCTACGCATCCGATATAAGCATCAATTGAGGTTAAGATGCAACTCGGTAGTTCTTTTAAAATTACAAGGTCTGATACCATCAATCTGCCGCCGGGTTTTAAGACCCGAAATGCCTCGTCAAAAACCCTCTGTTTGTTGCTGGCGAGGTTGATGACGCAGTTAGAGATGACGACGTCTGCAAAATTGTCTGCTACGGGGAGATTCTCAATCTCGCCTAAGCGGAACTCAACATTTGTATAGTTACCTTTGCGGGCATTTTCCCTGGCCTTGTCCAGCATTTCGGCGGTCATATCAATGCCGATGACTTTTCCCGCAGTACCGACCTTGGCTGCGGCCAGGAAGCTATCGAAGCCAGCTCCAGAGCCAAGATCAAGGACAATTTCACCTTTTTTCAAAGATGCCAGGGCTACTGGATTACCGCAGCCGAGACCTAAATTTGCACTTTCGGGCACCATATTAAGGTCCTGGTCACTGTATCCGAGTTTTTTGCTGATGCCGGCGACAGCGCCAGTGTTGGCTCCGCAGCAATTGGTAATCTGCTGGGCAGATTCTCCGCAACAAGAACCGCTCTGCTTGGCTATCTTGCCGTACTGTTCCCTGACTGTCTTGTGGATTTCTTCTTGTTTCATTTTTTCCGTCCTTATCGTTATTATTACCGCTGTAAAAAGGAAGCAGTTGCCCCATTAGGTTGTTTGTCGAACGGAGCCACGATGTGCAATTTTGTGCTCACATGTTAATCTGCGCCATACCAAGATGCTTGTCGTTGTCTTGTGGCGGGAAATATCTGCGCTGAAAATAGAGCGCGATATTTACAAGCCCGATCATTGCAGGCACCTCTATCAGCGGTCCGATGACCGCAACGAGAGCCTGTCCGGAGCCGATGCCAAAAACGGCGATGGCCACGGCAATGGCAAGTTCAAAATTGTTGCTGGCCGCAGTGAAAGCGATGGTGACTGTCTTGGTGTAGCCTGCGCCGGCTTTTTTGCCCATATAGAATGAGATCAGAAACATGATTATGAAGTAGATCAACAGAGGGACGGCTATGCGGAGGACATCTAGAGGCAACTGGATAATGACCCCGCCTTTTAGGGAGAACATGACGACGACAGTAAAAAGAAGTGCCATTAGGGTAATCGGGCTGATTTTAGGTATAAATACCTTTTCGTACCATTCAAAGCCTTTGATGTGTGTAAGGACGAAACGGGTGACCATGCCTCCGAAAAAGGGAATGCCGAGATAGATCAGCACACTTCCGGCAATCTGCCCGATGGTGATATCCACCGTCGACCCTGCTAGGCCAAAATAGTTGGGGATAACTGTGATGAAGACATAGGCGTAAGCCGAATAGAAGACGATCTGGAAAATGGAGTTAAAGGCCACCAGCCCGGCGGCATACTCATTATTTCCCTGAGCCAGTTCGTTCCAGACAATGACCATGGCAATGCAACGAGCCAACCCTATCATGATAAGGCCTGTCATGTATTCCGGCATAGGCCAGAGGTATCCAAGAAATAGTGTGGCCAACAGGAACATCAGAATAGGTCCGATCAACCAGTTCTGGATGAGCGAAATACCCAGCACTTTCCAGTCGCGGAAAATCTTGCCGAACTGCTCGTATTTAACCCTGGCTAGAGGAGGGTACATCATCAAGATCAGCCCGATGGCGATCGGGATGGAGGTGGTGCCTACGGACAGGAAATCAATGAACCTTGCGGTGCCGGGCACAAAGTAACTCAGGCATATGCCCAATGCCATGGCTAGGAATATCCATAGTGTTAGGAACCTGTCCAAAAATGACAGCCTTGGTTCTCTGCGCGACTGTTTGCTCATTTCATACCATTGCCATTAGGTAAATACTGTTTTTATTAAGGATCTCGCTGACTGAGAGGGGCCGAAAATAGGTCGTAACTCATGTATTACACGCATAACTATAACCTCATTTGCTGTATGAGCCTTGCTGCCCGCTCCTTTATCTCGTCTCTGATCTCTCTAATCTGATGGAGAGATTTCCCCGACGGATCGTCCAGCGCCCAGTTTTCCGCATCTGGTGATGCCTGTAGGCAGTCATTCTCGCAGCCAAGCGTGATTGCCATATCGGCGCTATTTACCATCTCGATGGTTAGTAGCCTTGGCTTAATCCGGCTAAGGTCCATGCCCACTTCTTTCATAGCGGCAACGACCATGGGGTTTACCTGCTCAGCTGGTCTAGGGCCGGCGGAGATGGCCAATGATTTCCCCCGAGTTATTTTGTTGAAAAAGGCTTCGGCCATTTGGCTACGACCGGCATTGTGCACGCAAATAAAAAGCACTGTTTTCTTCTTTGTGCTTGTCTCTGTTGGGTCAGGGCTGTCGCAGGGCGGATTGCAGCAATGTGCACGAAACTCCCGGACATCTTTCAGGCGCGCTCTGTCATTTGCGGCAGTTTCGCTATCGGAGAAGCCAAGTTTGATGGCGTTTATGAAAGTCGATATATAGTCGGTCAGGCTGGCTTGGTCGATAGAGTAATATGCCCAAAGACCATCCCGTTGGTATTTGAGAAAGCCAGCATTATATAAAATATTAAGATTGCGCGAGGCGCGAGTCTGAGAGATTGACAGTACTTTGGCAACCTCACAGACACAGCACTCCCCCTCCAGAAGGATACTCAATATCCTGAGTCGGGTGTCGTCAGAAAGGGCCTTGGCGGCTTTGGTCAGGCTACGCGTAACATTACTCCGCTATATGCGCATACTTAATCATAGATTATCATATCGGCGAAAGACATTCAAGTTGTTGCGAGTACATGCCCAAAGGAATAAAGCTAATTGCCATGATATGAAGCCAATTATGGTAGAAGTTCTCGTCTCTTCGGCTACAACTTCAAAATGATAGGCTGAAAACTAGGCACAGGAAAGCCAGGCTTTAAGCCTGAATATTTTTGTCAAATTATGGCGTGCATA
>WRNP01000001.1 GCA_009776515.1 Dehalococcoidia bacterium | reverse complement strand
CTACTTATATTTCGCGGCAAAAACCCAAGCCCAAGCGGGGATGCCCTCCCAGATCCAGGACCGAGCAGGATTTATAGTAGAAAAGCGTGCAAAACTCAGGTCTATAATACGCCCATTTCAAAGGACATTGAGATTACGCTTACCGGTGTACAGTTTCGAATGAACGGTGATCCTGACGATGATAGGATAATAGAGATAGCGATCAAGGGAGAGTTTAGGCGTTATCTCTTCGGGAATCAGTCTAGTGATTATAGGGGGCGCTTTTCAATTGAAGGCTACGACTATACTGATTATGGCCATAATGCATGGATCGCATGGCTCCCGCCCAACCCTGCCAGCCCGCTGGTTTTTCTGAGCGGTGAAACCATTAAACATTTGGGATGGATAATATGCACCACAAGCCTAGACACCTTAATCATAAGCGTGTATGAGGGGCATAATACTGACATCTGGAATCAAGATCATGGATTAATAATATGCGCTCCAGCAAATAACCGAGCAGATGCGATGGTAATAATCGAAAATCTAAATCCCTTAGATAATGGTTGGTGGCACCGCTCATAGCAACCTGGGCAAGATTACATCGTCAGCTCTTTATGTCAAAACACCCATTCCTTCCCTCTCGCCAGCCGGAATACTGGCATAACACACTGGACTTTCTGCGAAAGTCGGCGTGTGTCTAGGGGGCTGCGACCCCTTTGGAAACCCCAGGAGTGGTGGGGAGCTGGGAGGTGTCACATGAGGGCGCTGCCTGAAACAAAGGGACACCAAGCTTAACTGAAACCGATGCCAACTGATTCCGTTCGCCTGGCTCGGTGATACTCTGCCGTTGTTTCCTTATGACGCATCGCCTTTAGTGGACACTTTTACTTTTAGGCAAAGAATGGCCTAAGATGTTTATACGTATCCGCGATGGCCTGGTTGATTACCCGGACATCTGCCAGCACGGGCATGAAGTTGACATCCCCCTCCCAGCGCGGCACGATGTGACAGTGGAGATGCTGGTCAACTCCGGCTCCGGCCACCCGTCCCAGGTTAAGACCGATGTTAAAGCCTGCTGGTCGGAGTGCTTCTTTAAGTATGTCGGCACAGCGGCTTACTATGTCGATATGCTCTTGGCGGGCGTTATCTTCCAATATGGAGAGCTGTGTGGTGTGGGCAAGGGGGGCAACCATTAGATGTCCGTTATTGTAGGGAAAAGCGTTCATAATCACGAAGTTAAAGCGTCCTCGGAATAAGATGAAATTGGCTTCGTCCTGTGCCTCTCTCGGCTTATCGCACAGGATGCACCTATCTCCTGCATTTTGCGCTTGCTCAATGTAAGCCATGCGCCACGGTGCCCACAGATGCTCCAAGGTTTCCTCCTGCTCTCGGTAATATTAGGTGTTGGCTACTTCTCTTGTCAATGCGTCGCACGTAGATTTGCTCTGCCCTCATACCTAGGAGTTTGCTCTCGCCGCATAACCGGAATATAATGCTCAAGTTGTGCTTGGCTATTAAGGCTCGTGCAACTTTGGTGGCTGGCATGAGCCCTTGCCATTGTATTAGTGGCTGGCCACCTGCCAGGAGGCCTTTTTGTACCCTGATAAGCTCCTTTTTCAAGTAAGCAAGCCCGCGCGCTATACTGGCGGCGAGTGGCATGCCGTGCGCAAGGACTGGGATGCCAAGACGCTCAGGTTTGCCTTGGGATACCCAGACCTCTATGAGATCGGCATGTCCAACCTAGCCATTCAAATCCTATATGAACTCCTGAACCGTCGGACGGACGTACTCTGCGAGCGTTTCTTTATGCCTTGGACGGATATGGTCGCCACGCTTCGCCGGGCATCCCATCCCCTGCGCTCGCTGGAGAGTGGCCACCCCTTGGGTGATTTTGATGTACTTGGGTTTTCCATCGGCTACGAACTTACCTTTACCAATATATTGGCTATATTGGATCTAGCTGGATTGCCTGTTTGGGCACGGGAACGAGCGGAGAAACACCCCCTGGTTATCGCTGGGGGCTCGGCCGTCTTCAACCCCGAGCCAGTGGCCGATTTCATTGACCTCTTTGTCATCGGCGAGGCGGAAGAGATCCTGCCTCGTCTCGTGGACTTGATTCAAGCGCATAAGGCCAACGGGAACTTGGCAAAAAAGGAGTTGCTCCGCACAGCGGCGGAGCTTCCCGGCATCTATGTGCCTGCGCTCTACAAGGTTACTGAGACGGTGGTACCAACACCATTAGATGGTGCACCGGGGGTCGTTAGGCGGCAAATTGTTACCTCCCTCCTTCCCTCCCCAGTGCGCCCCATCGTGCCCTATATTGAGACCGTTCATGATCGTGCCGCCGTGGAGATAAGCCGCGGTTGCACGCGAGGCTGCCGCTTTTGCAGTGCAGGTGTTATCTACCGTCCGGTGCGGGAGCGCTCGCCGGAGGAGACACTGGCGGCAGTGGACGAGGTTTTGCAAAACACGGGCTACGATGAAGTTTCGCTGGTTTCGCTTTCCTCGGGCGATTATAGCGGTATTGATGCGCTCCTCTCGGAGATCAACCGCCGACATGGGAGCGATATAGCTGTCTCACTTCCTTCACTGCGCCTGGACGAACACTCGGTTTGCTTGGTGGATGCGCTTCCTGGGCGGCGCAAAAGTGCGCTCACTTTCGCTCCGGAGGCGGCCAGCCCTCGTCTGCAACGAGTCATCAACAAGTATATCCCAGAGGATGAACTGCTTACTGCCGCTGGGCTTGCCTTTGCGCGAGGTTGGAGTGGACTCAAACTCTACTTCATGTTGGGGCTTCCCACGGAAACAGATGACGATGCGTCTTGCATCGTGGATCTTGCGCGCAAGGTACTGGCGACAGGCCAGCGCGCCTCGGGTCGCGCGCCGCAACTTCGCCTTAGTTTAGCTACTTTTGTACCCAAGGCCCACACTCCCTTTCAGTGGGTGTCACAGGCACCAGAGGAGACCTTGCACGCTCGGCACGAGATTATAAAGAGAGGACTTGGCAGGCGCGTTAAGCTCTCCTATACAGACACACGCGTGAGCCTGCTGGAGGCGGTCATGTCGCGAGGTGATCGTCGTTTGGGGCGGGTTATCCATCGTGCCTGGCAAGAGGGGGCGGTCTTTGACGGCTGGAGCGAGTGCTTCGATTGGGAGCGCTGGCAGCAGGCTTTTACGGCTGAGGGCCTTGATCCAAACTTCTATGCCCGTCGTTCACGTGCCCTGGACGAGCCCTTGCCTTGGGGCCATATCGACGTGGGGGTATCGCCGGGTTTTCTCAGTTCGGAATACCGCCGTGCTTTGGTAGCTGAACTTACTCCCTCCTGTCGTACGACTGACTGCAATGCCTGCGGATTGGAGGGCTGGGATGTGGGATGCCCGTAGTCAGTCGCTACTGTCTGACTCTGAGGCCGCCTGGGATATCGCCTTGAATTACCCGAGGCGTTTTGTTATATTGCGTCGCTTGATCGGCAAGAGTTACCGCTAGTCTCTGAGCAAAGGTGGTCCTGGAAGCCTGTTACAGGAGATCGTGCAAGGCACAAAAATAGCCTGTTATGCTTGTCTAAAACAGGCACGTGAGATAAAATAAGGACGATACTTGGAATTATACGATGATTCAGGATAACGAAGAACAGGTCGGCACAGCCCGGCTTAGCCCCCGTCGGGCGATTGCTTTGGCCATGGAAGGACGCTGGCGAGAGGCGGTGGTTGCTAACCGAACCATTTTGGAAAGCATCCCGGGGGATGTGGATGCCCTCAACCGCTTGGGGCGGGCTCACATGGAATTACATGAGTATAATGAGGCTCGAATTGCTTACCGGCGGGCAAAAGAAGTCGATCCTTATAACTCCATTGCTGATAAGAACCTAAAGCGCTTGGCTACTCTGAAAACGGAGAGCGCCGATGAGATCCCGCCGAAGGAAGACGACCGGCCGGTGGAACCTCGTTATTTTATTGAGGAGACAGGTAAGGCTGGGGTGGTACGGCTGGTTAATTTGGCCCCGCGCCAGGTGTTGGCCAAAATGGTGGCGGGCGACCGGGTGGCGCTTGAAATGTCGGACGGCAACCTGGTGGCTACCGATGACGCGGGTGCAGTCTTGGGCTGGGTAGAACCTAAACACGGTCAGCGTTTAGCACGTCTCATGGCCGGAGGTAACCGCTACCTGGCAAGCGTGGTATCCGCCTCGGAGACGGGGTTGTCGCTCATGATTCGCGAGATTTATCAGGATGCAAGCCAAGCCGGGCAGCTTTCCTTTCCTTCGCGCGGGATGGATAGTTTTCGCCCCTACGTGAGTGAAAAATCTTTCCGCTCACACATGGAATACGAAGAGGAGCCGGCCGAGGATCTTGGTTTCGGGGCGGGAGAAGAGGAAATAACAGAAGAAGCACCACCCGAGGATGTCGAAGCTCTGGAGGAAGAAGGGGGATAGTGATGACTCTGGGAAAGATCAAACCCATACAAATTGAAGAGGAGATGAAGAGTTCATATCTGGACTACGCTATGAGCGTCATTGTCTCCCGCGCCCTGCCGGATGTGCGGGACGGACTCAAACCGGTACATCGGCGTATCCTGTATGCCATGAAAGAACTGGGTATCCTCCACAATACGTCCCATAAGAAAAGCGCCCGCGTGGTGGGCGAGGTGCTCGGCAAGTATCACCCCCACGGAGATTCATCAGTCTATGATGCCATGGTGCGCATGGCGCAGGATTTTTCCATGCGACACCCATTGATAGATGGCCAGGGTAACTTTGGGTCGGTGGATAACGATCCGCCTGCTGCTATGCGCTATACCGAGGTGCGCCTGGCCGAGATTGCCGAACAGATGCTGCTCGATATCGATAAAGACACCGTGGATTTCATGCCCAACTTTGATGACAGCCTGAAGGAACCGGTGGTGCTACCCACCCGTCTGCCCAATCTTCTTGTGAATGGTTCGTCGGGCATTGCTGTGGGCATGGCGACCAATATACCGCCCCATAACCTAGGAGAGATTTGCCAAGCCCTGGCTCACCTCATTGATCACCCCGAGGCCGACGTGGACGAGCTCATGCAGTTCGTCAAGGGTCCCGATTTTCCCACCGGTGGCACTATATTAGGAACGGATGGTATCCGCGCAGCTTACGCTACGGGACGCGGGCGCGTCGTGGTGCAAGCTAAGGCATTCGTTGAGGACATGCCCAATGGTAAGAAGCAGATCGTTGTTACTGAATTGCCCTACCAGACCAACAAAGCTGCCTTAGTTGAGCGCATCGCGGAATTGGTCAAGGAGCGCAAGATAACGGGTATCTCGGATCTGCGCGACGAGTCTGATCGGCAGGGCATGCGTATTGTCATGGAACTGAAACGCGAGACTGAGCCGCGACAGCTATTAAACAATCTCTACAAGCAGACGCCCATGCAGTCGGCTTTCTTTGTTAATATGCTTGCCTTGGTGGGTGGGCAGCCGCGCGTTCTCAGTCTTAAGGAAGCGCTCCAGTTCTTCATCGACTTCCGCCGCGAGGTCATCACTCGCCGTAGCCAATACGAACTGCGCGTTGCTCGAGAGCGGGCGCATATCCTTGAGGGCCTCAAGATCGCCCTGGACTTCCTGGATGCGGTCATCAAGACTATCCGTGAGTCGGCGAATGCCGATGCCGCTCGCACTGCTCTAATGGAGCGCTTCAGCCTCTCCAGGCTCCAAGCACAGGCCATATTGGATATGCAGCTTCGCCGTTTGGCTTCGCTTGAACGCCAGCAGATCCTGGACGAGTTGGAGACTGTCAAGAAAAATATCGCTTACCTGGAAGACCTGCTTGCTAACCCATCGAAGATCCTCAGCTTGGTGAAGAAAGAGTCAAGTGCTATCCAGGAGAAGTTTGCGAATGGGCGCGCTACCGACATTACCTCTGAGGAAGCCAGAGACTTTAGTGAGGAAGATCTCATCCCTCACCAGGACATGGTGGTTACCCTTTCCGAGCGTGGCTTTGTTAAGCGCGTACCGGCCAAGTCCTATGCCCTGCAACACCGCGGTGGGCGTGGTATCATCGGCATGACCACCCATGAAGAGGATGCGGTGCGGTTCCTCCTTGCCGCTGATACCCATCATACCCTGCTCTTCTTTACCAACCGTGGCAAGGTATTCTCGGTGAAGTGCCATGAGGTGCCACTGGATATTTCGCGCATCTCCAAGGGCACGGCCGTGGTCAATCTCTTTCCCATCACGGGCGGAGAGAAGGTAACGGCTCTTGTGGCGGTTAGGGACTTCAAAGATGCTGAGTTTCTGGTGATGGCTACCGCCTGGGGAGAGGTAAAGAAAGTGGGCATTGATGCTTTCGCCCAAGTGCGCTCCTCTGGCCTCATAGCCATGGATCTCCCGCCTGCTGATAGTCTAGTCTCAGCCGCACTGGCTACCGATGATCAGGAGGTCATAATGGTTTCAGCGGAAGGACAGTCCATCCGCTTTGCTGTCAGTGAGCTGCGTGCCAGCTTGCGTGCCTCCGGTGGCGTATCGGGCTTTAAGCTTGGAGAGAATGATCAGGTGGTGAGCCTGGACATTGTCAAGCCAGAGGGATTTTTACTGGTGGCAACTGTCCTGGGCTTCGGTAAGATCACCCGTCTCGTGGCGTATCCCTCTCAACACCGCGCTGGCTCGGGCGTACGCACTTTCCGCACCACCGAGAAGACCGGTTTGGTGGTGGCCGCGCGGGTAGTGGATGAGAAGAGCGAGGTCATGCTCATCTCCGCTAACGGCATCATCACGCGTACGCCGGTCAAAGAGGATGATCCGCGCCTGGGAATCACCGAGCAGGGTCGCTCCACCCAGGGCGTGCGTCTCATGAGGCTTGACGAGGGCGACAGCGTAGTGGGCATCACATCTATCGGAGATGAAGCGGAGGATTCCTCCTTGGCCTCAGCTGGCTAGACAATTGGCAAGGGGTAGGCCGGAAGGCGGGCTCACATAATGAGATGTGAACAAACACCCGTCGCAATCTTGGGTTTCAGGAAGGAGATAGCAGGTTGAAAGAAAAAGTGGAAGCGGTCTTGGCTCAGGTTCGTCCCAGCCTCCAAGCCGACGGTGGCGATGTGGAGCTTGTGGAGATTGATGAGCAAGCGGGAATCGTGAGGCTCCGGCTCACCGGCCACTGTGCTGGTTGCCCCATGTCGCAGATGACCCTAAAGAACGGCATTGAGCGCGTCTTGAAGCAGGAAATCCCGGAAGTTAAGGCCGTACTCGCCGTCTAACCTGTAGCCCAGGGGAGTTGAAAAGAGGCCGAGATATCCCACTTGGCATTTTTGGGCTTTGCTTAAGCGCTCCTGGGCGAAGATAATCCAGGCGCGAGCGTTTGCCCATGAGAGGATAAAAGGACTCGCCGAGTGTTGTCTCTTGAAGATAGGTCTAGGTTGTCGAGGTGTTGGACGAAATTGTCGCTTAAATATACAGATGGAGGAAAAACCTCTTCTGAAGCTCGGCGGGTCTGTCCTAAGCTTTATCCAGCTCAAAAGCCCTATGTAGTACCTGGACAGCCCTTTTCGTTTGCGTCTCATCAATGATGACGGTGATACGGATCTCGGAGGTGGTGATGAGCTGGATGTTGATGCCTGCTACAGAGAGGGTGCTGAACATACGAGCGGCATATCCCGGCGTGTTCTGCATGCCGGAGCCGATGATGCTAACCTTGCCCAGATTGGTGTCGGCGATACATTCGCGCGCGCCGATCATCTCGGCGATGGGTCGCACCACGTTGAGAGCTTTCTCGGCATCGCCCTTGGTAATGGTGAAAGTGAGGTCGGTGATGTGCTGGACAGAAGCGTTTTGGACGATGGTGTCCACGCTTATCCCTGCTTGAGCCAGCGGCTCAAAGATGCCCGCGGCGATACCGGGATGATCGGGGACTCCCACGATTGTGATCTTGGCGACATCCATGTCGTGCGAGATGGCGGTGACCTTTTGCTGTACTTCCATAGTTCCTCCATGTATCAAGGTTCCGGGCGCGTCGTTGAAGCTGGAGGCAACAAGTATCGGCATATTGTAGATCTGCCCCAATTCAATGGCGCGCGGGTGCATTACCTTTGAGCCGTAGCTTGCCATTTCAAGCATCTCCTCATAGCTGATCTCACTCAACTTGACTGCTTCAGGCACCGCACGCGGGTCGGCGGTATAAATGCCTGCCGTGTCGGTGTAGCGCTCGCAGGCGCGTGCCCCCAAGCTAATGGCGAGGGCGACGGCGGTGGTATCTGAGCCACCGCGCCCCAGAGTGGTGATATCCATACCAGTAGAGCTTGGGGCGTGGCTATCCTGAGTATTTGATGGGGTGATTCCTTGAAAGCCGGCGACGATAACGATTTTGCCATAGTGCAATTCTTCTTTGATGCGATGGGGATTGATGGCTACGATACGTGCCTTGCTGTGGTTGGCATCAGTTTGGATGCCGGCCTGGGCTCCGGAGAGGGAGATCGCTTCATGCCCTTCAGCCCTAAGAGCCATTGCCAAAAGGGTGCTGGTTACGATTTCGCCGGTGGACAATAGGACATCCATCTCGCGCGCATTGGGCTTTTCGGCTACTTGGCATGCAAGCTTAATGAGGTCGTCGGTTGCATCGCCCATGGCGGAGACCACCACCACTACGTCATCGCCCTTGCGGCGAGTAGCGATGATACGCCGTGCGACGCTTTTGATTCTTTCGGCGGAGGCGACGGAGGTGCCTCCGTATTTATGGACAACGAGAGCCATGTCTATTTCTTGGTGGGACACTTCCATTGAGAGCAAACATCAGCGATTCGCTATGATAGAGCCTGTTTGCTAGCACCATCGTGCCTTTCTACCAGATGGTTCCTAGTATACATTAACTGCGGCTATTTTTCCCTGAACATGCGCCGCCACCAAGGAGGCCGACCTCGGCTACCATAGCTTGGGCTGGGAAAACTCCTCTCGCAGCGGTTGCAGCGGAACGACTTATACACTTTATTGTAAGAGATGTTTTCCGAGCCGCAAAAGGGGCAGAGAGCTGCGCCATAACTTTCTCTTTTGCCGGCCAAGTATTCATCTTCGCGTCTGGGCATAAATTCCCTTTCTTTGGATAAGCACTAACTTACAAGCGTTGTTACCAAGAGCTAAGCACTCATCGTACCTCTAGTTTCAGGTGTTGAGCTATAGGTTGCTGATGACACCTTGGGGCTAATAGTTCACAGCTACCGAACAAACTCTTCCAAAATATTATAACCATTGGCAATTGAAATTCCAGTTCGTCTCGCCTCGGACTCGGTAAAGCGCTGGCCCCCGTTTGTAGCAAAGCCTGGCCCCCACATTAAAAAAGGCACCGGCTCAGCTGCATGAGTCTGGATAGGTATGGGGGTGGGATGATCTGGCAGGACCAAGAGGCGCAGGTTGCGCTCCCGACGGAGCCTACTTACAACAAGCGCATCAGCTTTTTCGATGGCTGTTATTTTTTCATCGGCCTTGCCAGAATGCCCAGCCTCGTCAGGGGCCTCTATGTGAATAACGGTGAGGTCGTGTTGCTCAAGGGCAGCCAGAGCTCCCTGTGCTTGGGCGGCGAAGTCGTTGTCCAGGTTGTCCGTCACGCCGGGGATATCCAGGATGGTCATGCCCATCATGAGTCCCAACCCTCGCAGGAGATCAACGCCTGAGGTCAGGGCAGCGCTCAATCCGTACTTTTCTTTGAAGGGTGGGGTGTGGGGGATAGCCCCGCTACCCCAGAAAAGCCAGATGGCGGTGGCCGGGATCGCACCGCGTGCAATGCGCTCAAGGTTAACGTGATGGTCATGAAGTATGGCCTCGGCATCTTTCATCAACTTCCGCAGGAAATTGCTGCCATCTCCTTGGGGCAGGAAGTTGGTTATGGGCTTGCCTGGGATGTCGTGGGGTGGGATGCAGATAGCCCGCTCTACCTCGGGGTGTCCCTTGATCTTCAGGAGATGACGGTAACCCACGCCGGGGTAAAAGCATACCTCATCTGAGCCAAGATAAGCGTTCAGGGCACCAATCAACTCTCGTGCTTCCGTATCGCTGATATGTCCCGCACAGTAGCTCCACATGCTCCCCGCCTTGATGGCCACTAGATTGCAACGGAAGATGGCCTCGTCCGAATCAATACCAACCCCCATGCTAATGGCTTCAATGGCGGCGCGTCCGCGGTAATAGATCTCCGGGTTGTATCCCAAGAGGGACATGCAGGCGATGGCACTGGATGGTTCCATGCCTGGTGGCACATTGTTGGTCAGCCCAAGATGCCCCTCTCTTGAGATGGCATCCAGATTTGGCGTGCATGCAAGCTCAAGAGAGGTTTTGTTACCTCTATCTACAAGCGGCCAACCAGCTGCTCCATCTATGATGAGAATAGCGTATTTAGGCACCATAGCATTCTCTCCCCAAGACCCAGATTCTTAATTGTAGCCCAATTTGCCCAAAAGCTAAACTGTGGCTATACTGTTGGGTTACGGGGCGTAGCGCAGCCTGGTCAGCGCGCAGCGTTCGGGACGCTGAGGTCGGTGGTTCAAATCCACTCGCCCCGACTTTTCTCCTCTGGCTATCTCCAAACAGTATTGCGGTGGGTTGCATTGACTCCAGAGTAAAATGGAGATCTTTTAGGCACTGCTCAATGCGAACCCTCGCTTCAAAGGCGACAGAGCTTCGCTTGTAAGAGAGTAGGCGTTGAGATGGAGACTTTCTGGCATCAGCACTGCCGGACGCTGGATGTTCTAGGAGAGCCCCAAAGCCCCAAAAGTATCTAACTGGCGAGCGGTTTTCCCGAGCCTTGCCAAAATATGTCCTCCGCTTTGTTTTGAGCATACTTCGTGGTTTGGCCATTTTGCAAGGAAACCTCTTTGGGTGCATAATAGTCCCGATGTCCATACCTATCGCTCGTCCCTGGTTTTATCGCACTGCGGCTGTGGTAGCGTTCATTTTTGCCCAGATCTTGGTGCTGGCGATGCCCGTCAAATTGCAAGAGCCGGGTGATTGGGGTTTCCAATACGCCACCCGCAACTTTGCTGAGGGACGTCTCACTCTTACTCACGAACAATACATTCAACAATCGCAGGAAGCCGGGGGTGAGAGTAGGTGGCTATCCAGTTATGGCCTGGTAGGGGATGATTCTTGGGCGTTCACCTGGGCTCCGGGCTACGCTTTCTATCTGGCACCATTTGAGCGTATTGGTGTCCCTCAGCTTGGAGCCTCGCTTCTGTCGCTGGGGGTGGTAGTGGTACTCTACCTATTGCTAGCACGCTTAAAAGATGAAGAAACTGCTCTTTTTGGGGTGACCTTACTCGTTTTTACGCCGCTCTATCTGGCTATGTGGCAGCGGGTGTACATGGATTCGTTTGCTGCCCTGGCTTTCTGCGGCATGGGTGGAGGATTGTATCTGTATTATTGGCTTAGCCGGGATCGCCTCGGCGTACGCTCAAGCGCGGCCGTTCTCCTCGCGGCTGGCTTTTTGCTCATGGCGAGCGTAGGGGTGCGCTATACCAATATTGCTATATTTGTTGTATTTGGGGTACATTTTTTGGTCATGACTGTGCGCTTGCATCGGCACCGCGTGCGCTTCTTGCCGATAGGACTTTTCTTTGGACTGGGAATAGCGCTGTCCGGGATAGGGCTCTTGGCCTACCAGGGCAGGGTCTTCGGCTCATTTTTCAATTCCGGTAGCGAGTTTGCTCAGTTTGGCATCCGCTTTGCATGGGATTATCAGCTTGGTGAGGGCTATGGTATCGTGCGCAGAAACATCATATCGCTTTGGGTGCCGCTTCTGGCGGCCCTGCCGATCATTTTAGCGGCCGCTCCGGCGTTTGTCGTTGCTGCTTACGAGAAGGGGTTTTTCTTTCGCCGAACCGATAATTGCCCAGAGTTGCCGGTACATATCTACCGTGTCATTTTAGGATGGGCAGTCGCCGTCTTCGGAATTTATGTCATGTATGATTGGACATCTTTCCAAAATGGTGCCAGGTTCCTCTTTCCGTTGCTCACCCGCTTTTACCTGCCAGCACTCTTGCCAATGGTTGTCATCGTCGCTCTCATGCTCCGGCGCCTTTCTGCGAAACTTTGGGGGAGCGTCCTTGCCGTACTGGTTGTGTTGGGGGTCATCTTTTTCATCCAAGTTGCTCGGATACAGGTATATTTTGCTGACGGGGCTACGCCGCCTAGCCTGAGCCTCCCTGCCATGCCTGCAAACATTTCTGCGGTGCTTTCCGAGGAGTGCGGGTTATGAAAATCGACGTTGGGTTGGCCTTTTTGCGACGATATTGGCTCTGGTGTGTGGTTGCTTTCTTTGCCGTATTGCACATCTTCATTTTCACTCGTGTTTTCCAAAGCATCGACAATGCTGATGTTGAACTCTATTTCAATTACGCTTCAAATATCATGTCAGGTCAGATTCCCTACCGCGATTTTACCATGGAATATCCGCCTGGGGCGTTGCTGGTCTTTCTACTCCCCCGACTCTTTGCCTCGACGCTGGAGGTGTACGGTCCGGCCTTTGCTCTGACGATGCTGGCCTTTGATCTGGCCTGCCTTTTCATGATTATCTCGCTGGCACGTCGCCTGAAACTTGCGGTGGTGCCAACTCTTATTATTTATTCCCTGGTAGTGATCTCGGTGGGGTCCATAGGCGTGCAGCGCTTCGATTTCGCTCCTGCCGCCCTTTCCCTGGCAGCCGTCTTTGCTTTCGGACGGGGAAACTACAAGAGTTCCTGGGCGCTGGTAGCGGTGGGCACCTTGATTAAACTCTATCCCATTGCTCTGGCTCCGCTTTTTCTCATCTATCAGTGGCGCCACCAACCATGGCGGAGCATAGTGGCCCCAGTACTCGTTTGCGGTGCGGTACTTGTTTGTGCCATGTTGCCTTTCTTTGTCCTTAGCCCGAGTGGATTCACGAACGCCTTTTCGCTCCAGAGCGGGCGGAATTTGCAGATAGAGAGTTTCTATGCCTCATTACTCTTTATGTCTCATGCCTTGGGTGGCTCAACCGTGGCGGTCTTTTTCGGGCCTGTTTCTTGGGATATGACTTCACGCTATGCGGCGGGCATTGCGTCAATATCTCTGGTTGCGATGTTCTTCGCGGCGGCTACCGTCTACTACACATATTTTCTGCCTTACCGCTGGAAACAGGCTATAAGTGTCGGGCCGCCGGAGCCTCCCGCCCTCGGTCGCCTGGTGAATTTCTCGTTGCTTTTGGTCATCGTTCTCCTCATGACCAGCAAAGTGGTGTCCACCCAATTCATAGTCTGGCTTTTGCCGTTTGTACCTCTCGTCAGCGGGCGAGCTCGGCACGCTGTTTGGCCGATCTTTATCGTGGCGGGGTTACTTACCTGGTATATCTATCCCCTGCACTACGGAGACCTTTACGATCTATATGTGTTACCCATGCAAGCCCTCTTTTTACGTAATATCATTCTGATCATCATAGCTTTCTGGCTGTGGGAGGCGCGTGAGCCAGAGCTAGGAAGCGAGGAGATGATGGAGCGGTTGTTACCTAATTGTGCCTAGAGCAGTGGCTCCAATGGTCACGGCCAATCCTAGCATAAGCAGACAGATGACGAGCAACAATCACAGGGAGAGATTGACGACTACCATTCAAGTGCACATTTAGCACATTTCTGCGGTCAGTTCACGCCCTCCCAACAGGTGCAGGTGTAGGTGGGGCACGACCTGTCGGCCATGTGGGCCGCAGTTAATGATCAGGCGGTAACCGCTGAGGGCCACCCCGTGCTCTTTGGCCAACCTTTGGGCTACGAGTATCATATGTCCTAGCAACCCCTCATCTTTTCCCCCCAGATCATTGAGTGAGGTGAAGTGTTTTTTAGGGACGATCAGGATGTGGATGGGGGCTAGGGGGCTGATGTCGGCGAATGCTAATACCCATGTATCATCGTAGAACTTGGTGGTGGGGATGACCCCCTCAGCTATCTGGCAAAAAATATCCTGTTCCATGGAGGTCTCCTTAGGCAAAAATCTGGTATAGCGTTGCGCTGATCGTGATCTAGGCCGATTCCTGGGCGTATTTTGGTATTTCCTCGGCGAAAAGGTCACCCCCGTACATATCGTAGGCTACTATGGCGGGGAACTCTGTTATCTCCAATCTTAACATGGCCTCAGCTCCGAGTTCGGGATAGGCTATTACCTCTGCTCGGCGTACGGCTTTGGCTAGGAGTGCCCCTGCCCCTCCGTAGGTGACCATATAGACGGCACCGTATCGCACAAGGGCTTCTTTTACCATTGCGGTACGTTCACCTTTACCTAATAAAACCCTCACTCCAACCTGCAATATGGCGGGGGTGAAGGGGTCCATGCGGCTACTGGTAGTTGGGCCGCAGGCACCGATGATGCATCCAGGCGGGGTGGGTGAAGGCCCCATATAATATAATGTCTGACCTACAGGGTTAAAAGGCAGAACTTGTCCTTGCTGGATTAGTGTCGCTATTTTGGCGTGGGCGGCATCCCGCGCCGTATAGATCACTCCGGAAAAGGAGATAATGTCGCCTGCCCGGAGTTGAGAAATAGTATCCTTATCTAAGGGCGAGATGATGTCGAGCTTGGTCGTTATAGTATCACCTCCGCATGACGAGCGCTATGACACTGTAGGCTTACAGCTACTGGCAGTGAGGCAAGGTGACAAGGTAGCGCTATAGCATGGACGGCGATGGCGGTGGTCGTGCCGCCGAGACCGAGCGGTCCGATGCCCAGCTGATTCACTGCGGAGAGCACCTCTTGCTCCAGGGTAGCGACCTCGGGGTCAGTTGCGGGGCGCCCCACTGGCCGGAGTAGGCAACGCTTGGCTTCGGTGAGTGCCACTTCTGCGGTGCTTCCGATTCCGAGCCCTATAATGAGGGGCGGACAGGCCTTCCCGCCGGCTTCTTTCACGGTGACCACAACGCTTTCCATGATGCCTGTCGATCCAGCCCCGGGTTGCAACATGAAAAGCCGACTCATATTTTCTGCTCCACCCCCCTTGGATACGAATCTAATCTTAAGTGCTTCGCCAGGTACAATATTTACGTGCATTACGGGCGGGGTGTTATCACCCGTGTTCCAGCGCTGGGTGAAAGGCGAGGTCACCATTGAAGCGCGGAGATAGTGTTCCCCGTAACCCCGGCGCGTGCCATCGGCTACGGCTTCAGACAGGTTGCCGTCCACGATATGGACATCCTGCCCCAGCTCTAGGAAGAATACAGCTACCCCGCAGTCTTGGCATAATGGCAGGTGTTCTGTGTGGGCAAGTCGGGCATTTTCCAGAAGGTTGGCCAGAATACTTTTTCCCAGCGGTGAGTGCTCACGCGTCAGTGTGGCACCTAGGGCTACCAGCATGTCTGGGGGCAATTCGAAGCTCGCTCGGCGAATGAGTTCTGTTACGGCATGGCTTATCTCTGCAGCCCGGATTTCTCTCATGGGGTTATTCTAGCACGAACAAGTAGCATTATGCAGGCAGTACTTTCATAGACGCAGCCAATTTTTATGATGCCCGATGACGTAAGCTTGGTCATGCACCTCGGACAAAAAAGAGCCTGCGTTGGTGGGCGCAGGCTCGCACTGGGTATTGTCGCTCCTATTCTGCAAACACTCTGACCCTCTCNTTGTCGGTGACATCTATTTCCAGTTCAGAGAGTGACTGGATGAGTTCCTCGGCATTCATGTCCTTTAGACTCTTTAGGTCAAGATTAACTCCCTTTTCCTTAAGGGCATTCTCAACTTGACCGGAAACCTCGCTAGGAATGAGAGAGGTGAACTTCATCCCCGCTCGAATGAGGGCTATCGGCACGCGGATATTGGCCTTCTTTGCGCCTTCAGCACCACTTTCGCCGAGAGGCGAGTCCACTAGCACACGCAGATACTTTATGGTGCGCTGGCTGGGTGGGGGTGCCTCAGAATAGGCTGTTCGCGAGTGTTCTACGGCATCCAAGAGTTGCAAGGCCTCCTCAATGCTTATTTTCTTGGTAGCCAGCATTTCCAGAACCTTTTTGCGATTGTCCGACATTTTATTCTCCCTAAATTTATTTTTGGGTATTAAACAAAGTTTATTAGTACCTCACAATGGGCTGCTTGTATCTCTGCCCGCAGACCGCCCAAAGCGGAGAGGAGGCGCCACAGGCAAGGACCAGCCGTAATGAGCGGGCGAGCTTTGCCCAAAGGCAGCAGTATGGCTGCCAAGACCAAGATACAGGGCAAGGCGATTAGCATTATGGCCAGTAGTGCGGGATAGATAAAGAACCAAGGCAGCCATAGGCCTCGGGGGCCCCTCTTTGTGGGGAACCGCAGGTGCAGTAGTATGGGCAAGCTCACTTATATACTCCATGACTCACGACAACCTCTCCAATGCTTCGGTGGCAGTGATCTCGCCCCGCTCCAGAAGATCAAGCACATCTGCTGGTAGCGCTGTATCGGGTGTGGACGCAACTTCTACCATCCTTAGTTTGCCCGCGAGCCGACCCAGGCGGTTTTTTACGGTGGGATAGCTTATACCGAAGAGTTGCTCCATATCCTTGATGGATCCATGAGTTCCTACGAAAGCCACGACGAATACCTGGTCCTCGGCGGTAAGTTGGGCCAGTGGCGGCAGGGCGAACTCGCCCTCAATAGCAACGTTGTTTCTTGTGAGCCTCACCCGTTCCACGACGATTTCCTCACCGCTGGTAAGGTGGGTAAGCTCCGTCCAATCTCGAGCCATATTTCCTCCTTCAGGTGTTAAAAATGTATTTAATTGATTCAATTATAGCATTGATATTAATAATGTCAATAGTGGAATTTAAAAAATTAATATGAATTAGCGGGCTGTATTATTGAATGCGTGATATTGATACCGTAATTCGCAACGGAGTATATTTAGATCTTCCGCTGCCAGCTTTCTGTGATACTGCTACCTTTTTAGATAACCGATACAAACAGCTTGTCTCCGAACACGCCGCCGACCTGCCTCGGGCGGAATATATGTTGATGTAGCGCGGTCGGCTCATGCCCGTATCAGTTTTCGTGCGATGCAAGAGGCGGAAAATGGTGTATCAATCATTTGGCGTATGGCAAAGCTATTTTTCCAACGCTACATACAAAGATATTGACGTGTGAGTCTTGGAGATATGTAAACTAATATGGGAAAGAAGAACAAAAATTCAATTGACAAAACATTTCATGAGGAAAGAGCTGTCGTTGAGGAAATATGGTGGTCAAGAATACGCCGACAAGCTATATATTGTCCGCGATTAAGATGCGTTAGTAGATTAGGCCCTTGGTCACTAGCTAGCTTTAGTTGTGCCTGTGTTTTGCAGGCAGCCACTCGAACAGTAGGCAATCATTTTTGGCTTGCGGGCCTCTTTTTAGCTTTAAAGTGGCAGCGACTAGACTTGAACTAGTGACCAAGGGCTTATGAGTCCCCTGCTCTACCACTGAGCTACGCTGCCAAGTTTCTTAGTTTATCGCTTGGTGCCTGCGATGTCAATCTAAAGACCAGACCAATGGGCTTTATCTTGCTACGCCTCAATCTCTATCTCTAAGGACGCCTTGCATCTCAGAAGGGCCGTACACTGCCCCACTGGCGTTATTGAGTGACAGATTCATGCCAAATGTGGGTAGGTCACGCAGGTGGTCGTAGTGCTGATGGGGAAGAAGAACTGCCTGCAAAATAAGCTGTTCCGAGGTGCTGAGCGAGCTGAGGCAACCGGCATCTAGCGCAAGAACTCCGTTGACCGGCACTCCAGGCAATTTGGCAGAACCAGCTTTGATATTGTGTACACCCAAAATCTTATTTTTATAGCATTCCTCGATCCATCGTAGGATAGCGCTACTATCTTCCTGCGCGGTGTATATTGAAACAGCGGTGGTTGGGTGGGGCTATAAGCTTCTCCAGGGATCGGCCGCTTATATTTTAAACGGGTTCAGGCTTGCGTGATCGTCGCAAGTCTCCGCCCCTTCTTTGCGCTTCAGGTACCCCACCGCGGTGTAAGTAAAGGGGGTAGCCAGGACCTCAATGGCTACCTTGGCCAGCCAGTGGTTCATGACAAGTCCGACACTAAAGTTCGGTCCGGCGAAAGCAATGGCAATAAAGAGGGCAGAGTCCAATCCCTCTCCGACTACGCTTGAGCCTATGGTACGTAGCCACAACCAGCGTCCGCGCGTGGCTACCTTTAGGCGCGAAAGTACCAGTGAATTGGTGAACTCGCCTGCTAGGTAGCCGCTAAAGGAAGCGAGCAATAAGCGAGGAGTATAGCCCAGGATAGCTTCATAAGCACTCTGCCCCCCCCAGGAAGATGCTGCAGGCATGAGTCCGCCTGACCAGACGAAAAGAGCGAAAAAGAGGTTACACAGAAAGCCTAGCCAGATGATACGCCGTGCCCAGCGGAAACCATAGACCTCGGTTATGATGTCGCCAATGACATAGCTCAGGGGAAAGACGATTACGGCGGCTGGTAGCATAAATGGGCCGAGTTCGACTAGTTTAACGCCGATGGTATTAGCGGCGATCAGGCAGGTGACGAAAAGGGCGCTTATAACCAACAGGTGACTGCTGGGGCGGGTGACCATGGGATTTACAGCCAGTCCTTGCGGTAAAAATAATACAGCATGGCACCAGTGATGAGAAGCATGAAAGTCATGATAATAATCCAGGAGAAGGGGTTGCCGGTATCCACGTCGCCGGGTAGCGCTACATTCATGCCGTAGAAAGTGCCAACCACTGAAAGCGTTGTGCCTATAGTGGCCAGAATGGTCAGGACACGGAGTACATCATTGATGCGGGCAGAGGCCAAGCTGTCATGGGTGGCGTGTAACCCTTCAATAATTTCTTTGTACTCATTGAGTCCATCCCAAATCTTTTCTAGGTGATCCACCATATCGCCAAAATAGACGGAAAGATCTTTCTTGGAGAATCGGCGTAGCTTTGCCTCCAGACCGCCAAGCAGGGTACGCATCGGCCAGATGGTGCGACGGAAGGAGATGACATCCCTTCTCAGGCGCGAGATCTCGCGTACCGTGTTGCGCGTTCTGGGAGAAAAGATGTGGTCCTCAATCTCCTCAATGCCGCTTCCAGTTTTGTTGAGGATTGGCAGGCAATAATCTATCAGACGGTCGAGGATGCGATAGAGAAGGTAGCCAGTGCCATTTCCCATGACATCCTGTCGCAGTTCATCATTGTTTTGACAGGCATCGAACAAGCCGTGTAGTGGTTTAAGCTCTCCCCTATGTAGAGTAATGAGGTAACCATCACCGATGAATACCGAGACCTGGCTTTGGCTAAGGATCTGCTCTTTCTTATTATAGCGCGGGAAATTGAAGACGAAAAATAGGTAGTCCTTGTACTCATCCATTTTGGGGCGCTGGATGCGGCTGAAGACATCGTCTAGGTCGAGAGGGTGGAAGGGGTAATTGTCAGCTAGGTACTCGCGTACCTTTTCTGTGGGCGGCTGAATGTTTATCCAGTTTAGCTCGCCCAAGGCGAGCTGTTCCAGGTTGAGGCTGTCAATCTGATTGTAACGAGTTTGCGACATCTTATTTCCTGCCTTAAAATGCTGTCGGTATTCTACTCCAAGTCGTCTGTAAAATGAAGCGCTTAAGACGCGCAGGGGTACAAAAGCCAACACAAGGTCTAAGGATTGGAAACTGTTGCATTAATCATGACTGGTTTTAAACTCTTCTTTGGTGATTGACCGCATGCGCTTTGACTGTTAAACTGCCAAACGGGGGAAACATTTCTTGTATGAGCGTAGTGAAGATTGTCACTGCGGCTGAGATGCGCCGCATGGAAGAAGAATGTGTCAAGCTTGGTGTGAGTACAGCCATGCTTATGGAGAAGGCTGGGCAGGCAGTGGCACAGAGCGTATGCCGCACGTTGGGTATGGTTGCTGGCAAGCACATTGTTATCCTTGTTGGTCCCGGCAACAATGGAGGCGATGGCCTGGTGGCAGCGCGCTATCTCTGCGACTGGGGTGCTCGGGTCAGCGTCTTTCTAGCAAAAGCTCGCTCAGAGGATGAACGCAACTTTGGTCTAGTGAGAGAGAGGGATGTTGCCGTCATGGGTCCCCCTACGTCTGGTTTGGATGATCTACTAGCTTCCGCTGATGCTGTGCTGGACGCTCTCTTTGGTACGGGACAGAACCGGGGCATAGAAGATGTCTATAAGGAGGCCTTAGAGAAGCTTGCGGTAGCTAAGCGACACCGCCCAGCCTTGAAAGTCTTTGCGGTTGATTTGCCATCAGGTTTGAATGCTGACACAGGGCAGCCAGATCCAGTCACGCCCTTTGCTGATCATACACTCACGCTGGGGCTGCCCAAACGTGGTCTGTATATGCCGGAAGGAGCGGCGCGGGCTGGAGAGATCTTCATTCTTGATATTGGGCTTGCACCACACATTGCAGCGGATGTGAACACCGAGCTTCTTACGGTGGGGCAGATGCGGGCGCTGTTGCCGCCCCGCTCATCCTACGCCCACAAGGGGAGCTTTGGACGGGTGATGGTAGTGGCAGGTTCGGTGAACTATATCGGAGCGGCCTATCTAGCCTGCGCAGGAGCGGCGCGGGTTGGGGCTGGTCTTGTAACACTGGCAGCTCCGGAGAGTATTATCTCGGCAGTGGCAGCCAAGATGCCCGAGGTGGTTTATATCCCCCTGCCGGAAAGCACTCCGGGGGTCATCCGGCCGGAGGCGCTGGGATTTATAAGATCGGTGGCCGAATTTGACGCTGTTCTTATCGGCCCGGGGTTGGGTCGGGCGGCGGAGGCTTTTCTTGACTGCCTCCTAGATGGCAAGCTACCCTTGCGTCTTGTATTGGATGCAGATGCCATTAATGCGCTCGCAAAAGTGTCGGCATGGTGGCAGAGATCTGGTTTCGAGGCTATTCTTACCCCGCATCCCGGTGAGATGGCGCGTTTATTGAAAATGACCATAGAAAGGGTGCAGTCGGGGCGTATTGCCATTGCTAAAGAAAAAGCTGTTGTCTGGGGCAAGACGGTGGTTCTAAAGGGAGCCTTCACCGTAGTGGCTGCATCGGATGGCCGCTGTCGTGTAAGTCCTTTTGCCAATGCTGCTCTGGCCTCCGCGGGTACGGGCGATGTTTTAGCAGGGGCTGTAGTCGGGCTTCTGGGGCAAGGGCTAACCCTGTTTGATGCGGCTTCACTCGGTGTCTATCTGCATGCCCGTGCGGGTGAGCGAGTGCGGGTTCAAATGGGGGATACCGGCATGCTCGCTTCTGACCTTTTGCTGGAGCTGCCGCAGGCGATAATGGAGTTAAAAGATGGCGAATGGTCCGGTTCGGGCTGATTGTTGGTATAGGTGGCAGAGAGTCTGATAATCGGTGATGGGGGAGACATATGCTCTTAGCGATTGGTATTGGTAATACTTCTATCAAATTGGGTGTCTTTGATGGCGACAGCCTTGTGGTTACTTTCCATGTGGCGAGTGTCATCCACCGCTTATCGGATGAATATGCTCTTACCATCCTGGGCCTTCTTAAACTGAAAGACATTTCCCCTGTGCAAATTACGGAGGCTGCCTTGTGGTGTACGGTACCTTCCATTGCGCCCTCCTTTGATGATCTGCTACAGAGGTATTTTAATGTCCGGCCACTAGTCGTCGCCGCAGGGGTCAAGACGGGCATCAAGATTCGCATGGATAGCCCTCGTGAAGTGGGCGCCGACCGCATCAGTAACGCTGTGGCCGCACATGCTCTCTATGGGGGGCCGGTCATCATCGCGGATATGGGCACCGCCACTACCTTTGACATCGTCTCGCGAGAGGGAGACTACTTGGGTGGTGCCATTGCCCCAGGTATAGTAATGGCAGCGGAGGCCCTTTTTACCCGCCCGGCGCAGCTCTACCGTGTGCCTCTCAATGCGCCGAAGAAAGCCATTGGCACGAACACCGTCAGCGCCATGCAGTCAGGGCTTATCTATGGCTATGTAGCCATGGTGGAGGGCCTGGTGGCTCGCTTCCAAGGCGAACTGCCGGTCTTAGCCAAGGTCATCGCCACGGGCGGCTATGCACCGCTGATCATGCAAGAAACAGGCGTCCTGAGCGTATATAACCCAGATCTTTCGCTCATGGGACTGAGGATCATTAGCCAGATTAATACGGGCTAGCTCTTGCGCTTGGTGGGCTACATGCTATTTAGGGCTGTGCTATGATTAAATCTCCAATGACTGTTTTACAAGGCAAGACCATTGCTCTTGGCATCACTGGTTCCATAGCTGCATTCAAGGCGGCGGAATTGGCGAGCGCTCTCACACAAGCAGGCGCGATGGTTGATGTTATCATGACTGAGGCGGCGCAGAGATTCATCTCGCCTGTCACTTTGCGCGCTATTACCCATCGGCAGGTAGCAACGGACATGTGGGAGGTGCCGGCCAAATTCGAGATTGAGCACATCTCGCTCGCCGAGGCGGCCAAGGTGTTGCTCATCGCCCCAGCTACGGCTAACACCATTGCCAAACTGGCAGGAGGACTTGCCGATGATCTCCTCTCTACGACTGCGCTGGCAACCAAGGCACCAATGGTGATCGCCCCGGCCATGAACGATGATATGTATGCCCACCCTGCAACGCAGCAGAATATAGCCCGACTCAAGGAGCGCGGTGTACTTTTTGTCGAACCGAGCTTTGGACGCCTTGCTTCAGGCAAGATTGGACAAGGGAGGCTTGCCAAACTCGAAGAGATTATAGGTACGCTTAGTGCAGTGCTGGGACGCGAAGGCGAGCTTGCTGGATGGAAGGTGGTGATCACCGCTGGCGGCACGCGGGAGCCGCTCGATCCAGTGCGCTATCTTGGCAACCGGAGTTCCGGCAAGATGGGCTATGCTCTAGTTGAGGCTGCCCGTGACCGGGGAGCAAGAGTGATACTCATTTCTGCATCGGATCGTCCTGCTCCAGCGGGGGTGGCTGTCGTGCGTGTGGAGACGGCCTCGCAGATGCAGGTTGCAGTGGCGGAAGCGGTGATGGGGGCTGATGTTCTAATCATGGCTGCGGCTGTGGCCGACTACCAGGCTAAAGAGGTGGCGGCACAGAAGAAAAAGAAAACAGACGAAACACAGTATCTTGAGCTTAAACGCACGCCAGATATACTACAGGGCGCGCGCGGGCATTTTGTCAGGGTGGGCTTTGCCGCCGAAAGCGAAGACTTGATCGCAAACGCCCGGCATAAACTTGATGAGAAAGAGCTTGACCTTGTCATTGCGAACGATATCACCGAGTTTGGATCAGGCTTTGAGACAGATACCAATCATGTGACCATGATCAGTCGAGACGGCGGAATGGAGGCCTTGCCCCTCCTTACCAAGCGCGAAGTCGCCGATCGGGTGTTGGACGCGATAATGAGGCTTGCCCGGCTACGAGGCAAGAAGAAAAATCACGGAGAGGGTTTGGAGTAGTGTGCTCTAAATGGATGCCGCAGGCATATTATGGCTAAGGGCGCGCCGAGTCTATCTTTTCCCGCAGGGTTTCCTGCCTCTTTTGTTTAGTGTTCTTCTCTTATCATCAAATACCAAAGCAGCCCCGCTATGCTTTTGCCATCTTCGATAACGCCTTCTACGATAAGCTGTGATATCCGGCTTATGGGCACGGTCTCCAGTTTTATCTCATCGGTATCCTCGGCACTAAGAGGAGACGGTACGAGGTCAGTGGCTATGAACAGATGGAGGTACTCCGTTGCCCAGCCTGGAGCGGAGTAAAAACCACCGATTTTTTTCAGTTTCCGTGGGAAGAAGCCCGTCTCCTCCTGCATCTCGCGGCAAATAGCAGCCTCTGGTGTTTCGCCGGGCTCAATGCCGCCGGCTGGTATCTCCAAGAGCTCCTTGCTCGCCGCATGGCGATACTGCCTTTCCAGTAATACGCTACCTGTTCCATCCACGGCAACCACGGCTACGGCATCAGCATGTTCGACCACCTCGCGCGTGGCTTTACGGCCAGATGGCAATACGACCTCATCGCGGCGGAGGCGGAAAATGTCGCCTTGGTGGACTATCGTTGAGCCAATCGTTTTCATGAGGCGCTTATGCGATAAGCCATAGCGGTTTCATCGCAGTCAGGGTATTTTGGACAACGATAGCACTCACCCCAGATTTTGTGGGGCAGGGTGGACTTGTCCACCATGGCAAAGCCGCAGTGGGCGAAGAAGTCTGGGACATAGGTCAGACAGAAAACCTGGGGAATACCGATCTCCTGCGCCTCTTCAAGACAGGCTTGCACCAGCATCTTGCCCAGTCCTTGGCGGTGGTTAGCCTCGGCTACAGCTAGCGACTTTACTTCGGCGATATCGGCCCAGGCGACATGCAGGGCGGCAGTACCGAGTAGGTTATTCCCATTTTGCACTACGAAGAAGTCGCGGACGTTTTCATAGATCTCTGAGAGAGGCCTGGCCAACATCTCGCCCTGTTCGGCAAATGCATTAATGAGCTTGTGGATCTGGGGGACGTTGGTGATAGTGGCCTTTTTTACGCAGATTTCCATGGGTTCATCCTTTCAGCTTATGGTCGAGCGAGCGATAAAAGTAGCCCCGGGTGCGTAGCCGCAAGAATCGTGTTTTTAAGGGGCTGGCTTTGATGCAGATGTTATCCCCATTGGCTAGAGGGAGGCTGATATGTCCATCGATGGAGAGAGTTGCCTGGTGTACGGCGTTGAGGGTCAGCCTTATGTGGGCGGTACCAGGCAACACCATTGGGTAATGCATGGTAAGGTGTGGCGTGATGGGTGTGAGTACAAAATCGCGGGACTCTGGGTGTAGCACGGGGCCACAGGCGGCTAAAGAGTAGCCGGTAGAACCGGTGGCTGTGGCTGCCACCACGCCGTCGGCGCGGTAGGTAGTGAAGTGGCGTCCATTTATCTCAGCCACAATGTGCACTATGCGGGCGATCTCTCCCCGGGCCATAACCACGTCGTTCATGGCGTGAAAACTCTGAGTTGGTCCACGGTTCATAGCTGGTTGGAGGTCGGCCTGGAGCATGGCGCGCTCCTCAATCCAGCCTGCGCCGGCTAATATTTTGTCTAATTTATCATCGACCTCGGTGGCTGTAAGCTCGGTGAGGAATCCTAGGCGGCCAAGATTGATGCCCATGATGGGCACGCCTACCTCGGATACAATTTGGGCGACTCGTAGGATGGTACCGTCACCGCCGCAGGTGATGACAAGACTTGTACCGTCAAGTTTTGATCGGATATCGTTGGGCTCCCAAGCAGAACACATCCAATGCGCGACATTGGTCTCGGTGAGACGCTCGACGAGCTTCTGTGCTTGGGTAAGCGCCCGTTCGTTAAGGGGATGATAGACCAGGCCTATTTTTTGCAAAGACATGACTTGGCTTTCAGGGCAATTTTCCCGACAGATACAAGCTCAATATGTTTATAAATCTGGTGCTCGCATCATGCTTGGGGAAGTGAGAGGCCAGTCTAACAATGTCCATGTACCGTGTCAACTAAGAGTGGCGTGATAGGAAATAAAGCAATGCCAGACCAGTGATGATGATGATGCCACCACCGATATAACTCATGAAGAAAGCTCTGATCAGGCTGGGTGCGGCTACGATAAGGAGCACTCCGAGTATGATTAGTATGATGCTAAGGGCTTTACCCCTGAAGCGCCGGGTGCGTATGATCGCCTCATCCCGAGCCTCTATGGCGGTGAGCCGCCCCTGATTTGTCTCGGCGGGAGGCGCGGAGCCGACTGGTCGAAAGCGGGTGGCAAAGATGGCAATGGCCACCACCATAATGAGAAAGATCTCGGTTACACCAAGCTTCACTTTTTACCCCGATTTTCGGTGTGGTTTTTACAGAATATCATATTGGGAGCGAAAACGAAAAAGCCTTGGCTGGCGTGATTATTTTTAGCCATTGCTTCATAATTTATGTTAAGCCAGTAACTAGCCCGCAGTTTCCCGGGCGTATACCGGGTGGATAAGTTGCTAAAGACCGCCAGGATGTTGTTTGGCACAGAACTCTTGTTTAGTACCTCTGCTTTTGCGGCTGAGCCCGCATGACCCTGGTCGCCTGGTACTACTGCGTAACTGAAAAGCTTGGGGTGCATATTGAGACGCTACGCTGGATTGAGAGTGGGCGCTTTAAGCACAAAACCATGGTTTCTAAATACTATCAAAAATAGCAGTTTTGAAAACGGAAACAGGTTCATCATTGCAACAATAAAGCAAAATAACAAGGGTGTTGAGACGTGTTCTAGCGTAGCATCAAGCAAAGACCGTGTCGCGAGCGTCCTCTTGACAGATAAACCGCTTGGTGCTGTAATATGATACGTTTTGAATGCATGAATTTACTTTCATGAATTTAAAGAAGAGAAAGTCAAAACAAGAAGGAGAAAGTATAGATGAAGACCGCTCCGGTTCAGGAGATAGCCGAAGAACCCCCCAGTAATGACTTGGGTATCTCTGATGCGGAGGACGATGAGCCTCCAGGCATGACCGTTACCAGACAACTTTTTGCCTCTGTCAGTCCTGAAGACTGGCATGACTGGCGCTGGCAGTTTAAAAACCGCATTACCTCAGTCGAGGAACTGAACGAATATTTGCCACTATCCGGCAAACAGCAAGCCCAACTCCGCCTGGTGAGTTTGAAATATCCGTTTGCCATTACACCATATTACCTATCACTGATTGATCCTGCCGACCTAACCGATCCTGTGCGGGCGCAGGCGATACCGATGGCCGAGGAATTAACCATGGCCGGTGAAGGCCTGGAAGATCCCCTAGCTGAGCAAGAGCATTCGGTAGTGCCAGGTTTGGTGCATCGCTATCCTGACCGCGTGCTAATGGTGCTTACCGATATCTGCCCCATGCTCTGCCGTCACTGCACTCGTAAACGCGAGTGGCGCACGGGAGTGTGGACGCGTAGCCGCGCCGAAATTCAGGCTATGCTGGATTATATCCGTCGGCATCTCGAAGTGCGCGATGTCATTATTTCTGGCGGTGATCCCCTCACCCTCTCCACAGCTCGGTTGGAGATGGTGCTTGCTGAGTTACGCAAGATAAAACATGTGGAGATTGTCCGCATCGGTACACGTTGTCCGGTGGTGCTGCCGCAACGCATTGATGATGAGCTATGCCATATGCTCGGCAAGTATGGGCCTATATGGCTAAATACCCATTTCAATCATCCGCATGAGATTACCCCAGAGGCCATACGTGCCTGTGATAAACTCCTTCGGGCTGGGGTGCCAATCAACAATCAGGCGGTGCTTCTAAAAGGAGTTAATGACGACTTGGAGACCCAGCGGGTGCTGTGCCATGGCCTGTTGCGTGCCAAGGTACGCCCCTATTATCTTTTCCAGTGCGACGATGTTCAAGGTACGGAGCACTTCTGGACATCGGTGGAGAAAGGCATCCAGATTATTGAGGGGCTACGCGGTTTCACTTCAGGCCTGGCGGTGCCGACTTACGTCATTGACCTGCCGTGTGGCGGAGGGAAGATTCCTATTGGACCTAACTATGTCTTGGGTCATGAGGGCGGCGACCTCTTGGTGCGCAACTATCAAGGACATCTGATGCACTACAAAAACCCGGGGGCTGCCCGGACCATCTGTAAGAAACAGGTGCCGGCATAGCCGAGATCAACTATGAGAATAGGTTTAAGCTATGACTTAAAAGAGGACTTAGCGATGGGGGCTGGGTTGCCTGAAGACGCTTTTGAAGAATACGATTCTCTGGAGACGGTGGATGCGTTGGATGATGCCATCAGGGCTCAAGGGCATGATGTTGTCCGCCTAGGTGGCGGGCGTGGTTTTTTAGAGCGGGTGCTTACTGCTCGTGCCGATCTTGTCTTCAATATTGCTGAAGGGCGGGGCAATTACCGCGCCCGAGAGGCTCAGGTGCCTTCTGTGCTTGAGATGATGGATATTCCCTATTCTGGCTCCGATCCTCTTACCCTGGCGGTGGCTTTAGAGAAGCCCCTTACCAAGGAATTGGTCGCCAGCGCAGGCATCACTACGCCGCGCTGGCGTGTCATTCACAGCCTCTCGGAGATGGACAACTTGGATTGGTCAGACTTTCCATTTCCGGTTTTCGCAAAGCCTGCTCACGAAGGTTCCTCCAAGGGTATCTACTCAGCCTCGCATGTTGCGACTCCGGCGGCGCTTTGGGGTCTGGTGCAGGCACAGATGACTTCTTATGCTCAGCCTATCATGGTGGAGGAGTATATTGCTGGAGATGAAGTCACGGTGGGCATGGTGGGCAATGATCCGCCGCAGGTGCTGGGAGTGATGCGGGTGGTTCCCAATACACCTCAAGAGGATTTTGTGTACTCCCTGGAGGTCAAACGTCAATGGCGAGAACTCGTGCGCTATGAATGCCCTGCCCATCTTACCGATGATATCCTTCGGCACCTCAGTGAAGCCTGCATGCGTGTCTATGATGTGCTGGGCGTGCGTGATGTGGCGCGTCTTGATTTCCGTGTTGCCTCCGATGGTACGCCCTATTTTTTAGAAATCAATCCTCTGCCCGGCCTGAATCCCCAGAGCGGCGATATTGTACTCATGTCTGGCATGATGGGCATGAACTATCATCAACTTATTTCGATCATTTTGAACGCCGCCCTTAGGAGGTATGGATATGTCCCTTAAAGTAGGTCTCGTCTATAACGAGCCCATCCCTGATCGCTACGATACCATGGGCGAAGCCGAGGCCATCGCCGATGTGCTGGAGGAGGTCAAGGCGGTAGAGGTAGCGCTAAACGAGCTTGGGCACCAAGTTGCCAAGGTGGGTCTGGTGCCTCCCCTGGAAGAGGTGCGGTGCATCGTTCAGGGTCTAGACGTGGATGTCTATTTCAATCTGTTTGAGGGCTTTGCCGGATGTCCCGAAACTGAGGCCATGGTCGCCGGTATGCTGGCCGTCACAGGCCGCCCATACACCGGTTCATACCCCTGCACCCTTTCTTTGGCTCTGGACAAGGCCAAAACGAAAGAGATGCTTATGGCTGCTGGTGTTAAGACACCGCCCTACCAACTCCTGCGTGCGGGTGAAGCTGATCGCCTGACGCTAAACTTCCCGTGTATTGTTAAGCCTGTGGGCGAAGACGCCAGCCACGGCCTCACTGCCGAAAGCGTGGTAACCGATCGGGATGGCCTTGCGCGCCAATTGGCAAGGGTCTGTGCCAGCTATGGGGGTGCCGCGCTGGTCGAGGAATTTATAGATGGGCGGGAACTCAGTGCCACCATTATGGGCAATCATGCCCTGCGAGTACTCTCGGTATCGGAGATCGTCTACAACTTGCCCCCTGGGCTACCCCCGCTGCTTACTTTCGGTGCCAAGTGGACACTGGACGATGTTTATTTCCTGAATACCGATCCGGTCTGTCCGGCTCAGATAGAACAGGCGTTGTGGGACCAGGTGGCTGAGATTTCTCTCAAGGCTTATCGCTTGGTTGGTTGCCGTGGCTATGCACGTGTGGATACACGCTTGGGTGCAGGCGGTGAGGCTTATGTGTTGGAGGTCAATCCCAATCCAGATATCTCCTATACCGCTGGCGCGGCGCGCCAGGCAGAAGCCATCGGGTTAACCTATTCCCAGTTCATCGATAAGATCATCGCCTTAGCAATGAGCGGGGATTCGAGCTGAGATGGATATCAAGGAATCATTGCCTAGGCGGTAATCGCATAATTATAGGAAGCGCTTTCTCAAGCTAAGATGTCATTAAGTATCCGTACCCTGGTTTCCAATGACAGAAATATCGTCGTGGGCATCCTCTGCGGTACGCCGGAATTTGAGCCGGCAGAGATACCAGTGGCCGAAGAGGTGCTGGACGCTTATCTCGCCAGCCCTGGTGGGGGCTACCAGGCATTGGTAGCAGAGGAGGACGGGGCGGTTCTGGGTTATATCTGTTTTGGTACCATTCCCCTTACGGCTGCGGCTTGGGATATCTATTGGCTGGCGGTGCAGCGCGAGCAGCGCGGGCGAGGTGTAGGCCGGACCCTGTTGGCTGAGGCTGAGGGGCAAATGAAGCGTGCTGGGGGGTATCTTGTTCTCATTGAGACCTCAAGTAAACCTAACTACCTGCCGACGCGGCGCTTTTACCGCAAGAATGGCTATCATGAGACATCATGCATTTGGGACTTTTATGGCATTGGCGATCACCGTGTAACCTTTGCCAAAAAGTTGTAGCTTACTTGGTGTACCGTGGGTGTTGCCCATTGGAGATTGTTCTATAATGAGGCCGTGGAAACCGTTGCCTTTGAAGAGCTGGTAATCGCCGCCGTTGAGGCGCTACCTCAGGAGTTTCGCGATCTTCTGGATAATGTGGATGTCGTGATTACCGATCGCCCCACGGATGCCCAACGCCGTCTGAGCGGTAGACGGTGTATTTTACTTGGTCTATATGAAGGTGTGCCGCGCATCGCCCGCGGAGTGCATTACCAACTGGCTTTGCCAGACAAGATAACTCTCTTCCAGGGCAATATTGAGGAATCCTGCCGTTTGCCAGAGGAGATTCCCGCTCGCATCACAAGTGTGGTGCGTCACGAGATTGCGCACCACTTTGGCTTGACTGACGAAGAACTTGGGCGCATTGAGCGCCGGACGCGTTCTGCAGAAAGGTGAAGACCATGGATGCTTACTACCGAAAAGTACAGGAAAAGGTACTGGTACAACGGGATATCATCTGTTCGTTGCTTAAAGATCCGCGCATTATTGGTGACTACTATGAGGCCATCGTACGCGACTGGGTAAGAGAGATGGTTTCCGGAGCCTTTGCGGTTGGACGAGGTGTGGTGTTGGCTGCCGATGGACGGGCATCTCGCGAGTGCGACATCATCATCTACAGTGCCGTGGAGTACGGACCGCTGTTTGTCTCTGGCGATATCGTCGTGGTCAGTCCCGAGGCGGTTCGGGCAATAATTCAGGTCAAAGGCACGGTCAGTCTTGACAATTTGAGTGATGCCATTGCTAGCCTTTCCTCTGTAGATACCCTGCGTCCAGGCATATGGAAGTTCATCGTGGGTTTTAAGACCAACGTAGCTTACCAGAGTTTGGTCGCGCTCTGTGCCGAGTCGAAAATAGTTAACGGCATCTTTGTTTTTGCCAGCTCGCTCCGGGATGAGAAAGAAGATATCTCGCTCCAGCTTCAAAAATTAGCGGGGATTCTTAAGTCTGTCACCGCGCCGGGTATGTATCAAAAAAGTGATGCCGGACGTTACGTGGCGCTCGAAGCTAAGGGACGCGAGCATTTCGAGGGAGTGCCTTTCCCGGAGGAAGCTTAATCCCTGCCCAGATCCGCCTTGAACTTGGTTTTCAGGGCATCTATCTTCAGCAGAAGTTGCTCCCACTCAGTAGTTAGGGCGACAATCATATCTTTGAGCGCGCGGTGGCGCTCAAGGTGGGCTACGATTTGCTTGGCATCCTGATATGCTGCGGGGCAACCAAATCTAAGCTCCAGATCGTGTTGCTCGGCTTCCAGTCTAGACATTTCGGCCTCAATATCCGCCGCTCGTTTTTTGAGAGGGGCATTCTGCCGGTAATAGTCGCTCCGGAGTGTCCCCTCGGCAACCCGTTTTCGGCTTGAAGAGGGGAGTTTGCCATGAGAAAAAGTGATCGGCGCGGGCTCCTCAACAAAGGATTGATGGTACAGGTAGCTGTCGTAGTTGCCAGGGAAAAGGATAAGCTTGCCGGATTTGACCTCGATGATCTGAGTGGCGACCTCGCGTATCAGGGTGCGATCGTGAGTTATGAAACAGAGTGTTCCCTGATAGGATTCCAGGGCATCGGCCAGGATCTCACGCGAGGTGATGTCCAGGTGGTTGGTCGGCTCATCCATTAGTATGAGATTGGCGCTTTGGATTAACATTTTAGCTAATGCCAAGCGGGCTTTCTCGCCACCTGATAGCACTGCTATCGGCTTTTCGATATTGTCACCCGCAAAGAGGAATCCGCCTAAGATGTGCCTCAGATATGCCTCAGGCTTGTTGTTCGCTACGCGCATAAGCTCACTAAGCACGGTGTTTCGGGACTCCAGAAGTTCAAGCTGGTGCTGTGCGTAGTAGGAGGTTGCCACATTGTGCCCCAGACGGCGGGTTCCCCCCTCAAACGGTAACGCCCCGGCCATTATTTTGAGCAAGGTGGTCTTTCCTGCTCCATTTGGTCCCACCAAGGCTGCCTTGTCGCCTCGGTAGAGCGTGAGATTGAGGTCGCTATAGATCTCCTTCTCGCCATAGGCTTTGCATATGTGTGTGAGACTAATGACCTCGTGCCCACTGTGGGGTGGAGCGGGAAAGCTAAAATGAATCTTCTTTGTCTGGCGCGGTACCTGCACGCGCTCTATTCTAGACAGTGCTTTTATGCGACTCTGGACTTGATGGGCTTTGGTGCTCTTGGCGCGGAATCGGGTGATGAAGCGCCCTTGTTGCTCTATCTTGCTCGCCTGACGGCGAGCGGTGGCAGAAGTAGCGGCGCGGACCTCGGCGTGGATAGCAACATAGGCATCGTAATTTCCACGGTATGAAGTTAACCCTCCATTCTCAAGAACTAGCACGCGTTCCACCACGCGGTTGAGAAATGCACGGTCGTGAGAGGTAAGCAGTACTGCCCCGCGGTAGTCACGAAGGAAGCTCTCGAACCACAGCTGTGTTTCCAAATCAAGATGGTTGGTCGGTTCGTCGAGAAGCAATAGGTCGGGATTTAACAGAAGGAGCTTGGCCAGTTCTGCCCGCATAAGAGTGCCCCCACTTAGGGTAGACAGAGGACAACCAAAATCAGCCTCTTTAAAGCCCAAGCCGCCGAGGATAGCTTTGGCCTCGTGCTCGGTGTCATAGCCACCCGAGCTTTCAAAACGGTGCTGTAATTCGCCAAGTTCGCGTAGCAAGGGCACTTTGCTCTCGCATGCATCATCTGAGAGCTCTTCCTGGAGGAATTCTATGCGGTGCTGGATGGTGCTTGTGGTGCTGACTGCCGCTACAACCGCTGCAAGAAGCAGTTGTGGCGAGGCGGGAGGAATCTCTTGACGGAGATAGCCTACGGTAAGCCCCTTTCGCCGGGTAATGATACCCATGTCTGGGCTTGTTTCGCCAGCGATGATTTCAAGCAAAGTGGTCTTGCCTGCGCCGTTAGGGCCGAGAAGCGCTAAGCGTTCGCATGCACCGATGCTGAAAGTAACATCTGAAAAGAGCGTGCACTCGCCAAAGGACTTGGTGATGTTGGTTAAGGCTAGCATGGTTAATCGTTGAGCCATAATTATAGCCTAGATGTAGCGGATTATGCCCCATGATCAGTAGCGGCTGACGCAGAAGTGCCCAGTGGCACCTTGCGGTGCGCGAATGCCTTGCACTAGCAAGTTTTGGGTGTGCGGCTTGATGTAATGCGATAGTGCGTGACTGGGTAGGTTGATCCGGGTTGAGATGACTCCAATGCTGGCTGTACATCTATGATATAATGGCAATATGTCGAAGGCAATGAGTAAGGTGATACTGGGATTGCTCGTGGTCATATTTGTTGCAGTCCAGGCAGCCGGCTGCCATGTGGATGCGTCAAGTAGTACGCCGTTAGTCTCTGAAAGCGCATTGCCGCCTGTCTCGTCACTTTCGGCTACTGAGCAGGCGACATCAGCGTATGTGCCGCCAGTTGTGAGTACGCCAGCGACAATGTCACCCTCACTGGCATTGCCGTCCGCTCCAACTGCGGCCACGCTGGAGCCCGGTAACAGTTCAATCGAGCCCTTACCTACAACTACGGCTACCCAAACGACAATTGAAGAACCACAACTGGTAGTAATTGAGCCGCCGGCAGGTGCCGATATGCTCATCGTTAGCGACTCGCAGAATGACTTGTTTGATAATCAAGGGCAGTCGATTCAAGCAGAAGCCTATTTAGATATCGTGGTGGCGGAGGCCTATACAGATGAAGCGGGCTCGTTCTTCCGTATAAAGCTTGGTAGTGCCATTCCGCCTTACGGGGACATCGGTGCTGATATGGTGGAATGGGGCTTTTTTATTGATGCCGATATGAGTTCAGCGACTGGCTGGGCAGGGGATCTCGTCACCAACGATATTGGCGCTGATTATTTTATAAGGATGGTGGCTACATCTGATTGGGTCAGTGCGGATATCCATAATGCGAGTACTGATCAGGTCAGCCCGGTGGCCTATGAGTTGGACGGCGATACCATTAGCTTATATATCCCTGCATCGGTGTTAGCCTTGGAGCAATTCGACTTCACGGTGGCAACTCACAAGTGGCAGTCAGGCAAGGTTGTCGCGGCTGATAAAGCACCTAATCAGGGTCATTACAACATGCCCAATGGCTACGTCTATATAAAGTCGGGCTTGCCCACTTTGCGGCTTACGACTGCCCATGCCATTGTCTGGTATAACGAGGGCAATGAAGCGCGAGCCCAGAGGTGCGCTGAGGATTTTGAAGAAGCTTTCACGGACATTATCCAGATTTTGAAGCCACCTACGCCACTGCTCATGACAATATTTGTCTATGCAACGAGGGATGATATGGTAACAGGCTTGCAATCATATAGTGCGCTTAGCGAAGACGAGGCGCTGAGATACCAAAATAGGGGCGCACCTCGCCCGACGAATAATATAACGCATATTCCTCCAGACTTCGACTGGCGCGATATCTATCATCAGCAGGTACTGGGTACCCTGGACCGCCTCTGCTGACCGAATACATGGAAGAGCATCCACTGGATGGATGAAGGGGTCGCCGGCTATATGTCGTACATAGCACTGCGCGAGTCGGCATATAAGGATAGCGTGCAGGCCTGGCATGAGCTCCAGTTTGAGATTGCCCGCAAGGCCTTGGCTGAGGGCACATGGGTCGATATTAGTGGGCTTTCGGAGTACATGCGCTCTAGCAATGTGAGCTACGCGAACTCGGCATGGGAATCTAAACCGGAATTGGCGCTTGCCGAGTCCTATGTGGTGGCAAGTTACCTTGCGGCCACCTATGGGCTGGACAAATGTATCTCGACCTATAAGGGGTTAAACGACCACGGCGGCAGTGCCGAGTCCACTTTGGTGAGTAATATAGGTCTGACGTTTGGGCAGCTGGAAGTCGCTATACGGGCGTGGCTAGCGGAGACAGCTTAGACTTCTCTGGGTATATGATTGGCACCTGACCATCCCAGGCGGGGTTATCTATGTTAGGCACCTCGCCTCAATCGGTTGTTCCTGGTAAATTGGAAAGTTGTTATCTTCGACAGTAACAGCAAGGCTTAGTCGGTCGCTTTCTCCAGTAGCCTTGCTGGCGGAAGCCAAAGTTTTTTAACTGGTAAAGGGTTGTTATAACTTTGCCCAAGCCGTTTTCCATCGTGGTCCCAACCTATAAGGAGTGCGATAATATCCGCCCTCTAGTGGAACGCCTACACGGTGCTATTGCCCCGCAGGCATATGAGGTTGTTCTGGTAGATGACGATTCCCGCGATGGCACGGAAGAGCTGGTGGCGGAACTTGCCGCACGTTACCCAGTGCGCATCGTGGTGCGTCGGGATAAGAAAGGGTTGGCCACGGCGGTGCTTGACGGCTTTGGCTTTGCTCATAATGATACCATCTTGGTTATGGATGCCGATCTCCAGCACCCGCCGGAGGTCGTACCAAGTATCATTGCTGCTATGGATGCGGGTGCCGATGTGGCTGTGGCCTCGCGCTATATATCAGGCGGCGGAAATGAGGGCTGGAGCAAACTTCGACAGATAATCTCGAACGGGGCTATCTTCCTGTCGCACCTTTTATTGCCCCTCTCCCGTAAGGTGAAAGACCCCATGTCTGGTTTTTTTGCTTTCCGGCGGGGGGTCATCCACGGCGTTAAACTGGCACCTGTTGGTTACAAGATACTGCTGGAAATTATCGTCACTGCGCATCCGCAAAAAGTGGCGGAAGTACCTTTTATGTTCCATATCCGCGAGAAGGGCGAAAGTAAGCTCAATGTTAGACAAGAAGTAGACTATCTCAAGCACTTGTGGAGCTTGATGTGCCGTAGTGGCGAGATAGCGCGCTTCGCCAAGTTCGTTCTAGTAGGTGGCAGTGGGGTCATTGTTAACTTAGGGGTGGGGTTCTTGCTCACCAGATTTGCCGGATTGGCCTATCCCCGTGATGCCATTGCTGTGCCCATTGGCATTGAAGTTTCGATAATGACAAACTTCTTGTTGAATTATTATTTTACCTTTGGCGATTGCCGCGGCGTCGGCATAAAATCTTTTTTCGGAAGGCTTATCAAGTTCAATGTNATAAGCCTTCTGGGAGCAGGCGTTCAGTACGGCNTTTATCTGGGTCTGACTCGCGGGGCAGGCTGGGAAATCCCATACGACACTCTAGCTAACTTCNTTGGTATTGCTATTGCTATGTTCTGGAACTTCTTTGCCAACAATTGGATAACGTGGAAAAGATGATGCATTTTTGATCTCTCGGGCATGNTTGCTTTGTGTTGGGTGCCCCCGTCATGGTATTATCTGGCGAGTCAAGCTACCCCTTACTGAGTTTCTGGGTTCAGCCTGGAAGTAGTGTTAGCGGGACAATTTCTGAGAAACAACGGCATGGTAAAAAGGATTCCGCAAGGAGGACGAAAGATGAAGAAAGCGATCCTTAGTGTCTCAATAGCAATAATACTTGTCGTGCCCTTGCTTGCCTCGTGTGGAGGAATTGTTACCACAACGCCTCCACCGGTTACCCTGACAATTACAACTACTATTCCCACTACCCTAACGGCTACCACAACGCCTCCACCGGTTACCCTGACAATTACAACCACTATTCCCACTACCCTAACGGCTACCACAACGCCTCCACCGGTTACCCTGACAATTACAACCACTACTACGTCCACTATAACCAGCGCAGGGGAGAATCTGGAGACAATCCTGGAGCGTATGCAGAAGAGCATGGCTAATGTCCGGTTCGATGTCGTAGCGACTGAGTATGGTGTGGAATCAACCATGCAATGCTGGATGATGCAAGATAAGCTAAAGATACGCATGACCGCAGATGGTGAAACCATAGTCATCGTAGTTGACCAGGACAATGCAACAGCCGTCATGTATTTTGAGGGCTTGAGTTTTGGTTTCAAAATACCATTTGATGAGCAAGAAGTGCCATTGATGATTGCAGACGTCATAGTGAACAGCAATCCTCTTATAATTGGCTACGAAACTATTGATGGTATGTCTTGTGCGGTGTTAGAGTACACTGTGACTGTATATGGTGCAGAGACTGTCACTAAGTCGTGGATATGGGTTGAGTATGGGTTCCCTGTTAAAGAGGAAACAGAAACTGATGATGGCCAATTAAGTACGGTAATCTATAAAAACATCTCGTTTGGTACTGTTACCGACAGCGACTTTGATATTCCAGCTAATGTTGTCATCGTAGACTCTAGTGCTTAGTAGTTCGTGGTTTGAGTCCAATGTATAGAGGAGTTATCTGTACATTGGACTGGTGTGTGCCTAAATTGGGCTAATCTGGGCAATGCTATATCCAGTGTATAATTGGTCAAGCAATAGCATTAAATGGGAGCGAGTGTAGTTGTTCGCTCCATTTTGGTTTTTCCCCGGCGGGTTCAATATTGTGTAGATCTGCTACGTTCGTTCCATGTTGGCAAAATGAGCCATGGTTGGTGCTTTCGCAACTCTGCTACTGGGGGTGCTGTATTGCGCCTGAGCGTCTCGGACGTTTACAATAAAGTTTCCCGATAGCAGATTTATGGGGATTATCTACTTAGTACATTTCCGCCATAGGGGGCAGAAAATCAAAATGAATCTTTGATTCTAGGCTCAGTAATTAGTGAAAGGGAAAATTATGAGCTCACTCAGTGCAACCGACCCGGACATATATCATGCCATAAACCTAGAACGGCAGCGGCAAAAGGGAACCATTAACCTTATCGCATCCGAAAACTACGCTTCGTGCGCAGTATTGGAGGCGCAGGGGACTTTCCTAACTAATAAATATGCCGAGGGCTATCCGGGCAAGCGCTATTATGGCGGTTGTGGGAACATGGACGATATTGAAGCCTTGGCCATCGCGCGCGCCAAGGAGCTTTATGGTACTGACCATGCCAATGTACAGCCGCACTCCGGGGCACAGGCCAACATGGCTGCATACTATGCCCTCATTGAGCCTGGTGATACTGTGTTAGGTATGGAACTTACCCATGGTGGTCACCTGACCCATGGTTCACCGGTGAACTTCTCTGGCAAAGCCTACAAGTTTATAAGCTATGGCCTAGATCCGGCCACTGAACGTATTGATTACATCGGAGTGGAGCGTCTGGCTTTGGAGCACAAGCCTCGACTCATTGTGGCTGGGGCCTCGGCTTATCCACGCATCATTGATTTCGAACGGTTGCAACAGATTGCCGCCATGGCGGGGGCTCGGTTGATGGTGGACATGGCCCACATTGCTGGCCTCGTTGCTGCGGGGTTACACCCCTCGCCCGTTCCCTATGCGGAGGTAGTGACCTCCACATCTCACAAGACGCTCCGTGGCCCACGCGGCGGCTTCATTTTATGCCGCCAGGGAGTGGCATCGCTGGTGGACAGCGCCGTATTCCCTCGCACCCAAGGCGGGCCACTCATGCATGCAATTGCCGCTAAAGCGGTATGCTTCCTTGAGGCCATTCGGCCTGATTTTATTAACTACCAGCAGCGTACTCTGGACAATGCGCGCTTGTTGGCACAGGAGTTAAAGGCTGCCGGACTCCGCCTGATTACTGGTGGCACCGATAACCATCTTATCCTGGTGGATCTGAGCCCAGCCGGTGTGAACGGTAAGCAAGCCGAGGAGTCGTTGGGGCGGGCAGGCATCGTCGTCAACCGCAACACCGTGCCTTTCGGACAGGGGTATTCGCCTCGGGTAGCAGGCGGCATGAGGCTGGGTACACCAGCCGTCACCTCCCGTGGCTTCAGCGGGGATGAGATGCAAATGGTCGCCCGCTGGATAGTCCGTGTCTTGAGCCACGTAGATGACTTTGCTATAGAGCAAGAGGTGCAAAGCGAGGTGCAGGAGCTGTGCCGAAAATTCCCAGTACCAGGTATGGATAACTAAAATAAGATCCAAGAAGCGAATTGCACACTTTTTTGGCGGGAGGAAATTGATGGATGAACTCAAGGTGTTCTCGGGTAATGCCCACCCCGAGTTGGCGTGTTCGGTATGCGACTATTTGGGCATCTCACCTGGGCGCATAGAAGTCTCCCAATTCTCCAACGAAAATATCTTCGTCAAGGTCTTGGAGAATGTGCGTAGCCGTGATGTATTTATTATACAGCCTATCTCCTCGCCAGTGAACAATAATCTGGTTGAGCTTTTCATCATGCTGGATGCTTTCTGGAGGGCCTCTGCGGGGCGTATCACGGCCGTTGTCCCTTACTATGGCTATGCTCGCACCGATAAGAAGGACCAGCCTCGCGTACCCATCACTGCCCGCTTGATCGCCGATCTGATTACCACCTCTGGGGCTAACCGTGTGCTCACCGTTGACCTCCATGCTGGACAGATTCAGGGCTTTTTTAACGTGCCTGTGGATGAGCTTGCGGCTCTACCTCTCTTGGCACAGCATATCCGCAAGAAAAACCTGGAAAACATTGTCGTTGTAGCCACTGATATTGGCATCAGTAAACGGGCGCGCGATATGGCCGCTCGCCTGAATGCCCCTTTGGCCATCATTGAGAAACGCCGCGTTGGCAATAATGATCTTTCCGAAACTCTGAACATCATCGGCGATGTGTCCGGGAAGATAGCTGTTGCCGTCGATGATGAAATTGATACGGCGGGCTCGCTGGTGAATGCTGTCGATGCGCTACTTGAGGCTGGTGCCACTGAGGTCTATTCGTGTGCTACCCACCCCATCTTCTCGGGCAAGGCAATTGAGCGCATCGCGAACTCGCCCGTAAAAGAGGTTATCGTTGCCCAGACGGTACCTGTACCGGCGCATAAGAAATTGGACAAGATCACCGTATTGCCCATCGCGCCTCTTCTCGGCGAGGCCATCCACCGTATCCATACGGGGTTGTCTGTGGGGGCAATGTTCGAGTAATCGTTGTCTGGCCCCTTACGCTTAAGGCCCTACGTCTCAGCGCGATGGCGGGGGTAGAAGATAAGAAGAGTGAGCAGAAAGATGGCGTGGATGACGACGACGAACCAAACGTGTCCCCAGGTAACATAGTTGGCGAAGATCGCGTAGACAGTGCCTACCAGCATGAGCGCGCTCCAAATAACGGCAAAACGCAGGACACTTACGCTTGATATGGGATTGAAGCCGGCCATCATGAAAAGGTAGGCAACGGCGATGTTTGCTACTCCCAACAAGGTGAAGATGAACCCGCTTGCGCCTGGGTCGATGTCCAAGAACTCTGCAGTGTTATTTGGAAACAAGAGTGCCACGCCCATCATGACGCTTATAGCGCTGTAGAGGATCAGGGATGCCTTTAAGTTGTTCATGTTTACCTCCTGCAATTTAGCCATTGTCACATACTGGGGGCAGGGTGTCAATGGCTTGATCCCACGGCTTGGCTAATCTGCAGCCTTATTATTTACTCAACGTAGCCGCTGGCAGATGCTTCGAAACATATTCACCCTGCCCCTTTAGCCAGCCGAGCGCCTTTTTGGTATCCGAGGCGGATTTTTCGGGATCGGAATGAGCTAGGCGGAACTTGAAAAGCCAATAACTGAACTCTTTCATCTCAACGAGGCTCACGCTATTTGTTACCGAATCTTTTTCGGCTCGGAAATAGCCAGTAAGCTCCGGCTGTGTTTTGCCATAGATGCGCAAGAAAACCTCGCCTGTAATCCAGGCATCCGTGCGTACCCGCACACCGCGCTCTTCTTTGCGCACCTCCTCGGCGGTGACCTCTTGGAGGGCTTCCTCGACGGTAATGCCGTAGAAAAAATTGAGATGCTGCTTGTACTTTTCCTCGCCGAGGAGCTCTCTCAATTCTTCGGGAGTTAGGGCTATGGGCGGATGGCCGCGGAAGAGCAGATCATATTTCTCCTGTTCTGGGATGAGGTTATGGGATGCCTTGAGGAGTCTCTCGCTTATCTGGGCGAGGTCCAGCGCCTCCCCCGCGATGAGGTAGCGGTAACATGCGCCATCGGTTTCCTCCTCGGCAACGGACCATTCACGTATGGCTCCGAGTAGCGCAAGATACCAGTTCTCGTGGCTGGCGAGTGCAGCTTGAAAGCGCACGATAATTTTCTGAATGGAGAATTCGGCCATAACCTGCCTTCCTGCTAATTGGAAGATTAACTATGTTTTAAGGGCTTTCATTTTAGTTTTGGAACACCTTGCTGCCTTTGTTCGCGGGGGTACTTGCCTTATCTCCCGCAACAGAGTTTATACTTTTTACCAGAGCCACAAGGGCATAGTTCGTTGCGCCCCACTTTCTTACCGGCTTGAGGCAGCACCTGCTTCTTGCCAGGCTGGCCGACTACTTTCGACATGGGTGAGGAGAGAGCAGGCACGGGGGCACTGCGGGCAGTTTGGCCACTTGAAGAGGACAGGGCACTTACTGTTGCGGGCTTGGCGCCGGGCATCTCTTTCTTCACCAGTGAGACCTTGAAGATGGTATGTGCCACGTCTTCGCGAATGGTGTCCATGAGCTCTTGGAACATCTCAGAAGATTGGCGGCGGTAGGCTACGAGGGGATCCTGCTGGGCTACCGCCTGCATGCCGATGCCTTGGCGCAGGTAGTCTATGGCCGTCAGGTGCTCCACCCAGAGGGTGTCGATCACCCGCAACATGACCAGCCGCTCAAGAACGCGCATGCCCTCTGCGCCGTATTCTTTTTCCTTTTGTTCGTAGAGGGTGTTAGCAACGCGTACCAGCGATTCGGTGATTTCCGAAGGCGTCTGGCGGGATAAGGTCTCGGCTCCGAAGTCATTGATGGCCACGTTCGGTGGGAAAAGCCCGGATATATGCCTCACAAGGGCTGCGTAGTCCGGACCCTCACCTCCAGGCGCACTAGTGTGCTCGACAACGGCCTCCTCAATCTCTTGACGTACCATGGCTAGGATGTTGCTTCTGAGATCTGCTCCGGAGAGAATCTTCCTCCGCTCACGATAGATGACCTCGCGTTGCTTGTTTATAACATCGTCATAATCCACCAGGTGCTTGCGGGCGTCGAAGTGATAACCCTCGACCCGTGTTTGGGCATTTTCGATGGAGCGCGTGATAAGCCTGTTTTCAATCGGGGTGTTCTCGTCCATGCCTGCCCAGTTCATGATTCCTTGGATACGCTCGCCGCCAAAGCGGCGCATGACATCATCATCCAGTGCCACATAAAAGCGTGAGGTGCCGGGGTCGCCTTGGCGACCGGCGCGGCCTCTTAGTTGGTTGTCGATGCGCCTTGCCTCGTGCCGCTCAGTGCCTACAACGTAGAGACCGCCCATGGCAAGGACCTTGTCATGCCTGACCTGCCAATCGGTGCGCTCTTTCTCATTGTCGTCCTCAGGCGGCTTGCCACCCAGAATGATGTCCACACCTCGTCCGGCCATGTTAGTGGCGACGGTGACGGCACCGGGCAAACCGGCTTCGGCGACGATCAAAGCCTCTTGTTCGTGCTTCTTGGCATTGAGTACGTTATGCTTCACGCCGCGCCGGGTGAGCAGGTCACTCAAGGCCTCGCTTTTTTCAATGGAGACGGTACCAATGAGTACCGGCTGGCCGATGGAATGCGCTCGCTGTACCTCGTTGGCAATGGCCTTGAACTTAGAATCTTCGTTCTTATAGATAAGGTCGCCTAGGTCCTGTCGGGCGAGAGGCTTGCTGGTGGGGATCTGCACGACCTCCAGCTTGTAGATTTTCGCGAACTCCTCAGCCTCGGTGGCTGCCGTACCGGTCATGCCTGCAAGCTTAGGGTACATGCGAAAGTAGTTTTGGATGGTGATGGTGGCGAAAGTCTTGGTTTCGTGTTGCACTTTGACGTGCTCCTTGGCCTCAATGGCTTGGTGCAACCCCTCTGAGTAGCGCCGCCCCAGCATGAGACGCCCTGTGAACTCGTCTACAATGATGATCTCCCCATCTTTAACCACGTACTCACGGTCGCGGCGGAAGAACTCTTTGGCCGATAAGGCATTCCTGAGGTGGCGCATGAGGTCGGTGTTATGGGGATCGTAAAGGTTCTCGCCTTTGAGCAGCCCCTCGCGTCGCAGGAGCCCTTCAATGCGACCGAACCCATCATCGGTAGGCTCGACCGACCGCTCTTTCTCTTTGGCCTCGTAGTCCGTGCTGGGCTTAAGGCTCTGCACCAGGCGGGCGAAGACCTGGTATTTCTGAGATGACTCCATGTCAGGAGCGCTGATTATGAGCGGCGTACGTGCCTCGTCAATAAGAAGGTTGTCTACCTCGTCTACGATGGCGTAACTCTGCATGCGCTGTACACATTGGTTAAGGTCGAGAGCCATGTTATCGCGGAGGTAGTCGAAGCCGAACTCCGCCGAGGTTCCGTAGGTGACATCGGCGAGGTAGGCTTCGCGGCGGCGGATTGGCCTGAAGTGTGCCCATGGGTCATGTTCTTTGTCGGAGGTATAATCTGGGTCGTAAAGTCGGGCGGGTTGCTGCTCGGCGGGGTTTTGCATGGGGTAGATGCTAGCTACGGACATTCCCAGGGCGTGGAAGACCGGCCCCATCCAATATGGGTCGCGCCGGGCGAGGTAATCATTCACTGTCACCAGATGCACGCCGCGCCCAGTGATGGCGTTCAAATATAGTGGCAAGGTGGCTACCAGCGTCTTGCCCTCGCCTGTTTTCATCTCGGCGATCTTGCCTTGATGTAGTACGATGCCGCCCATTAACTGCATATCGAAATGCCGCTGTCCTAGGCTGCGGCGGGCAGCCTCGCGCACACTGGCAAAGGCCTCGGGCAACAGTTCGTCCAGAAAAGCATTCTCCTTCTTGCGGAGTTCTTTGTCCAGGCTGTCGATTTCTTCCTGGATAGCCTGACATCGTTGGGACAAGGCCTCTTTGTCCTCTGTCGTCATCTCGGCGAGTGTGCAACCCTGCTCGTTGGCAAGCTCCTTGCGCGCCTCCTCTATAGCTTCATACTCTTCGGCAGTGGCAGCGGCGAGGCGCTTTTTGAACTCGGCGGTCTTGGCTTTAAGCTCATCATCAGATAGTTTTTGAAACGCCTGGTCAAGGGCGTTTATCTTTTCGATGATGGGGCGGAGCTTGTTGACTTCGCGCTCGTTGGAATCCCGGAGGTTGCCGAGCCACTTAAGCATGGAGTGCAATCTCCTTCTGCCCAAAAATACCCAGAGCTCTAATCCGATAATCTGATTTCTTCATCTGTTACAGCCTTTATTATCTTTCTACCTCGTCGGAGGCGCTCTCTTGATCAGGACGCGACGTTCGCCCATACCGTTCACCATGAAAACGTACCGCGAGTCTGGGGTTTGGGGCTGCATGGTCGATGGACTACCGAAACTGTCCGACAGGCCTTTTGCGGCTTGGGCTTGCAGTTCACCCCGCGAACGGAAAATGTTTCCATAGGCCTATATTATACAGCATCAGGCGTAAACGTTCAGGGCTTATTACGAGTGGAGGGGAACAGGAAGGCGATGGCGTAGAAGATGGGTTGTCGCCTCCCGAAATTCAAGTTGGTCTTGTCAGTAAAGAGCGATGTTGATATACTGGGAAGCAGTTTATGACAACTGGAGCCACCCCCGCCGTAGAATACGAAACCGTCATCGGGCTTGAGGTGCATGCGCAGCTTGCCACTGAAAGCAAGATGTTTTGCCGTTGCGCGGCGTCTTATGCCGATGCCCCCCCCAACACTCATGTCTGCCCTGTCTGCCTGGGGATGCCAGGGGTTTTGCCTACCATCAATCGGCGGGCGGTGGAATACACTATCATGACTGCGCTAGCCTTAAACTGCTCAGTCCCGTCCTATTCCAAATTTGATCGCAAGAATTATCCCTATCCTGATCTCATGAAGGGCTACCAGATCTCGCAATACGACCAGCCGCTTGGGTTGAAGGGCTGGCTAGCGCTTGAAGTCGAAGGGTGTCACCGCGTAATCGGTATCACGCGGGTGCACTTGGAAGAGGATGTAGCTAAGTTGTTGCATCGGGCTGAAGACGGCGGTTACAGCCTGATGGACGTGAATCGCTCTGGCATGCCGCTTATGGAGATTGTGAGTGAGCCGGACATGCGCTCACCAGAGGAGGCGCGCCAATACCTCATGAAGCTCCGCGTGATGCTGTGGTATCTTGGTGTCTCTGCGGCCAATATGGAGGAGGGTAGCTTTCGTTGTGATGCCAATATCAGTATCCGTCCGGTGGGGACGAGCGAATTCATGCCTAAGGTCGAAGTCAAGAACATGAATAGTTTCCGCGCCGTGTTTCGGGCACTGGAATATGAGGCTGATCGGCAGCGCCAAGTGGTGCTGGCGGGTGGGCGGGTGAGTCAGGAAACGCGCGGTTGGGTGGAAGCCGAGGGCAAGACTGTCTCTCAGCGAAGTAAGGAATTTGCTCACGACTACCGCTATTTTCCCGAACCTGACCTGCCACCGCTGGCACCGTCTGAAGGATGGGTCAGGGAAATAACGGCAAAGCTGCCCGAGTTACCTGATATCCGCTGTGCACGCTTCATAACGCAATATGCCATACCTGTCTACGACGCTACCATCCTTACCGGAAGCCGCGAACTTGCTGATTATTTTGAGGCAACGGTATCTGCCGTGTCCTTGCCTAAGGAGATAAGCAATTGGCTTTTAGGGGCGGTCGCGGGTATCATTAACGACCGTAATACTGATATTGCCAATTTTAGTGGGCGTGTTAGTCCGGCGGGACTTGCTGAGCTTGTCTTGTTGGTAGAGCGTGAGGTCATTAATGCTGGCACAGGCAAGGCTGTGCTGGAGGAGATGTTCGCCACAGGTCGCTCAGCAGGTGATATAATTAGAGAAAAGGGACTTGCCCAGATAAGCGACGTAGCGGAGTTGGAACGGGTGGTAACCGAGGTCATCCAAGGTAACGCCGGTGCCGTTGCCGACTTCAAAGGAGGCAAGCCCCAGGCGCTTAAGTTCATGGTCGGGCAGGTAATGCGCTTGACCAAGGGACGGGCGAGTCCAGTCGTGGTAACAGAACTTTTGACCAAAAAATTGGGGGAACAATAATGACAATCTTCCTAATCATAGCTCAGATGGTACTTGCGGTGGCGCTAACCCTGGTACTCCTGCTCCAGGTGCGGGGAGGTGGGCTGGGGGGGATTTTTGGGCAGGCAGACACTGTCTATCGCACCAAACGCGGGTTGGAAAAGACCCTATTTCAGCTTACCATAGTGCTGGCGGTACTTTTCGCGGGCATCTCGCTGGCTCTGTTGGCTGTAAGCTGACAATAAAACTGCATGCAATCACTGACTCCCGCTGATGTGAAGACCTCAGCGGGAGATGGTTTTATTTTATGAAAAGCCCCGACCTTATTCTTTTACATGCCCCTCATGTTTATGACTTCCGGAAGGCTCCGCAACTCTATGGGCCAGTATCCGATCTGGTTCCAGCCACCCCGGTCTTTGAGATGTACCCTCTGGGATTTGCCAGTCTAGTTGAATATCTGGAAAAGGCCGGCTACCTGGTGCGCATTGTCAACTTGGCCTATCGTATGTTGCGGGACGCACGATTTGATGTCGAAAAATTCATTCAGAAGTTGGAGGCTCCCCTCTTTGGTATTGACCTGCACTGGATGGTGCATGCCCATGGAGCTGTGGAGATAGCCAGATTAGTAAAGAAATGCCATCCACTGGCTAAAATTGTTCTCGGGGGCTTCACTGCCTCCTATTATTGGCGGGAGTTGATAGAATACCCCGAAATAGATTATGTCATGCGCGGTGATTCTGCTGAGGAGCCTATGCGAGCGCTTCTGCGTACTTTTAAGAGCCGCCGACTGGGTTCGGTAGCGAACCTGGTTTGGAAAGACAGCCGGGGCACGGTGAGAGAGAATGCGCTGAGCCACGTCCCAAAGCATCTGGGAGGTGTGATGCGTGACCATTATGGCATGATGTTGCGCCAGGTTATCCGTTATCGTGACTTAAAAAGCATCATTCCTTTCAAGGGCTGGCTGAGCCATCCCATCACGGCAGTCTTTACCTGCCGTGGTTGTGAGCAGCAATGCATCTTCTGTGGCGGCTCAAAGAGTGCCCTGAAGAAAGTTGTGGGTCGGCAAGAGACAGCTTTCCGTTCTCCGGAGGAGATCCACCGCGATGTTAAAAACCTGAGCCGCCTTAGCCGGGGCCCAATCTTTGTTCTGTCCGATATCCGCCAGGGTGGCGAGAACCAAGCGGCAGATTTTTTGCATCGCCTACAACGTGAACCGGTGGGCAATACTGTGATGTTTGAGCTTTACTGGCCTGCCCCGGCGCGCTTCGTTACAGATATCTCTTTGGCTGCTCCGCAGTTTGGGCTGTCCATCTCACCCCACTCGCATGACTCGGACATAAGGCGGGCGCTTGGGCTGAACTATACCAACGCGGCATTAGAAGAAACCATTACTGTGGGGCTCTCCAGTGGTGCCCGGCGCTTCGAAGTCTATTTTATGATCGGCCTGCCGAGGCAAACACGGGAAGCTGTGCTCGCCGATGTGGCTTATTGCGAGCAGCTCTTGCGTCGCTTTGATGGTGATCCCCGACTGATCATATATCAGGGGCCGCTTGCCCCTTTCCTTGATCCTGGAAGCTTAGCTTTTGAGCATCCTGAGCGCTACGGCTACAAACTTCATTATCGTACCCTAGCTGAACACCGACAAGCTCTGCTCCAGCCTAGTTGGAAGCATATCTTAAACTACGAGACCCAATGGCTTTCCCGCGATGACATCATGGACGTGACCTACGAGGCAACCATTCGTCTCACTCGCGCTAAGGCCAAATACGGGCAGATCAGCGGAGCCTTGGCAGAGGCGCAGATTGCCCGTATTGCACAGGCTCGGCGATTGGAGGAGAAGATAGACGTCCTGATACAAAATGGTCGGCAGGAAGAGACGGCGCACCTCTGGACGGAGATAGGCCAGGTGAACGATTTTGCCGCGGTGCAACATCGCCAGCTTATAGAGGTGCCGCTGGGGGCACTCCGGCTACGCTATCTGAGCGCATTGTGGCGGATGATTACGGGGAAATAGGCAAAACTCTGTCGTACCGAGGGCAACAGCTACTACCTTGCGTGCGCATGATGGGGTCATTATTATGGCAATCACCTCGCCCTTTAGCGTTGGCGAGAGGTGGTGAGGCGTACTGGCAGGAGGCGGCTATGTGCAAAGTTTGCCTTCGAAGTGCCCGCGGCTCCTGCCATGATATTATCGCCCACTAACAATTCTCCGGTGAGATTTGAGATAATCAAAAGCTCCTTAGTTGGCTCGTTGCGATGAAGGGTATAACGGTGCTTTGGTCAGGTGATCTTGAAAGTGCCAATTTGCGCAAGCCTCAATCTGTTATAATATCAAGCGGAGGCGGATAGGCTCTGGTGGGTCTTGCGGACTTCAAATCCGTTGGCGGCAGTTGACCTGTCGCGGGGGGTTCGATTCCCTCCCCCTCCGCTGTACCACTATGAGCCGCGCTTTGGTTTAGTATTTTTAAAAGGAGATCTGTTTGGCAGACGGAGCAACGGAGATTCGCCTTACTGCCCTATCGCATTACTCGGGTTGAGGAGCAAAGCTGAGTCCGGGTGACTTAGCTAAAGCTCTGGGGTGTATCAAAATCCCCCCGAACCCGAATGTTCTGGCTGGGGTATCGGACGATGCTGGTGTGTACAAGCTCACTGACGATCTGGCCATTGTAGAGACAGTGGATCTCATTGCGGCCATTGCCGATGACCCTTACGTATTCGGTATGATTGCTACAGCCAACGGCGTGAGCGATATCTATGCCAAGGGTGGCAAGCCCATTACGGCCATGAATATTGTAGCCTTTCCCTCGGATACCATGGACCCCGCTATCTTGGGACAGATACTGAAAGGGGCTCTAGACAAGCTCAGCGAGGCTGGCATCGCTTTGGTGGGCGGTCACAGTGTGCGCAATGACGAAGTGCGCTTCGGGGTAGCGGTAACCGGAGTGATTCATCCGGATAAGGTGGTTGCTAAGAACAGTGCTCGGGCGGCTGATCGTCTCATCCTGACAAAGCCCCTGGGCACCGGTATCCTGAACACAGCGCTCAAGGCTGGCATGCTACCGGATGATGTACGTGATCGTGCCACTGTCCAGATGAGCACCCTTAACGATAAGGCTAGCCAAGCCATGGTCAGCGTGGGGGCTCATGCCTGTACTGACGTCACGGGCTTTGGGCTGTTGGGACACCTGGCGGAGATGGCCGAAACCAGTGGACTTTCGGTAAAGATAGACGCTCAGACCGTGCCCATCATTCCTGAGGCGCGCGAGTTTGCCCATATGGGCCTTATCCCAGAAGGTATGTATGCCAATTGGGAATTCTATGCCCCCATTGTGGATGCCGAGGGCATTGATGAGGATACCATGGCCATTCTTTACGACCCACAGACCTCTGGGGGGCTTCTCATCGCAGTAGCTCCGGAAAAAGAGGAGGCCATGTCTGCCGAGCTGAAGAGGTTGGGAGTGGAAGCGGCGGTCATCGGGTGCATGATGGAAGGTCTGCCCAGCCGCCTGAAAGTACTATGAGCCGGTCAGATGAGCCACAGGGTTTCTCTCTGCGCCTCCTGCCGTCGGTGGAAAAGCTACTTGCCTCTCCCGAGATAATGCCCCTAGTGGCTCGCTATTCGCATACACTGGTCACTCGTGCCATCCAGCAAGTGCTTGCTGAGCTACGCCGTGATGCCCCCGTGCGGCATGCTGTACCTTCCAAGAAAGACATCGCGGCTCAGGTTGCCCGGTTGCTTAACGCACAATGGCCGGGGTTTTTAAGTCATGTCGTGAACGCCACGGGGATCATTTTGCATACCAATCTGGGGCGAGCCCCGCTCTCCAGCGGCGCTTTAGAAGCAATTGCTCGCTTGGGGGGCACTTACCTTAATTTGGAGAGCGATTTGGATACGGGCGAGCGAGGGGCACGCACGCCTGAGCTCAGGCGGCTTCTGAATGCCTTAACCGGTGCAGAAGATGCTCTGGCGGTGAATAACAATGCGGCAGCTGTACTACTTATCTTGGTGGCTTTGGCTCATGGCAAGGAAGCCATAGTCTCTCGTGGCGAGCTAGTACAAATCGGTGGTGGCTTCCGTGTACCAGAGATCATGGCCCAAAGCGGGGTTATCCTGCGCGAGGTGGGGACTACCAACCGGACTAGTGTGGGTGACTATGCCCAAGCAATCAGTGGTAATACGGCCATCTTACTGAAAGTACATCCTAGCAACTTTATCCAGCGTGGTTTTGTTTGTGATGCCAGCCTGGCGGAACTGGCAGAGCTCGGACGTGTGTATAGCCTGCCAGTGGTCTATGACCTGGGTAGTGGGGCGCTACTTGATTCTGCTGTCTATGGACTGCGTCACGAGCCTACCGTGCAGGAGGCGCTACGGGATGGAGCTGACTTGGTTTCTTTCAGTGGAGATAAACTTCTGGGCGGACCGCAGGCGGGTATCGTGGTAGGTCGGAGCAGTTGTGTTCAGCTCCTGCTTAAACACCCTTTCTTTCGGGTGGCGCGCTTGGACAAACTTTCGTCTGTGGCGCTTGCTGCAACCCTGCGACACTACCTTAACAATGATGCTGTGGAACAGGTGCCTGTCTGGCGTATGATGGCACTGACGCCATCGGAAATTGCCCGGCGGGCAGAGGCGGTGGCCGCACCATTAAAAGCGAGAGGCGTTATGGCAGAGATAAGAGAGGGATGTAGTTTGGTGGGTGGCGGCTCGCTTCCTGAAGAGACTCTGCCAACCGCTCTCCTTGCCCTTAAGCCCAATGGTAATCCAGAGGACTTTGTGCGTCGGCTACGCCTAGCCGATCCGCCCCTTATCGCTCGCATTGAGGATGGGCGCGTTCTTCTTGACCTGCGTACTGTGATGGCAGAACAAGACAATCTTATTGTGTCACTGGTCATTGAAGCCTGGCTGCAAGGTGTCGGGAATTGCTGACCTTAGCCACGGCCGGTCATATTGACCATGGCAAATCATCCCTCATCACAGCTCTAACCGCCATTGATCCCGATCGCCTGCCGGAGGAAAAAAAGCGTGGCATGACTATTGATTTGGGATTTGCCTGGCTGCCACTACCATCGGGCGAAGTGGTGGGCATGGTGGACGTGCCGGGGCATAAGCAGTTTGTCCATAACGTCATTCCCGGGCTTTTTGGGGTGGATGCTGTGTTGCTGGTAGTGGCTGCAGATGATGGCTGGATGCCTCAGACCGAGGAGCACTTAAGGATATTGGATTTATTGGGTATCGGCTGTGGCTTAGTGGCGCTCAATAAGATAGACTTGGCTTCTGATCCTGCTTGGCTTGATCTGGTGAGTGAGGACATATCCCGGCACCTTGCGGGCACCGGGCTGGACGGCTCGCCCATTTTGCGTGTGAGTGCCCGCACGGGAGAAGGCATAGAAGAGATGCGGCGAGCTATCGCGGAACTTGCCGCTCGGCTTGCACCACGCCGGAATACGGGCAAGCCACGCTTGCCGGTTGACCGTGTGTTCACCATCAAAGGCGCAGGTGTGGTCGTGACGGGCACCCTCTCTGGCGGTGTCTTCCGGACAGGTGAAGATGCGGTACTCTCGCCTGGAGGACTTCCTGTACGCATCCGCAGTGTGGAGAGCTATAAACAACTCCGCCCGGAGGCCATGCCTGGAAGTCGGGTAGCCCTCAATCTTGCGGGCGTAAAGCGAGATGATCTCAGGCGTGGCGATCTGGTGTTATCGGCAGCGCTACCCACCAGTCGCATCTTGGACACGGAGCTTAGGCTTCTTTTTGGTTTGGAAGCTCCTCTTAAGAATATGGCTGAGGTTGATATTTTTATGGAGACCCGCGAGATGCTGGGGCGAGTGGCTTTGATCGGCCCCCGGCTTCTTAACCCTGGCGAGAGCGCCTTTGCTCAGCTTCGCCTAAGCGATGGTGTATCCGCTTATATCGGAGAGCGCTTTATCATCCGTCGGCAGTCACCGCCCTTGACCATTGGTGGCGGGGTTATCCTTGATCCCCTGGCGGAGAGGTTTAAGCTAGCTGAAGTGCCAGCGCGGCAAGCCTCTTTGGAAAGAAGAAAAAGCCTGGAGCTTTCGGATATTATTCTAGCTGAAGTGGCTAAAAGACATTGTTTAGCAATAGGCGGCATGCTTGCGTCGAGCCCTTTCTCTCAGGCAGAGATTGACCACACGATAAAAGAGCTATTGCGACACAAGCGCCTCGCATCCGCAGGGCAGTGCCTCGTTGACCTTGCTTTTTGGCAAGGGGTGAGCGATGAGATTTTGTCTATGGCTAAGGCGGAACACGAGGCCGATCGGTTGAAGAAAGGCCTCTCCCAAGCAGCTGCCCAGAGCGCCCTAGGGTTGGATAAGGATATCTTCGATGCCCTGGTGCAAGAACTTGTCTCAGCGGGCAAACTGGTGCGCCTCGAGGATGCCCTGGCACTTCCCGAGCATCGCCAGCAGCTCTCTCCCCAACAGGAGGCGCAGGCGGCGGCCATCCGTCGGATGTTCCATAATAATCCCGCGGCACCGCCCACAGCCAGGGAAATCGCCGTTGAGCTTCCAGGTAGTGCAGGAGTGTTGAGATACCTTGCTCAGCATGGGGAATTGGTGGAGCTGCCGGAGGGGGTGCTTGTGAGTGCCGCGCAATTTGCAGCAGTGGAGTCTGAAGTAGTGCGCTTGCTTAAGGAGAAAGGGCAGGTTGCCATTCAGGATCTGAGCGCTCGCTTTGGCTATTCGCGCAAGTTCAGTGTTCCTTTGCTCACCTACTTGGATAGATTGGGCATCACCCGCCGCGAGGGAGACATACGCGTGGCGGGCAAGAAGACGGCAGGGTAGCCCCCTATCCCGCCTGCGAGTCTTTTGGCACGATGCTTATCGTGTCGTCACCATCCCCCTCTTGCCAGCAAAGGTGGCAAATGGTGGCCTGGCCACATGAAATGAATTGGGCCTGTTGCCCCATTATTAACCCCTAGCCTGAGATTGTTGCGCCATCCTGTACTTCATGGCATCACCATTGGCTTGAGCACAGGCGATTTGTAACAAAAGGCACTATAAAGCATACAGTTCAGAGATCGGCCTTCATAACATCTTAACAACCCAAATGTTACTCGTATACAGCACTTGTGTTCTGCACATATGTACTGGTATCATTCGTATAGGCCAGATTACAGCATAAAGAACGCGCAGTCAGTAGAAATAATTGGCCATCCCGCAATGATCAGGAGGTTTTAAATGGCACTAAAGACAACAAAGCCGCGGAATCCCCGTTCTCTCCCCGACGAACTCGAGCCTCAATCAAATTATCTCGAATGTGTTCGTGGCGGAAAGTCAACGCTCTCTGCCGAGAGCACCAGGGGGCTCGCCTCTCCAGTTGGCAGAAGCATCAAAACGGTCACGAAAAGAGCCTGTGCCTTCAATTTGGGTTCGAGTAAGCCTTGCATGGCTCCGCCTCTCAAAGACAGCGACTACTGCCGCATGCATTGTCCGGAGCATGCGGAAGAAGTGCAGGAAGCCCGCCGCCTAGGAGGACTTAGACGGAAGCAGGAGGTTGCCCTTTCCGGAACCTGGGACTTCAAGGGATTAGAAAGCGCTTCTGATATTCGCCGTCTAATAGAAGTTGCGGCATTGGACACCCTCAGCCTGGAGAACAGCCTTAGCCGGAATCGTACACTGGTTTATATAGCTCAGGTTGCGCTTCGCGCTCTGGAGACGAATGAATATGAACAGCGCCTTATTGCCCTGGAGCAGGCCATGCGCTTGCAACAAAAGGATTTACCAGATGAATCCATCTTTCTCGCCGATGAACCGGTTCTGTTAGAAATACCCTATGCGGAGGAAACTGATGCAACAAGCTAATCGGCTCTCCAGACTAGAAAGGCACCTTGGACCAAAGCGAGAAGTTCTGGTATGGCTTAAGAAAATCCACGAGTATCCTAACCTTACAGAGTATATTAATTATCTGCACACGATGTCCGTTGAGGATTCACCTGTGCCTCGCCTGATATCGCGGGTAATTCAAAACAGCCTGAAAACTCCCATACTTAACAAAAACGAATTAGAGACGCATGCAGATCTGGCGATGAAAGATGCGATGTTTCTGGTTAAACTCCACGATCAGGTGAACCAGGATTACCTGATCGCTAGCATGGTATGGGGTGAGAAGCTACAGAGATTGGTAGAGAAATACCAGACTATCATTTGGCAGGGCAATTGCCAGGGTACGAGCGTCGTTTTGAGCTCCAGTATAGCTAAAAACAGGCCTTATCCCGTAGAGCCAGGCATGGCTGAGGCGGTAAGGGCTGCTATCCGTAATCATGTCACCGTTTGGGATGGATTAGAAGAGGAGGAGATGTTGGACGAGTGGCTTAGGGGGCATCTTCACAATCAAGGCGAGACCAGTCTTCCGGATAGCTCCTACAAATATGGTAGCGGAGGCCGGTACTTGCCCAACCTCACTGGCGACAATGAGCAGGAGACGCGGGCGTGCTTTGATGAGCAAGCAGAGTTTGAGAGGTTCAAATCCGGCGAGGATTACACCAATGGTCTCTCTACCATGAAAGATGCCATATATGGGAAACAGTTAAAAAGAATGGTATCAAAGTTCCATGCTCTCCTTAAAACAGGCAAAGTCCTATCTGGCAGAACAATCTTCATCCGTGCAGTACCCATTCCTTTTCTGAAAGAAGTTCCCCTGGTGCAGGGCGAGTGGATTGACTGCTATGTCGCCGAGCTGGCGGAGCTTGGCGCCATGCTTGAAAACAAAGGGTACGAGGCTACTAAGATAGATGGACATGAGCTGGCTTGGCCGCAGTATTCCCGCAGAGGTGAAAGCACCATAAGTTGGGAAGAGCTCATGGTGCTTTGGCAAAAGGCTCGCCGAAAGATAGGTAAATTCCAAGGACGGACGCAAGAAATTGATGGTAGGCTATGCATAAGTTTTAGTGACTTTTGCTCGTGGTCGGGATATCTGAGAGGGGAAGATCTAACACAAAATATCTACGATGGCTTTGTAACAGGCTCGTGGAATGATTGGCTGGACAGCGGAGATTCTCCTGGGAGCCTCTCCGGTATTGTTGCCCATAAGTTGCACCTCTCGGTCAGTGAGGCGAGCTTCGCTGTGTACTATGATAGCCTAGCCCCTCGCTTAAAACAGCGAACCATATATTCAGCTCACAAGAACCCCGGCGAGGCTTGTCTGCGGCAAGCGACAGCAGAATGGAGGGAACAAGCCGAGGAAGTGCTAATTGAGCTTATTGCGTTTGAGCAGGCAGTGGCCAAAATTGACCAACACTATTATGCCGGAGAAGGGGTTCTCTTCTACGACTATGCCAATAATCTCAAATCATGCGTGGAGGAGTTGAAAGCATTGATTGATGTGTTCAACGATGAACCTGAAATGCTCTCCGAAGATCCGCTGGACATCAAGTTCGTACTCAAAGAGGCCGAACGGATGGCTTCTGTCAAGTTGGCGCAACTCATTGATCTCGCGAAAGTCGAGGTGTTAACTATACTGGGAGAGAGCCAGTCCGCTGCCAATATAGTTGCGCGGAACATCTTTTGGTAAATCGTAATCCCGCCTCAAAGTATTACCGCCTTAAAATAGGCGGCTCTTCGCTGTTTTGTGTGGGTAATTGCCTGACGGGCTCATATTTTTGCATAACTACGGATCCTACAGCTTGCCAACAAGCGAGGCAATCGAGAACTCAATGCCGCTCTTTATCTGTTATCCGTCCGTCTCATTACTGCCCCATCGTATAAGATACTAAATCCCTTCTTCTACGAATACTACCATCGGAAACTATCCGAAGGTAAGACCAAGAAGCAAGCTCTTAAGTGCGTCCAGCGCAGACTGGTGAATATCATCTGGACTATGCTGACCAAGGGAGAGGAGTATGCCAATCCGCCCATGCTTAATGCGAAGAGAGCCTGAAATTAATCCAGCCATGAGCTATAATCCTTGGGTAGATACAGAGAGAGGACAGATGACCAAGCTAAAGATTTACCTTGACACCTCAGTCATCAGCCACCTTGATGCCCCTGATGCCCCCGATATGATGGGGGATACGCTTAAGTTTTGGAGGAGACTGGAAGAGGGAATATACGACATCGTTTTGTCAGATGTCGTACTTGATGAGTTGGAAGCTTGCGATGAGCCGAAGAGAAGCTATCTTTTTGAGTATCTTGACAGTATTGGATACGATCTTGCAAAGGCTGGCAGTGCTGCTGTAGCCCTCGCTAGCAAGTTTATTGACCTCGACATCTTAAAAGAGAAGAACTTTGGCGACTGCCGCCATATTGCCGCCGCCTTAATCTCAGGCTGTGATATAATCGTGTCCTGGAACTTTAAGCATATAGTCAACATCAAGACAATACAGGGGACGAGGAAAATTGCAGCAACAGGCGGTTATAAAGATATAATAATCTGCACGCCTTCGACGCTCATTGATGGAGGAATTAACGATGAATAACATACCCAAACCGAAAATAAGCCCCGCTTTTACAATTGAGGATATTCACAAGATCAGGGAGTGGCATTACGAACGTCGCAAAGGGATGACGCCAGAGGAAATATGCGAAGATACTCGCAGAGGTGCTGAGCGCGCCAAGGCTCTTATGGCTCTTCCCAGAGACCCTGTCATCAAGGCGGAGGCTAGGCGTCGTATGGCAGAGGCTTTAGCCGTCGGAACAGCAAAAGAAGCCGTAAACACCTAGCGCATATCGAATACCCGTTCTCCCATTGCATAAGCCGCCCCGCGCACCTTAACAACTGAATATCCCCCGGAGTTCCCCGCACACAGTGGGTATCATACGACTCTTGCTGGATCGGTAACGAACTCAACCCCGACCCCAACGACTCTAATCCCTTCAGATACTGTGCTGAGTACTATGACAGTGAGAGCGGGACTTACTACTTAAGGGCTAGGCATTATGATCCTGCAACTTCTCGCATGCT